>JAJFTK010000009.1 GCA_021372945.1 Planctomycetaceae bacterium | reverse complement strand
AATAGCCGCATTTTTGTATGCGCTGATGGAATGGGTCGACTTTTTGGAAAATTGGCTGAGCAAAATGTCAAACACTTCTGGCGTCACCGCGTTGGCCCGGCGATTTGAATTCGCAAAATGACTTTTTCAGGGACGACTATACTACCATTTTGTGAAAAATCAATTTAGAGCAAGGAAAGTGACCATGAACGAAAAGATGACGTCTCGCCAACGCTTGATTACAGCCCTCAACCATCAGCCGCCGGATCGTGTTCCGCTTGATCTTGGCGGTTTTCAGACAGGCATTCACAAGAAGGCTTACCAGGATCTGCTTGCCCATCTGGGGTTTCAGGAGGACATTCAGATCCTCGATGCGGTCCAGCAATTGGCCAGGCCGAGTGAACGCGTTCTTGAGCGCTTCCATGTGGACACACGCTATGTTTGCTCCAAAGGTGTCGAAGGTTTCGACTGGTCCATCAAGCAGAACTGGCGCAGCGGACGGCTGTGGCATGACTTGACTGATGAGTTCGGCGTTGTATGGTCAATGCCGGATGACCAACAGATGTACATGGATATCTCTCATCACCCGCTTGAAAGGGCGAGCCTGAAAGATATTGAAGATTATCCGTTCCCCAATGGCGGTCATCCCTCGCGTTTTGAAGGGTTGCGGCAGGACGTCTCCCAGATGCGCAGGAATACGCCATACGCCCTTTGCACGGGTATCGGCGGGGTTGTGTATGAGTACTGCTGGTATATGCGCGGGCTGGAAAACTGGTTTATGGATACGCTCCAGGATCAGGCGTTCTGTGAGGCGCTGCTGGATCGGACGCTGGCGTATTGGATGGACTATTATACGGGATTTATGAAGGAAATCGGCGACCTTGTCGATGTCGTTATGATTGGCGATGATCTAGCCGGTCAGCACGGTCCATTGTTCCGTCCGGAGTTTTACAGGGCAGTCGTCAAACCGCGACAGAAAAGACTGGTGCAGCACATCAAGTCACTGACAAAGGCCAAGATCTGGTATCACACGTGCGGAGGCTGCAAAACGTACATTCCCGATTTAATCGATAACGGTGTGGATATCCTCAATCCTATCCAGACCAGCGCCGACGACATGGACCCCCAGGCCCTAAAGAGCGAATTCGGCAAGAAGGTGGTTTTCTGGGGGGGCGGCATCGATTCTCAACACGTTCTACCCTTTGGCCGGCCGGACGAGATCAAGGCCCATGTTCGGGAAAATATGGCTGTTTTCAAGCCGGGTGGAGGATATGTCTTCAACAACATCCATAATATTCAGGCGGGTGTGCCGGCGGCAAACATCGTGGCCATGTATGACGCAGCCTACGAATATGGCTTTTATGACTGAACCTGATAATCGACTGAAAATGCGGCAGAAGAGACGTCTCACTGATTATACAAGGCATGGTGTATCTTGTTCAGTCCATTGGTTTTTTGGCTGTCTCCGGCAATATTATGTATAAAATGGGCAATGTTGTCCATGGCATTAACTCACGAATATTCTACAATGAAACTGGTTTAATTGGGTACCAGCGGTTTATCGCCAGCCGACGGAGGCAATGCTGTGAGCAAAAAAAAGGGGTTTACATTGATCGAGCTTCTGGTGGTGATTGCCATCATTGCGCTGCTCTTGTCGATTATCGCCCCGGCCTTGGGCAAGGCCAAGCACATCACGCGACGAATGTTATGCGCCAGCAACATGCATCAGTGGGCGGTGGGGCTATCGGCGTATGCCCTCGATAATAAGAATTATTTCCCCTACAACGGCTGGGACCCCTTGCCGGGCTATTTGCCCTATGATGCAGCCAATGTCTCCGACCCTCAGGTCTGGACTCCCGGTTATGACGTTGCCTGGAACAGCCGGAAGGTGCAGGAATTCTGGCGCGATTATGTGATGAAGGTCGGCAGCGAGATGGGCACTAAGAAGAACAATGTGCTCTTCTGCCCGACTCAGGTGGCGCACAGGACCGTCGCGGCAGCTAACTTGGACATGGCCATTAACCAGGGATTGTGCGGGTACTTCTACCTTCCGTACCGGCAGCCTCCGGGCCCGGATTACAATTGGGACAGTATGTCCATGAAGTACACTCCCGCCGGGATCGGCTGGGTCAGCAAGGAAACGTTTGGAGGCAAATTCGCGCATGCTCCGCTGATGACCGATATTACGCAAGCGTGGATGGGGGCGACTTCTCCCGAGGTAACCAAGTGGGTAGGCGCCGCCGGTCCTTATTCAAACCATGTGACGCGCGGAGGTCAGCAGCCTGACGGGCAGAATTATATGTTCGAGGACGGCCGCGTCACGTGGATCAAATGGACTTATATTGAGGACACGGATAAGAGCGCCCGCAAACTGCGGCTGGGGGCTTACACCTTGGGAGCATGGGACTGCTACTACAAGGTCCCGTTCGATCAATAATTTCAGGACCCCTATTGTCCAAGAGTTAATCGTCGATAGACAATCGCAGGCGGATATTCTGCCTATGAGGATCATGCATGAAGTTAGAAAGGTTCAAGGGTAACCCGATAATCAGGCCCAATCCCGCCAATGCGTGGGAAAGCGCCGTGACTACAAATCCGGGTGTCATTTATGATGATGCCAAGCGACAGTTTATCATGCTGTATCGTGCTGCCGGCCACGACAGCGAACACGTGATCCGGTTTGGATTGGCGGTCAGTCTCGACGGGTTCAGCTTTACGCGTGTTTCGGATCATCCTGTTTTTGCTCCGAGCCAGGACGGCTTTGACGCCGGATGTGTGGAAGACCCTCGCATTGTGAGAATGGGCGAGCATTATTATATCACGTACGCGTCCAGACCGTTTGCGCCCGGACAATACTGGCTTGCTGCCGGCTTTCGACACAATGGCTGCCCGCAGGAATTCCCGTTGTATTTGCGAGGGAATCGAACCACGACCGGATTAACGATCACGCGCGATTTTCGCACCTTCATTCGGGCAGGCGCCATGACGGATGTGATGCATGATGACCGTGACGTAATTTTGTTTCCTGAGAAGATCAACGGCAAATACGTGATGCTGCACCGGCCTGCCGACTGGATCGGCTCGGCCTATGGGACCGAACATCCTGCGATCTGGATCTCAAAAGCCGATGACCTGATGGGATTTAAGAACAGCGAACTGCTGATGACGGCCCGATTCGATTGGGAGTGCAAGATCGGCGGCAGCGCGCCTCCCATCAGAACGAAACATGGGTGGTTTGTTTTATATCACGCGGTCGGTCCTGACAAGCATTATCGGCTTGGGGCGGTGCTTTTGGATCTTCAGGATCCGGGCAAGGTGCTGCATCGCGCGCCGGATTGGCTGATCCAGCCGGAAGAGGATTACGAGTTGGACGGCTATTATCAAGGGTGCATCTTTCCATGCGGAAATGTGGTTGTTCGGGATACCCTGTACGTGTACTATGGGGGCGCTGACAAATACATTGGCGTGGCGACTTGCCCATTCACCGCGCTGGTCGAGCACCTGCTGTCCTGCCCAGCTTAAGCGGCGCAAATACGGCGGTTTTCGGAATATTCATTATGGTTAAATTGGCCTCATGGATTATCGGGTGCGGGATGGCTCTCTTTAGTTGCTCCTCTCCAGCTCAGGCGGGTGGGCGCGTCGCCATCCTGAGCGATAAAGTCGCCGAACTCGATTTAACGGTTGTTGACACGATCGCCGATGCGTTGCGAAAAAGCGGTTTTAGCGTTGAGCCGCTCAGCGCGAGTCAACTGGCCGATGATCATGTATTCAACAGAGAGACATTCTCGTTCCTTGTGCTTACCAACAGTCCGCAGTTTCCTATTAGCGCCAGCCAAACCGTAATGCGTTTTGCTCAAAACGGCGGGCACCTTGTCCTGCTGGGCGGTCATCCGTTTTCAGACTGCCATGCGCTCTATGATGGGCAATGGGTTAAAGCCGGAATGACGTTGTACAATGGCACGTGGATGCCGCAGCGGGATGCAGTGCACGAATCCGGCAAGGCCGGTGCCGCCGATCAAATAATCCTTTTTGATTTTGAAAAAGGGCTGAGGAATTGGCGGCACAGACCCGGACGAAAGGACACGGGTACGCGCTTGAGCCGCGTCGAGGGACGATTCGGTAAGGCCGTGCAGATGGATATCCGAGGACTAGCCAATGGAAGCTGGGATCTGTACGAAGCAACGCTGAGCCGCCGCATTGACAACACCTGCAATTTCATTGGCCTCTGGGTCAAGGGTGATGCCGGAACCACAATGGCATCGTTGACGGTTTGCCAAGAGGATGGCACACAATGGGTTGGGCTTATCCCGCTGACCCCAGATTGGAAGTACCAGGTACTGCACAAGAATGACTTGCGTTTCCATGAATCTCCTGTGAGCAGTCGGGGGTACAATGGCGATTCGCTCGATCTGGCGAGCATTACAGAGCTGATAATCGGGCTGTCGGCGTATGCGCACCCCGCGCCGGGCGATCATACGATCTGCTTTGACGAAATCAGCGCGTTTGAAGGTCCCATACCGGTGAATTTGCCGCAAACACCCGAAACGAACATCGACCTTTTCGGGGACTATACTCCGATACGCCTGGATAATGTCAGCCGTCTTGTGAGTGCGGCTGAGTGCGGCTTTGACGAACTGAAAGGACCATGGCAAGACGGCGGCCCCATCGATCACGTGCAGGGCTTCAGCGTCGCCGGCCGCAGCAAATTCGTTGGGCTGCTCAATGCGGTAAACGCGGACGGCAAAATACTTGGCTGTGCCGCCGGCTTGCTGATCCAGTATGACGGGCCGTTCAAGGATTCCTGCTGGGTTTCTTTTGGTCCAAAAAACACGAGGTTTTATGAAAATGCTCAGTTCTCGGCGGCGCTGGTCAGCGTGTTGAAACGGCTGGAGCAAAAGGAGCTGCCGGAGCAGGCGCGAGTTGAAAACGAACGGTTCAAAGCTGCCGACGCACAGTACGGGCCCTTCAATTATGTTCTCGGCACGCAGGCCTTTCACGCCAAGTACCAGTTCACAAATGAGTCGCTGTTGTTGGAGTCGGCTCGCCGCATCAGCGAAATGGGATCCAATGTGTTAAAATGTGAGATCACGGCACGGGCCTTCGATATCTATCGTCTGCCCAAGGATTCCGGCATCAAATCATTGCGTGACATGGCCGCCAACGAACCGTCCTATAAGGCCGTGCTTGAGATGCCTTTTGACTATTACCAGTTCTGGGCCTATGCCTTCTGCGGGAAGGACACCTGCTGGGTGGATGGCCTTTCGGAAGAGGAAAAGCAGGCCCAGTACAAAGAGTTCTTCGATTTTACATCCTATCTTTTGGCGCAGTTCAATGGTTCTCGCAAGACGTTTTATCTTGGGCACTGGGAAGGCGATTGGATGCTGCTGAAGGGGACCGATCTGGGAAAAGATCCCAGTGATACGGCGATTCGCGGCATGATCGACTGGCTCAACGTCCGTCAGCAGGCGATTGATGACGCAAAAACGCGGGTGCCGCACGCGGATGTTGAAGTCTATCATTACACGGAAATGGTCGCCGCACTTAAATCCATTACGGGCGGCAAGACACTGACCAATAACGTCCTGCCGAAAACCAGAATCGATTACGTTTCGTATTCGAGCTACGATTCGTTTTACCAGGAAACCTGGAGCGATGAGTTTGTCATGACGCTCAAGAAGTCGCTGGACTACATCGAGTCCAAACTGCCGCCCAAGGATATTCCGGGCAAACGCGTCTTCATCGGGGAGTACGGCTTTCCGCAGGCTTATGCCAAAACGCCGTTCGAGCAGGACCGTATTATGAGACTTTGGGCGGGCAGCGCACTTGAATGGGGGTGTCCGTTCGTTCTTTATTGGCAGCTATATTGTAATACTGGCGTGGCAGGAACCGGCGGCTTAAGGGGATTCTGGCTCATCAATGATAACAATAAGAAACTGCCTGCTTACATAACGCACTACGACTTCCTTCAGAACGGCAGGCGATTCGTTTACGACTTTCGCTCTAAGTACTTGAGAAATCCGACTTTAGAAGAATATCGGACGGCCGCCATTCAGTGGCTGGCGCCCCGGCCCGATTAGCAATTTTGTACATGAAATCTACAATTCAGTCCATTGTACCGAGACTCGAATTTTGATAAATTGCACAAGTGCATTATTGCATTTGCGGGGTAAAAAAACCATTTTGGCAAAGGGAAGGGTTATGAAGAAGCAGTCATTGTTGGCACTATCAGTGATTCTCATCAATTCTTTTTGCGGTATCACTTTGGCCGTCGATTGGACGGATGGCGGTGGTTCACATCTGTGGAGCGATCCGAACAACTGGTCTCCCTACATGCCCGATGAGATGGAAGCGGCCCTTATTAACAAAACTGAGCCGAACCAGTGCATCATTAACGAAGGAACAGATGCCCTGGCCGGTATCACGCAGGTAGGCTGGTGGACCGAAGGGCACCTTGATGTGCAGGGCGGCGTGCTGAATACAGGACAGATACGCGTTGGCTCTGAAGGCGGCGGTGTAGGCCTCATGACAATGAGCGGCGGCAACGTGACAATGGCGAGCGATTCTGTGATCGGCCAGGTTACCGCAACGGGAACGCTGGAAATCACCGGCGGCACGATGACTCAGACCGGCGGCTGGTTTTATGTCGGATATGGGGCCGGCAGCACGGGCACGGTCAGCCTCAAGGGCGGTACGCTCAGTATATTCTTCCTTCAGTTGGATAACGGCGGCACACCACTTGTGGATATTGAAGCGGGAACGCTGATCATCAGGGATCCGCGGCCCGACGATATTTCATATCAGATCATGAGTTACTACGCCGCCCCCTCTCGCAATTGGGTAACCGCATACGGCGGAAGGGGAACGCTTGTTTGTACGGCGGAACCCGGCACGAACTACACGATTGTGACGGCCGTGCCGCCGCCGCCTTGCGACCCCATTCCGCTGTATGATTTCAACGATGACTGCGAAGTTAACGTCGTGGACCTGGCCATGTTTGCCACCGAGTGGCTGGTGTGCAACAGGACCGACGGAAGTTGTCCCTAACAGACTGCCCGATGTTGATGCGGGCGTGATCGAGATTACTGGGTGTGTAGCCCATTTTTCAAAAGCTTGTAACGGGTGATGAATTTGTTGAGGAAAGTGAGGAAAGTGAAATGAAGAAGATTACCTGCCTTTTGTCATGTCTTTTGGTCATTGGGTGCGCAGGCAGTGCATTCGGATGGGCCGAATGGAACTATGCCGGCGGCAGCCATAGTTGGGATAACGCCGCCAACTGGGGCGGGACTGTTCCGACGGCCGGCGACGACCCGATCATGCGCGATGCGGGCGCGGGCGGTTACGCGGAAGTAGGACCGGGCGTCAACGCGGTCGGCAACATGATGTGGATGTACGGCGGCGGTCAGGCGGACCTCAACGTTAACGGCGGTACGCTGTCACTGGGCCAACTGCGGATCGCTGTTGACGGCGGCGACAAGACCGTAAATGTCAGCGACGGCGGAACCATCAACCTGGCAAGCGATTCAACTATCGGCCAGGGCGGCACCGGCACGCTGAACGTTACCGGCGGCTCGGTCAATCAGACCGGCGGCTGGACCTATATCGGCTTTGGCGGTACCGGTTATGTGACCGTCCAGGGCAGCAGCGTGGTGACGTTCGGCGCGATTCGCGGCTGGAACGGCGGCATCACCGTCAACGGCGGGACCCTGAGATCCAACGGGGATACAACCCTTGGCGAAGGCAGCTCAAGCTTTGACCTGACCATCAATGGCGGTCTTGTGGATCAAACGGCCGGGGCGCTCTTTGTCGGTTTTGCTACGCCGGGCGGGGTCCATCTTAACGGCGGCATATTGAGCATCAATAACCTGTTACTGGACGGCAGTGCGGGAGAATACTTCGATATTAACGGCGGCACGCTGATCTACAAAGACGCCAGGCCGGAAGACATCGCGTTCCAGATCAACTGGTATGCCGGCCAGGGCTATATTACCGTCAACGGCGGTCAAAGCGCTGTTGGCATGCTGAATTTTGCGGTCGATGAGAATAATTACACACATGTTACGGCGATTCCCGAACCGATTACAATGCTCTTGCTGGGCATCGGAGGTCTGTTCATTCGCCGCAAATAAGACTTGGCGGGAACGTGACAATTTTGGTACAATACCCCGGACGCAAATAGCCGGGGTATTTTTTTATAGCGCATGCGGTAATTCTTGTTTGTTGAACACGTTCGGCAGGATCCTGATGCAAATTGGAGTTGCAACGCAATGGTGAACAAAGATGGAAGATATATCCAGAACCTGGATATGGAGAAAGTCGATACGATTGCCTATGACTATTTCGGTTCACACCCGCATTTGTACCCGGTTCCGGAGTTTGTCTCGATCTCCCATGTCAAGACCGCAAAGCCCTGGGGCTGGCCCGAACACATTCATCCCAACCATGAATGGCTCGTCATTAAGAAAGGCCAGCTTCGCGTCCAGATTGATAAGCAGGAGTTTACGGTCGAGGCAGGGGATTTCTATTTCGTTCAGCCCGGTCAGACACATCTCGATGAAGGGATTTCGGGAGAACTCGATTTTTTTACCGTGACATTTCAGCTTCTCGACCCGCAGGGCAACCACGTGTATTTTCTGCCGCCGCCGTTTGTGCCGACGCAGCAGAAGATCAAAGGCATGCAGAGTGTGCTTTGGCCGCTGTTTAAGAAAATGTTTACGGAAGTACATGAGCAGCAGCCATGGTGCGAGGAGATCGTCGAAGCCACCATCTCGCAAATGACGTGGATGGTTCGGCGCCGGCTTCACAGCAGCCAATTGACCCCGGACTATCGCAGGACCTCCGTCGGCCACGCTGAACTGGTTCGCAAGGTCGATGAGTACATCAAGAACAATCTGAACAAGGGCATTTCGCTGATCGAACTTGCCGATGCGGTCTATGTGTCTCGGTTTTACCTGGACCACGTATTCAAAAAAGTGACCGGATTGTCGCCGCTGCGGTACGCGCTCAAGCTGCGAATGGAACAGGCCAAGAAACTTCTTGCCGAGGGGTCGATGAATGTTTACGAAGTCGCTCGCAAGATGGGATTTGAGGATCCGTACTATTTTTCGCGCCAGTTCAAACAGGTTGCCGGCGTCAGCCCCAAGCAATTCCAGAAGAAATTCCAGCGGTGAGCATTTTTATACTTGTGGACAGTGTTGCCGTTGGCAAGAATTTACATGGAATACGCAATCTAATATATGGAAATACCCCGTGAATTCGGTCACAATAACCGAAAACAGCTTAGCTGAAAGTACGGGTGAAAATGTTTCACTTGCGGTGGTTACAACAGAATATTCGACGCTCTCTGGCATGCGGCATTGTGCTGACGATGTTTGCCGGCGTTTCTCTTTTTGCTGAGACATTTGAGAACAGTTCCTATTCAGCCGACAAGACTGTTATTAAATACGCGCTGTTCGGCGGTTCCGCGGAGGTCGCCATCGCCGGCCAAATCTGCAGGGCGTTCGTTCAAAAGAATCCGCAGTTTATCCTCGATGTTTCGATCTATCCGTGGGCGCAGTACTGGACCAAAGTGCAGGTGCAGGCGGCCTCGGGCCTGGCGCCGGATGTCATTACGCTTTACTCGGGCAACATCGGAGTGTGGGTTCAGAACGGTGCGATCCGCTGCATCGACGAATTCATGGCCGAGATCGATCCGAATGATTACTATCCGGCCGCGATGGATATCTGCCGCTGGTCGGGCAAGCAGTATGGCATGCCGCTGGAGGTCTCGGCACGAACGCTGGTCTATTCGGCCGATCGTTTTCGCGAATGCGGCATCCAACAGGAGGACTGGCCCCGTGCGGACAAGCCGATTCGCTGGCAGCAGTTCAAGGACCTGGCTCGCAGATTGACGCTGACGCGGCCGGACGGCACGATTCTGCAGTACGGTATGGCCGGCGGCATGCTCTGGAACCAGACCATGTACCGCATGTACGGCGGTGATATGCTCGACCGCGCGGTGGATCCGACGCGCTCAACTGCGGCCGGTAATGAACTGCTTGCAAGAGGGGTCGCCGAGGTTTTTAAGATGCAGTACGCCGATCGCACGATGCTGGGTCTGCTGAAGCTTTCCGCCGGCGGCGTCGAGAATATGGAATCGCTGTTGATTTCACCGCGTTTTGCAATGGCAACAACCGGACCCTGGGCGCTTGTGCAAATGAAAGAGGCCGGCGTCGATTTCCGGCTTGCCCCCATGCCGGAAAACATCTGCCCAACGCAACTGGTCAATGTCAACGCGGTCGGAATTTACACCCATTCGCAGCATCCGCATGAAGCATGGACATTTGTGAAGTACCTGGCCTCAAACGAGGCGCAGTCTATCCTGGGCCGCAAACTCAAGAACATTCCCGCACTCACGAGCGCCAGCGATGCGTTTATTCACAATGAACTCGGGATCGAGGGTTGCGAGGCCTTCTTGTGCCAGATGCCCGTGGCGGTTCCTGAGGTGACCAGTGCCAACGCCTTTTTGATTGCCGAGGTGAGCAAATGGGGCGAGTGGCTCGAACAGCTTTATGCCGACGAGTACGACCGGCGGTACAAGGCTCTGCCCCGACAGAACGCGACTATTCCGCGTGCTGAATACAATGCCTTTGTTTCGGGAATGGAAGAATTCATTGAACACACGGCCGACACGGAACTGCTATCGCTCGAGCGAGGTTTCAATCAAGCCTTTGCACGGGCGCAGATGCCGCGGGCGGGCCTGTGGACAAGAATTATCTGGCCCGTATGTGTCGCGGCGCTGCTGGCTGTTCTCCTCATATTGTACGTCCGGAGCCTCAAAAAAAGCACAGGCACGATCGCGACGGCGGCTTACCGCAGCCAGACGGCAGCGGGGTATCTCTGCGTTTCGCCATGGATCGTCGGGTTTGTCTGTTTTTCCCTGCTGCCTGTGATTGCGGCAGTTGCCATTTCGATGACCGACTGGAATATGATCCGGCCGGCGCAGTACGTCGGCCTGCGCAACTACCTGCACCTGGCGCACGATGATTATTTCCTGATTGGGCTGGGCAAAACCTTCAAATACGCGGCATTTGTCATTCCCATCTCGCTGCTGGGCGGCTTATTCACAGCGGGACTGCTCACCTGCAATATCCGCGGTTCAGCTTTTTTTAAGAGCATCATCTATTTTCCGTCGCTTTTCGCCGACGCTGCCGCCGCGGTGCTTTGGGTCAACATGTTCAACAAGGATTACGGCATCATAAACCATCTGCTCGGTTATCTCGGCATTGCCCCGATCAACTGGGGCGACATGCAGCACGTATTTTATGCCGTCATCCTGATGAATTTTTTCTGGATCGGTTCGTCGATGATTATTTATTACGCCGGTATGAAGCAGATTCCCCGCGCGCTTTATGAGGCCGCCGAAATCGACGGCGCCGGCCCCATTCGGCGATTTATCTACATCACGATTCCGATGCTTTCGCCGGTCATCATGTTCACCGTTGTCGTGACAACCATCGGCGCATTCCAGGTCTTTACGCCTGCATTGTTTTTTTCACCCGACGCGGCGCACCTGGGAATGCCCGGCGATTCGCTGCGTTTTTACGCGGTCAATATCTATAACGAAGCCTTCGGCAGTCTCCGCATGGGCAATGCCTGCTGTTACGCGGTTATCCTGTTTGCGATTATTTTCAGCATTACACTCTTGCAGCTTAAGCTTGCCAGGCGTTTTGTACACACGGAGGAACCGGCGTGAAAGTCAACGCGGCCAAGCTCCCGGTTTATATCATGCTGGTCATCGTGTCGGCACTGCTGCTGTTTCCGTTTTACTGGCTGCTTTCATCGTCGCTGAAGTCGCGCCAGTGTATTACAATGATTCCGCCGGCCTTTTATCCGAGCAAGGTGCATACGGTTGACGTCACGCTCGATGCCAAGGACAGGATTGTCACCGCGCAGGGCAAGACATGGTACCTGCTCTGCCAAAGCAAGAACCTTCTTGATCCTGCCGCCGGTACAGGCGGTTATTATGCGATGATGGAACAGACCGGGCCCAGCGCCCGCACAGCTTGGCTTGCCGACATTGACATTGAAAAGGCGGCAACGGATACTCAAACCGTTATATTCACGGGTATGCCCGTGCACAAACTCGGCGCCTCCAATGAACAGGTCGTGCTGATAGGCAAGCTCGTCCGGCAAAAAGAGGCCGGCTTTGATGAAATCGTCTTCACGTTACCGCAGGGCAGTATCGATGCCGGGAATATCAAGGTGCATCTTAATGTTGGGCACGAAGAAATCCGCGATTTCGACCCGCAGTGGGCCAATTATCCGCAAACGTTCAAAGGTCCCGAGGCCACCTTTGGACAGGTCTCCACGGGTTTTGGCGTGTTTATGCGCAACAGCTTTTTTATCAGCACGCTGGCGGTCATTGGTCAGGTCTTTTCCAGCAGCCTGGTCGCGTTTGGCTTTGCGCGGCTGAGATTCAAAGGCCGCGAGTTTCTGTTTATCCTGCTATTGGCCACAATGATGATTCCCGGCCAGGTGACGCTCTTTCCGTTATTTGCCTTCTATAAGCAGCTTGGCTGGATCGATTCGTTCCTGCCGCTGATCGTCCCGCATTTTACCGCCGGGGCGTTCAACGTCTTTCTCATGCGGCAGTATATGCTGACGATCCCGCGCGAGCTGGAGGAATCAGCCGAAATCGATGGTTGCGGCCCCTTGCGGCGCTACTTCCATATCATCCTGCCCAACTGCATCCCCGTGCTTGTGGTCGTTGCCCTGTTTACCTTTGTTTATACATGGCAGGACGTGCTGGGCCCGCTGATCTATCTCGACAATCCGGCATATCGAACCGTTCCGCTGGGCCTTGAGTACTTCCGTTCGCCGTACGTTGATAACCGGCATTTACTCATGACAGGCGCAGTGCTGGCCATGCTGCCGGTGGCCATTTTATTTATCTTTCTGCAACGGTATATCATGTCCGGCATCGTAACAACCGGGCTTAAATCCTAGGAAAAAAACGTGTCCAAAAATTCCATGTCATCACGAACCCTTGTACACAAAGCTCTTGAGTTTGAGGGCCCTGCGCGGATCCCGCGCCAGATGGGGCTGCTGCCCTGGGCGACGATCCATCATCCCGACGACGTTAAGCGAATCCAGAGGCTCTATCCTGACGATATCTGCGGGCCGCCGTTTACGTGCAGCGAGCTTCCGATCACCAAAGGCGATATGTTCGCCGTCGGCACGTACGAAGACGAATGGGGCTGCGTATGGGAGAATGAAGAAGCCGGCATTGTGGGCCAGGTCAAAGACCCGATCGTGCAAACGTGGGACGATATCAGCCGCGTGCGGATTCCGCGGCAGCTATTAACCATCGACATCGACCAGGTCAATGCATTTTGCAGGCAGACGGATAAATTTGTGATCGGCGGCTGCTGTCCGCGTCCGTTTGAACGCATGCAGTTTATCCGCGGCTGCGAAAATACGCTGCTTGATCTTGCCAGCGGCACGCCGGAGTTCTTTGATCTGCTCGGTCGCGTGCACGCCTTCTATGTCGAGAAACTCGAACTGTGGGCCCGCACGGAGGTCGATGCACTGTGGTTTATGGATGACTGGGGTTCGCAGCAGTCGCTTTTGATATCGCCGACGATGTGGCGCCGGGTTTTCAAGCCGCTATATAAGGATTACATCGACATCGCGCACCGTCACGGCAAGAAGGCGATGATGCATTCGGACGGCTTCACGATGGAAATCATCGGCGACCTTGCGGAACTTGGGCTCGATGCCTTGAATGCTCAGCTTTTCTGCATGGATATCGAGGAACTGGGCCTCCGCTTCAAAGGAAAGATCACGTTCTGGGGTGAGATGGACCGCCAGCACCTGCTTCCGGAGGGTCGCCCTGACGAGATTGTCGCCGCCGTAAAACGCGTCTATAATGCATTGTATCAAAATGGCGGCGTGATCGGCCAAAGCGAATTCGGCGCGCGGGCCAATCCGCGCAACGTTGAGCTTGTCTTCAGGACGTGGGATTCAATGCCGGCATGAAGAAGCAAGTAACCCATCGTGAGCGTCTGCTGACCGTTATGTCGGGCAAGATTCCCGATCGCGTGCCTGTTGCGCCCGATTTTTCAAACATGATTCCGGCCAGGCTTACGGGCAAGCCGTTCTGGGACCTCTATCTTTATAACGACCCGCCGATTTGGGAAGCCTATATCGAAGCCGCCAAATACTTTGATATCGATGCCGTTATGGATGGTTATTTTCCGCTCACGTTTGCCGAGGAAATGCAGCAGGAGCGTGAATGGCAAACGGCCATCGTTCAGCGTACGAACGAACGCATCGTCACGCAGCAATATCGGCAGCGTCAACGTCAAATAGAATGGCGCTCGTATGTCACCGTATTTTGCCGCGACAATCCTCCAACCGTGTGTGTCGAGCCGCAGCGAATCGGTTTGCCGCAAGTCCCTGACAGGTGGGAACCTCTCGAAGGTGTCCGGCCGGTCGATGTCGGACCCGAAGGCCTCAAGCGCGTCAAGCAGCTCATGGGCGAGCAGGGTCTCGTCGGCGTGTTTGTTACGTTTACAAATCCGTTGTGCAGTCCCGAAGACATCTACAGGTATTATGATAACCCGGATCAACACGACCGGTGGGCCCGCGAGCGTGTCGAAGCGGCCGAGCAGCGGTTCAATAGGATCATGCAGCTCGAGGTCAGACCGGATTTCCTCTGTGTCGGCGGTTCGGGAACGCTAGTCTATCAAACCGTGGATATCTTCCGGCAGTTGGCCTTTCCCGCCGTCAAGCGCGTTATTGAACTGGCGACCGATGCGGGGATTCCCACGCATGTTCATTCTTGCGGTCCGGAGGCCGAACTAGTAAAGATCTTTGCGCAGGAAACAACTCTTAGTGTGATCGATCCGCTTGAGTCACCGCCAATGGGCGACTGCGATCTGGCGGTTTTGAAAAAACTCTACGGCGATAGGATCGTGCTGAAAGGCAATCTGCATACGGTAAATGTGATGCTCAACGGCTCGGTTGACGATGTGGTCGCGGCAAGCAAGAAAGCGATCGATGATGCGGCGGCAAACGGCCGTTTTATTCTGTCAACGGCCGACCAATGCGGCCGCGATACACCCGATGAGAATCTCTTTGCGATGGTTGAGACGGCACGAACTTACGGCAGGTATCAGTCATGATAACGGATATTTCCAAATGGTGGCAGGGGCCGGTTAAGCGCGAACCCGATTTTGAAAACCTTCTAAAGGTATTGCGCAGACAAAAACCTTCAAGGTCCACGCTGTTTGAGTTTGCGATGAATGCGCGCATTCAGTGCATGCTTGCGCCCGAGGCGAAAGATTGGCCGCAGACAAAACAGTACGGCACGAACGCGTTAACTCTGATGGCCTATCGCAATGCCGGCTATGATTATGTTACGCTGCACGGCTCTGATTTTTATTTTCCAATCGGCCAGATCGATCATCGCCAGACTATTTCGCTCAATGCCGGTGCGATGATCAGCGACTGGCCCTCGTTTGAAGCTTACCCCTGGCCCGACCCGCAGCAATTTGATTACGACAAGCTCGATGAGCTGCGTTCGTATTTGTTCGGCAATATGAAGATCATCGTGTTCGGGCCGTATGGGCTGCTTGAAACGGCCATCCAACTGATCGGTTTTGAAAATGTGTGCTACATGCTGGCGGATAATCGGACGCTAGCGCAAGCTGTTTTTGATGCGATCGGCTCGCGGCTGCTGAAGTATTATGAAATCTGCTTAGAGTATGATACGGTCGGCGCGATTATTGGCAATGATGACTGGGGATTTAAGACCCAGACGATGCTTTCAGCCGCCGATATGCGAAAATACGTAGTGCCCTGGCACAAGAAGATTGTCGCGATGGCCCATGCCAAAGGCAGACCGGCCATACTGCATTCGTGCGGAAATCTCTCCTGCATGATGGATGATATTATCAATGAAATCGGCTATGATGGAAAGCACTCTTTCGAGGACGGCATTCTGCCGGTCGAGCAGGCGTACGACACCTATCACGATCGTATAGCGATTTTAGGCGGCCTGGATATTGATTTTATGGCCAATGGCACGCCGGAGATGGTTTTTCATCGGGCACGGAAGATGCTCGCGCGTTCCATCGAACACGGGGCTTACGCCCTCGGTACCGGCAACAGCGTGCCGGACTATATCCCCGATGAGAACTATTTGGCGATGATCGCTGCGGCAAGAGAATGATGAGACAGCTAAATCAGTGAGGACGACGTATTAAACATATATTCGATCTATCTGAATTGCAGTGGGTGCTGGCGGGTTTTAATCCTTTTGAATGGAACCTCGTCAAGAGCGTTCACATCGAGAAGGACGATGTTACCGCGTCGCCCGGGGCCGCGGCCACGGCTGAAATCAGGCCTATACCGGCCGCCGTACCCGGTTCGGTGCAGAAGGCGCTGTTGGATGCGGCCTTCTTGCCCGACTGGAACTATGGCCTCAACGCCCGCCTGTGCGAATGGGTCGAAAACCGCCATTGGATCTATGAGGCTCGTATTCCGGACGAATGGCTTACTTTCGGCAAACAGTTTCGCTTGCGCTGCCTCGGCCTTGATTACTGCGGCTCTATCCGGCTCAACTTCCGCGAGATCTTGCGATTCAAGAACAGCCATTTGACGTATACGATTGACCTGACAGGCGATCTGCAGCCGTCCGGCAATGTCCTGCAGGTTGTCTTTGAATGCCCGCCGCGATGGCTCGGCCAGTTTGGATGGACCTCGAAAATGACCGACTGGAAACCGCGCTTTAACTATTTCTGGGACTGGACCAGCAGGCTTGTTCAAATCGGTATCTGGGACGGCATCTACCTTGAAGCGGGCGATGCTGCGGAATTGCAGGATGTCAACTTTACTGCAGGCGCAGACCCCATATCGCTGTCGGGCCAGCTTGCCGTTACAGGCAAAGCATGCGGCCCATCTGATTACACTGTTGAGGCAGAATTATCCGAAGCGGGGCAGGCAATTCAATCCGCTTCTTTATCTTTAAATGAATTCAATACCACGGGTCTTTGCTGGGATGCTTTACCCATAAAGCTCTGGTATCCAAATGGCCTTGGCGAGCAGCCGCTTTATACGGTGCGTATCAGTCTGAAAGATCCTGCAGGCCATGTCCACGATGTGCTCGAACGCCGCATTGGTTTTCGTCATATCGAATGGCACAAGTGTGAAGATTCGCGCAATGACGCTGATCCGTGGCTCTCTGTCTGCAACGGTGAACCGTTTTTTTTGCAGGGTGCCAACTGGACGCCGATTCGCCCTAATTTCGCGGATGTCTCCGAGAGCGAATATCGCAAGCGGCTCGAACTCTACCGCGACTTGGGCTTTAACATCGTGCGTGTCTGGGGCGGAGCGTTCCTTGAAAAGGAATGCTTCTATGATTTGTGCGATGAACTGGGTATCCTCGTGTGGCAGGAATTTCCGGTTTCATCCTCGGGATTTGGCGACAGCAATCCGCCCACTGACGACAAGAGCATCGAGGAGCTCACATCTATCGCACGGTCATTCATCGAGCGCCGCAGGCATCATGCAAGCCTCATTCTCTGGTCCGGCGGCAATGAGTTGCAGGAACAGGGTTCGAATTCTCTGCCAATCACCATCAACGATAAGCTAATCACTCGATTCGCTCAGATTGTAAGGGAAATGGACCCGGGCCGCCGATTCCTGACATCGTCACCGTCCGGGCCGTCTTATTGTGCCGATGCCAAAGACTTCGGCAAGCAGGTTCATTGGGACGTTCACGGTCCGTGGAAGGCCGGGCCGGACCTCGAAAAGGACTGGCGCCCATACTGGCAAAAGGACGATGCGCTTTTCCGTTCCGAAACTGGCGCCCCGGGCCCGTGTTCGGTGGAACTGATTCGCAAGTATAAGGGTGACAGCGCGGAATTCCCGTGCAGCGTCGAAAACCCGCTGTGGAGGCGCGCGGCGTGGTGGACGGAATGGTCCGAATTTATCATGGAAAAAGGGCGGTTGCCGCGGGATCTGGACGAGTATGTCGCCTGGGGGCAAGCAAGGCAGGCTAAGGCCCTTTCAATTGCTGTCAAGGCCTGCAAAGACCGTTTCCCGCGATGCGGCGGAATTATCATCTGGATGGGACACGACTCGTATCCGTGCCCGGCCAATACGTCGATTATCGATTTTGAAGGCAATCCGAAGCCGGCGGCGCTGGCCATCGGCGAGATATTCCGGCGGGACAACAGCAAGAACTGACAGAATAACAATATAGTCCATTTTGGAAATGCGGCTGATTTCATATAATTACAGCTTACGAATAGCGGCACACTGATGAGGGCATATGAAATTATACAGCGTATTGGCATTGCTTTGCCTGGTCCTGCTTACAGCTGAGGCGTATAGTTGGAATGAGTGGAACTACGCCGGAGGCAGTCATCTCTGGAGCAATTCGGCCAACTGGTCGCCGCGTGTGCCGCTAAACACTGATGACCCCATTATGCGCGGCCAGGGCCTGGGCAACGAAGCCCTCATCGATTCAACCGTGACCGCAAGGGGACGATCGATGTGGATAGGTTACAGCGGCCGAGCCGACCTCGTCATGACCGGCGGCAGCCTGAACCTGACTGGCGGCTTTCGTCTCGGCCAATCGGGCGGCAACGGCAACGCAGCCGTCAGCGGCGGGACCGTTTCGATCGGCGGTGACATAGTTATCGGCGACGGAGGTTCCGGCATTGGGAACTTGACGATGACCGGCGGCATCTTTAACCACGTTAGCGGATGGATTTATGTCGGTTACAGCGGCGCAAGCGGGACCGTCAACCTCAACGGCGACGTTCTCATTACCTCCAAGGTCGTCATGGGCAGCGGCTCTGCGCACATGAATATCACCCAAGGCAAACTCGTCATCACCAATACCGATGCCGTAGGCGTCGCCAATGAAATGTACGGCTATATGGCCGCCGGTCAGCTCACCTTCTACAACGGCGACCCGCGCGCGACGTACGCGTTTACGGTCAACACCTCGGGCCATACCGAGATTACCGCCTCGCTGCCTAATGCGGAGTACGCCTGGAATCCCACTCCGCCGGACCTTTCAGCGGGCGTAGGATTGAATGCGAGCTTGTCATGGTCCGTCGGCGTAAGCGCGCTCAGTCATGATGTCTATTTCGGCACCAGCTATGACGCCGTAAATGCCGCCGCCCGCATTCCGTTTGACTTCGATGTAAATGGCGTGGTTGACATCGATGATACCGCTGCATTCGCGCAGCAGTGGCTTTCCTCGAGTGCGGATTTCGATTTTGACCAGAGCGGCAGCGTCGACTTGGCGGACTTTGCCGATTTTGCCTGCAGGTTTTATACGCAAGCGCCGCCCGAATTTCGCGGCAATCAAACTGCAGCTTCATTTATGCCGCCAACAATGAATCCCAACATGACCTATTACTGGCGGCTGGATGAAGTTCTGGACTCAGGCATCTACAAGGGGCCGGTCTGGAGGTTTTCGACAGGTCCGATTATTGTAGCGGCCCAAACGGATAATGTCAGCAAATACGACCCTGTCTTTATTGACATCGGCACATCGGCAAGCTGCTCGAATCCTTATAATCCCGATGATATCCGCATGGATGCGATCATCCTGCAGCCGGGCGGCGCCTTCGCGATCGTTCCATGTTTTTACGTCAGCGGCGGGCCCGGCAATTCGCGGTGGCAGTGCCGCTACACGCCGCGACTGGCGGGCGCGCATTCCTATTGGATCGATGTTTACCAGGCCTCTGTCTTAACGATGACTTCGGATGTGTTTACCTTGGATGTTATTGACTCAGCCAAAGACGGCTTCCTGCGGATAAATCCTTCATCCCACTTCACGTTCATGTTCGATTCGGGCAGACGGTTTCGCGGCATCGGAGAGAATATCGGCTGGGAGCAGGGCGGCTATACGTACGACCGCCTGTTTCCACTGCTCAACACGCTGGGCTGCAATTATGTCCGTGTCATGATGAGCAATCCTTACAATGTTCCGCTCGAAGGCACCACAGATGGTCTTGGCCGTTATAACCAATCGATTTCGCAGAGACTTGACAACGCGGTGAACCTTGCGCAGCAAAGCGGGATACACCTGACAATTTCATTTGATATGTCCAGCGTGCTTGACGCGGCTTCGACCGATCCGACGATGGGCTGGGCGCTGAATCCTTATAATGCCGCAAACGGCGGAATGTGTGCAAGCCCGACCGATTTCTTCACGTCCGCCGCCGCCAAGGCGCAATACAAGAAGAAGCTGCGCTACATCGTGGCTCGCTGGGGCTATAGCCCAAATGTCGCGGCGTTTGAGTTCTGGAATGAGATCGATGCGGCGATTGTCCATTACGGCGTTCCGCAGTCAAATATTGTAAGCTGGCACAACGAAATGACGCCCTATATCAAGAGCATCGATCCTTTCGGCCATAGCGTGACTACAAGCTGCACGGGTTATGAAACGACGGGCTTCTGGGATATGCCCGCGATCGATTTTTCGCAGACGCACCCGTATCGCAACCAGTGGCCGGAGAAGTTTGACCCTTCGCAGTTTCCCACCATCATTCAAAGTACATATGAGGCCCGCTATGGTAAGCCGCACGTGCTTGGCGAATTCGGCTACACCAGCGGTGAGCCGCGTGATGAACCGCATTCGGCAATGGTGGACGGGTTGCACCGCGGCCTCTGGTACGGCATGTTTTCGGCGACGCCAATCTTGCCGCAAACATGGTGGTGGGATTATTTTGAGCAAAACGGCGACAATTATCAATTCTCCGCCGCAGCGACGTTCCTGGCCGAAATGATGCGCGACAATGCCGAATTGACCGTCGGCTCCGCCAATGCCGGATCGAGCGTCGAAACGCTGGCGGTCACTGCGGGTCATGACCGCTTCGCGTGGCTCCGCAACAAGATGGGCTATTCAGTCGGTCCCACGCTTACCATCAGCGGGCTGCCCAACGGTACGTACATCGTGAAGTACTACAACACTTCAACCGGCCAATGGTATAACCAGCAGACCAAGTCTGTTACCAGCGGGACGTTGACCTCGTCCATTGGAACGTTGACGGCCTATCAGGATGCCGCCTGTTGGATAGCGCCGCAGCAATAGAACAGGCATGATGTCGAGGCGTGACTAAGACAGGCAGACGTTCCGGCCGGTCTCGCCCCGTTCGAAGACGTGTGCCTTTTCCAGGTTGAGATGGAGCGGCAGCCTTTGTCCAATTTCGACCTGGATGTGCGGGTCGATATTGGCAATCACCCGGCGCTGCGACGCGGTCTCAAAATAGACGTCCATCCGGTCGCCCAGCGGTTCAATTACCTTGACGACTGCGTCCAACGAACTATGTTCTGAATACCCATCGGGTTTGGGTGTCAGCGATTCGGGCCGAATGCCAAGTACCATCGGTTGGTCCTTATATGCCGCCAATTCATTTTTAAGAGCAGGCCGCAAAGCAAGCGAGGTGTCGTCAACTTTGAAAAAAGGGCGGTCTTTTTCAAAAACCACGATGCCGTCGAAGAAGTTCATCGGCGGCGTCCCCAGGAAACCCGCCACAAAACGATCGGCGGGGCGGTCATAGACTTCCATCGGCGGCGCGATCTGCCGGATGTTGCCGTTGTGCATCACGCAGATGCGGTCTCCCAGCGTCATTGCTTCGGCCTGGTCATGTGTGACGTAGATGCTGGTGGTTTGCAGCTTATGCTGAAGAGCCTTTAACTCCGAACGCGTCGTCACACGCAGCTTGGCGTCAAGATTGCTGAGCGGTTCATCGAACAAAAATACTTTCGGGCTTCGCACGATGGCCCTCCCCAGCGCGACCCTTTGCCGCTGGCCTCCCGAAAGTGCCTTGGGCTTTCGCGACAGATATGCCTCAATGCCCAGCATGCGAGCCGTCTCCTCGACCAGCGATTTGATCTTTTGCTTGGGATATTTGCGGAGTTTGAGGCCGAACGCCATATTGTCGAACACCGTCATGTGCGGATACAGCGCATAATTCTGAAACACCATGGCAATGTCGCGATCCTTGGGGGGAATGTCGTTCACGATGCGATCACCGATCCGGATGGTGCCCGAACTGATATCTTCAAGCCCAGCGATCATTCGCAGCGTGGTCGTCTTGCCGCAGCCGGAAGGACCGACAATAACCATAAACTCGCCATGGTTTATCTGCAAACTGATGTTGTTTACGGCGACCGTTCGATCGAATACTTTCGAGACACCCTGTAATGTAACCTCGGACATAAGACTCCGCGTTGGAAACCCGCTTAGTGACCGGCGCTATTATAGCGGCCGAGCGAACTAGCTCAAAGATAATTCAAACGGAGGGCTGGCGGCGTCTCCTTACTTTGTTTGCCGCAGCAGCCGGACCGGGCCGACCATGCCTTCCGAGACAATGTCCCGCTGATTGCCTTTGTCCTGCGTCCATATCCTGGCGACGGGGTTATCCCATACCCTGAAGAAATTCGACAGAGTTGTTACCACTTTAACCTCCAGCACGTTGGCGCCTTTCTTCAGCGCGCCGGCGGTATCATATGTATGTTCGCCCCACAAACAATGACCCAGCGGTACCCCGTTAAGCGTTGCCTCCGAGATGCCGTACACAGTTCCGAGTGACAGAAGCGTGCGTTTCGTATCGGGCGTATCGAAGGTGGTCATATAATGTGCGGTTCCGCTGAATTTGGCAAGATCGGGGTTATCCTTGAAATCGATCAACGCGGGCAGCGTTACTTTGCTCGTACAGAAAAGGACATGTTTGAGCGTCAGGTCCCACGGAGTGCTGATTTCGAAATAATCCTCCGCGCGAACGACGGCTGCGGGCACGGGTTTTTCGGAATAATCCGGCTCAAACACGAGCAGCAGTGATTCGGCGGGTTTGAGTGTGATATCGATAGTGTTCGGAGCCTTGTTAAACAACATTGCCCAACGCTTGCCTGTCATTGGATCCCAACGCCACGGCGTCTTATCGCCCGTATCGAACTTGGCAGTGAACGTCTTTGAATTGGCGACATCCAGGTTTGCGAAGAAGAAAATGTCCTTCTTGTCCTTGATCTGGTGAATCTGGCAGAGCAGTCTGTCGGGTTTAGAAATCTGCACGGCGGGTTGAATGCCGGTCTTCGCCAGATTTACCGGAACCCAGTCAAACCATCCCATCTGGTCAGTTCCAGGTACGACGAAAATGCGATCCGGATAGCGTTTCACGATCTCGCGTATGGTCTCTTTTGTTTGTGCGCTTCTGGCTGCGGCATCGGCCAGGCCGGGCGCATAGTGCGGCGCCTGGTCGATGAAGAGGATCTTTCCGCCGGCTTCGGCGAAATCCTTGATCGCCTTAGCTGTCCTGGGTTCAATGGCATCAACTCGGTTGAGAATCAATATCTCGTATGACTGGGGACCGTAAACGAGTTTTCGACGGTCCGACCGGGCATCGCAGAGTATCTGTTCGTTGACATAATCCACGCAGTAACCGTGCTGGTGCAGCGCCTCCCAAAGGAACGTCTCCCACGAAATCAACGCTACCTGGGATTTCGAGACCGATTTCTGCAGCACGTACGAAAGGCGGGCGTTGTACGTGTTGATTTCCTTAAAGTAGGGCCACCACAATTCCTTTTCGTCGATGTACGAACCGCAGTAAAACCACCCGGGAAAACCCGCCTGCGGCGTGGACAGGTTGTAGCCGTGATAATACGTATGATTGATGCCGGCCATAAAGCTGGTGTCCAGCCCGAGTTTTATGTCCTGCGGCCTGAGCCGAAACGAACCGCTGCCGCTGGTCATCGTCTCACAGCTTACCTGCGCTCTGCCGCTCAGGTGCGCACCCGACGAGGTGTATTTATTGGACATGCAGCTCCAGATCGCGTAACTGCGCGGTGAGCGCTGCGTCTCGACGGGAATGAGATTTTCGGTCTTGGGAATCTCGCGCTCCATGGATATCCAGGTTTCACCCATGGGCCGGTCTGGCACGAGCTTGGCTTCGATCTGGTCTGTTGAATAGCAGCCATAAGGCTCGATCCGGCAATCTGTGCCTTGCTTATGGCACCACTCATAAAACGGTGTCAGGAACCGTTCGTGGAAGAGTTCCTTCTGTGTTTTCCAAAAGTCATATTGCACGCGGTTAACGGTTTCGCTGAAACCCGGCCCACCGGAGACCGGCGGCCATTCGATTACAAACGGCAGATATGGCTCGAGCGAATAACCGCGTCTTTTTTCGAATTCCACCGCCAGATCGGTTGTCCAGTTGGCGTTGGTGAATTCAAAGCTGTCGCAATGCAGCGAACGCAGGTTCTTGCCGATCTTATCGCCCAGGTACGGCTTGAGGGCATTTTCAACCGTCGCCAGGTACTTATCCAGTGCCGGCCTGCTCATGTGATCAATCACCGGCCCCTCGCCGCCGGGCGCCGAGATATTTACGACAATAAAGCCCTCTCGATACGTTCCCGTATAAAGCGTATGCTCGCCCGCGGGAATTTCAATTTCAAACTCAATGGTTCCGTCCGCCTGGACCTTATCCTTCAATTCAATTCCCGGCTCGAAATCCTGCGGGTTGTTGGGCAAAAGCCGCAGGAACTTTAACTCAGGTTCCAGTCCGTGCGTCGTCTCGCCATACGCTCCCGGCGGCAGCACCATGAGGTCTTTAATGTTTCCTTTGAATGTGCCCGGTCCATGCAGGTCTTTCTTTGCAAGCTTGATGATCTTGATGGCATCGCCGTTTTCCACAAAGGGCCCGCCAAACGGCCAGCCTGTCCCGACCAGCAGGTCAACGTAGATCTCGCGTTTGGACGCTTCCTCGATGGTAAACTGCAGCATCTGCGCCCATTCCGGGCTCAGCCACTGCAATTGTTTTTCGTCCGTGCGTGCCGGCTCAAGCGGCGCCTGCAGCGGGAAAATCAGCACACCGTGTATGCCGGCATCTTTCAGGACATCCAACTCACGGACGATTTCGGTCTTGCTCAGGGCATTGGCGTTCCACCACCAGTAAACATCCGGGCCAACCTCGGCCGGCGGATTGATGAAACCTTCAAAGAACTTGTCCGCCGATTTGGCCATGAGCATTGGAGCCAAACAAATCGTGAGTGAAAACATCAAGAGGGAGGAAACTTTCTTTCTCATTAATTCATCTTTCATAAAGGGTTTCAGTTTGATGTTTCTTGCGGTTTGACGAATTCGATTTCCCACAGCGATACGCCTTGTTCGAAGTAGCGTGCCTTTTGCCCCGCCAGTTTATCGCTTTGGCCCTTTTCCGTGCCGACAATAAGCGGATACCACGACCCGTCCTTTCTGATGCGCTGCGGCGTGGACCAATTCGCGGGTTTGCTGACGTCCGCGTTGTAGGAGATGCAAATGCCTTCCTGCCACCAGTTCTGGTCGATCGCGCGATTCAAGAGCATGACATAACAATTCAAATAGGTGTTCCAGTGAACGGACGGGCCCCAGAAGGCGTCCGGGTTGGCCGAGTGCCAGTCGCGAAATGCAGTGAATACAGGAGTGACCTTTCCGTAAAGCCCCGGCTCGGTCCAGCCGTTCTTGTACCATTTCCAAACCTTGCCGGCCGGGGCGTCGCGATCCGCAAACCGCATCCGGGCGATGGATACCCCTTGCTGCGCGATATCTTTGCCGTAGGTGCTGAACAGAAAATAGATATATTCTTTTTTCCGGTCGACAACGACCGAGCAATCTCCGGAACCGCCCGGGAAGTACTTGTTCAGGGTTTCACAGTTAAATGTCTCGTCGCGGTCATCGATGATAAAGCCCAGATCCCGCCAAGTCGCGCCATTATCGTAGGAGACTCCCGCGCCGATCGCCGCGGCCGCGTAGTACCTCGGCAGGCGGTTTCGGCACACCGGGCCCTTCTCATGATGGTACCAGCCGTAGAGCGTTCCGTCTTCGTCTTTATAAGTCGCCTCGATCCAGCGGCTCTTCTTCTCATCCGTATCCCATTTCACGGGCTCAGCCGCGGTCAATTGAAACAGGTTTGGGCCCGAAAGGCGCGTCGCATACTCGGTGGAAACAAAGATGTAAAAAGTGTCATCCGCCCAGTGCGCCGGGCAACTGCTGTCAGCAGGAACCGCAAATTTCAGTTCCGACGCGTCGCGGAGTACAACCGAAGGCGTGCCGGCATTCTGCGCGTGCCAGACATTGCTGCATCCCGCCAAAAGACTGAAACTTGCCGCTATCAGAGATGACCACGGCAGAAACCCCAGAAAGAATGTGCGGACACCGGCCAGTATCTTATTCATGAATTGCATCCTTTCCCATCAAATCCGGATACTACGCGATGAACATACGTAGGTCAATTAACACAATTGTTCTTTTCCTGAACAATATTGTTGTTCTTCTGAGAAACCAACTTTGAAACCATCCGGCACTCGTACATCGGTGGAAACTGTAAGTGGTTATAACAGCGAGACTTAAAGCTCCCTGTGTACATCTGTACAGGCTTCTAAGCGGGTGTGACGGAGCGATTCCGTTCGCTGGCTTTTTGGCTCTACAATGACAGCACGTGCCGGCGGTTATCAAAATCGTTTTTCGTCTTGGCCGGATGCGGGATGCGGCCAACTTAGCGACCAAAATGCCTGACAATTCTCTTTTTACGTAATTCTATTTCTGTTATAGTTACATTGCGGCATGGACCTGAATTCTGATAAGGAGTTTGTGATGGCGGATATATCACGGGAAATCCAGATTCAATTGCCTTCCCCCAAGCAACTGTTGACGCCTGCCGTAACGGTCATCCTGGTTTTGATGGTGATTGGTTACACGCTCGTCAACTATGCGCCCGATTTTACGCGCGAGCATATCCTGCTGACCCGCTCAGCGCTGTGCGATTTCAAGGTGTGGCAGTTGATGAGCTATGCCTTCATCAACAGCGGCTGCGGGATGCTGTTCAACGGCAGCATTATCCTGTTTATCGGAAGCGCTGTAGAAAGAGAATGGCGGACCCGGACAATGGTCTTGCTGTCGCTTGCCCTTATCATTACCTGTGCCCTGGCCTGGTTTCTGGTTAATACACTTTTAGGCAGGAATTATGCCGGCAGCGGGGCGGCGGCGTTAGCTTATGGGCTAGTCGGCGCTTTTGGCGTCTTATTCCGAAGGCAGCGGTTCTTTATGTGGTTCTGGACCGTTGAAGCACAGACGATCGCCTGGATCATAATTATTGTGGGCCTCGTTCTTGCCATCGCCAGTCCGATGCAATGGGTCTGGGTTGCCGGAGCGGGCATCGCATATCTTTATGTTAAACTCGCATGGAGGCTGCGCGTCCCAAGAGAGCGCCAGGTCTGTTCTTCAAAAGTACGAACGAAAGGCTTTGTAGATTTGGATTAGCGGGGCATAATGAAGGAAACGGCATATCTGCAGATCGCTTCCCGGAGGCTCACGCTCCGGAAGGAACTAACGCGATGCTGCCTGTGCCCTCGGCAATGCAAGGTCGATCGCACCGCGGGCCGGACGGGCTTCTGCGGGCTGGACGATCGACTGTATTGTTTTCGTGAAATGATCTATGACAAAGAAGAGGGTGGATTATCGCCCTCGCATCAGGTGTATTTTGCCGGATGCAACCTCCGATGCGCCTTCTGTTCGGTAGGCGAGTGGAACCAGGCACCCACGCGCGTTCCCACGATCAAGATGGAAGACCTGCCGCGGCGGATCGAAACAAGAAAGAGACAGGGTGCGATGAATTTGAACTTGCTTGGAGGCGAGCCCTTGATCAGCGTGTACGGCATCCTTGAGTTATTGGAAAAACTGCCGCCGGATACGTCGGTCGTTTGGAACTCCAATATGTATTTCAGTGAACCCGTCAGGCACGCCATCGAGGGCCTGGCGGACCTCTTTCTTGCGGATTACAAATGCGATAGCGGGAAATGCTGCGAAAAAATGCTTGGGGCCGGAGATTATACGCATGTGGTTCGTTCTAATATAAAGTGGGCCAGCAAATCCGCCGGCCTGCTTATCCGCCACGTTGTGATGCCGGGGCATTTTGAATGCTGCAGCGAGCCGATCCTGGAGTGGATCGCCCGGAATGTTCCGGCCGCGCGGGTGAGCCTGAGGGCCGACTACATCCCGCCAATACCGGCCGGGGATTGTCCGGCAGATTATTTGGATCCTAAAGAGTATCAGAAACTGTTGGAGTTAGCGAATCATCTGCATTTGCTGACAGTCTGAAATATCTATGGGACAGCTTTATCAGCGACAACCAGGGGATTTTGAGATTCGCATCCTGCCGGATGGACGAGTCGTCTTTATGGGCCCCGATGAAGGACTGATGAAGGTAGCCCAGAGGTTGGAACAGCCGGAAGCAGAAGAAACGGTAAAGGAGAAGCAGCCCGATGAGTGAACAGAAGCCCCCTCAAGCCGGTCAACCGGCCGCGCAGGAACGCAGGCAAAGCGAACTGGAGATCTTGGTTCGAGCGCGTTACCCGCTAATCTATGTAATGAGCTGGGAAGAACAGAGGGTGATCCAGGAAACTCGAAATATCGCCTCGCGCCTGAACAAGAAGGTTTTCGAGTGGTCGATCACCATGGGGCTGGTCCCCTCAGGAACATCCATCCAATCACAAAAGCAAAAGGACAGCGCCTCGCAGGACCCGCTTGTGGCCCTGGATACGGTCATTGAACATGTCGAGCCGGCCTTATATATTTTTAAGGATTTTCATCCGTTTTTGACGGGTCATAATATGTCGGTTATTCGGCGGCTGCGCGAAATCGCTGAGTTCATGAAGAATACGTACAAGACGATTGTGATCATCAGCCCGACGTTCCAGATGCCCCCGGATCTTGAAAAGGACCTGACCCTGATCGATTATGATCTTCCCGGCGCGCCGGAATTCAGGATGCTCCTGGATCGCATCAGCGAAGAGATCAAGGAGAATCCCAAACTCAAGGTTCAGTTGAACGAACAGGTGCGCGAACAGCTCATTCACGCCATGCTCGGTCTGACCGTATCGGAAGCCGAGAACGTGCTGGCCAAGACGCTCGTGCAGAATCGCTCTTTGAATGCCGCCAGTGTCGAAGTCATCCATGGCGAGAAAAGGCAGATCATTCGCAAGAGCGGTCTTCTGGAGTACTATGATGCCTTTGAGGACATTCGATCGGTGGGAGGGCTGGATTCGCTGAAAGGGTGGCTCCAAAAGCGATCGGCGGCTTTTACGGACCGGGCGCGGCAGTTTGGGCTTCCGGCGCCCAGAGGCGTGCTGCTGCTGGGGGTGCAGGGCTGCGGCAAGAGCCTGATGGCCAAGGCCGTGAGCAACATCTGGAAGCTGCCGCTGCTGCGGTTTGATATCGGACGGGTATTCGGCAGCCTGGTGGGTTCATCCGAGGAGAACATTCGGCGCGCCATCAAAGTCGCCGAATCCGTATCTCCGGCGGTGTTATGGCTGGATGAAATCGATAAGGCGTTTCGCGGCTCGCGCTCCAGCGGGGGCAATACGGACGGCGGGACCAGTGCGCGTGTTTTCGGGACATTTCTGACGTGGATGTCCGAGAAAACAAAGCCCGTATTTGTGGTGGCAACGGCCAACGATGTGACGGCCCTGCCGCCTGAACTGCTGCGAAAAGGGCGCTTTGATGAGATCTTCTTTGTGGATCTGCCCAGCACGCCGGAACGCAAAGAGATCTTCAAGGTCCATCTTGCGAAACGAAAGTTCGACGCTGCCAAATTCGATCTGGACACGCTGGCGCTGTCCTCGGCAGGATACAGCGGGGCCGAAATCGAAGAGGCGGTCGTCAGCGCTATGTTCAATACGTTCTATGAGAATAAGCCGCTAAAGACCGAGGATATTGTCCAATCCATAGGACAATCCGTGCCGCTGTCAAAGACCATGAGCGAGGACATGGACCACCTTCGCGACTGGGCGAAGGGAAGGGCCCGATGGGCAACGAGTGCTGAAATGCTGAAAGAGCCGAATTCGGAAACGCGAAAACTGGAATTATAGTCGAGGACCTATCATGAGCACAGTCATTATTTTAGCGCCCCTTATCATCGGGAGCTGGCCGGCGATCTCGGCGGCCGTTATGGCGGCGGCCGTCGGCCTGGGTTTGAACGTCAGTGAAAAAGTCAAAGAGGAATTGCAGGAATCCGAGGTGACAAACGAGCAGGTCGTAGAAGTTGAATTGGAAAACAGCCAGGTGCTTGCCTCGCAGGTGGCCTCCGGCAAAGAGATGGTGCTGACGAAAGACGGCATCACTCTGCGGGTGCGCCGCGATGAGCGCGGACATTGCAAGGTGTGCGCCGAGGGAAAAGGATACAGCAAGACGGAACTGAAACAGTTCGCGGAAGAATTCATGCAGAAGTTAACCCAGTGCTTTGTTTACCATCGAACGATAACCGAGCTGAAGAATAAGGATTTCCAGGTGATCAACGAGGATGTCGCCAAAGATGGGACGATCCGCGTTCATGTCAGGAGATGGACGGATTGATATGGCACAGCACGATATCGAAATCACGATTTCAAAGACCGGCGAGGTTCGGGTTCACATCAAGGGCGCCAAGGGCAAAAGCTGCATGGATTACGCCAAATGGCTGACGCAGCTCATTGGGACCGTGAAGGACCAGAAGCTGACCAGCGAATATTACGAGCCGGACGAGAAAGCCCGCATCAAGCTGCAGCAGGAACTGAAAGAAAGCCTGTAGGAATGCCATGCGCTGTCTGCAATGCGAATTCGAAAACATGCCGGGACTGACCAAATGCATGCGCTGCGGGTCGGTTCTGCAGGCGCCCGCGGCTGTCGAAGTGCATCCGCCGCGCATGTCGCGATGGAAAAAACCGGTGCGGCATATCATGCGCAGCCTGCGGCAGACGGTGCCTGCGGCGGCATGGTCGGACGAGGAGCATCGATTTCACATCTTCCCTGAATGGCTCCGCAAGGCGTCCAGGGTTAGTTTTTTCGGAGCCGTGCTCTCATTTATACCGGGCTTCGCCCATATCATTCAACGGCGGTTCTTCTCGATTCGCTGGTGGGTACTCGCATGGCTTGTGCTTTTGCTGGGCGGATTATTTCTATTCGGCTCCACCTTGGGACAGATACTGCTCGGTGCGGCCGTCGGCGTTCATGTGTGGATTGCGCTGCACAGCGCCGTTCTGAAGGAGTATGATTCGCTGCGGGTGCGAGTGGGTTATTACCTGGCTTTCCTGGTCATCTTCTATATTTCCTACCAGGTACTGGGTCGCGTTATTTTTTTCAACATGCGGCCTGGGTTTTCGGCCAGCCACGTCCCGGCCGTGCAGGTACATCGAGGGGACTTGCTGCTGGGCCGTACCGACATCGACCCCAACGGACTGGCGCGAGGCAGCTATGTACTGACTCCCCTGTCCACGCTCGGAGGGCACAATCGGCGGTCAACTCCCGTCTACGTGCAGGTCGTAGCGCTGCCCGGCGAGGTGGTTGATGTCAATGACGGTTCATGGACCGTGAACGGCAACTTTCTTGATACCGAGCAATATCCAATTCCCGTGTGGCTCACGAAGCTGAAATTCAGGACGGTTGTTCCCGAAGATTCCTATTTTATTAATGCCGAGTTCCGCGGAACCGGTTATAATAGTCAGCAAGCGGCGAGTGTCTGCATCGTCGTCCGGAACAGGATAGAGGCAAAGGCCTTCATGAGATGGATACCGCTTCGTCGGCGCGGGTTTATCGCAGAATGAAACGTTTTACACATCTTGAATTCGATGACAGTTCGCGTCCGCCGGATCCGTCCGGCAAGGGGGAATCGGTTCGCGACGAAGGCTACTTTGTCAACCGTGCGGTTTTGTGCTTTCTCCATGGAGACTTTGAACTGGCGTTACGCAACTATTCCAGGGCGCTCGAGGTCAACAGCAGTCTGTTCGAGGGCTGGGCTGGGCAGGTTCGGATGCTGATCGAGCTGGGCGAATACCCGGAGGCGCTGACGTGGGCGGACAAGGCGATGGAGATGTTCCCGGAACACCCGGAACTCCTGGCGGCCAAGTCCGTGGCCTGTCTGCGCGACGCGAAACTCGAGAAAGCGAAGGCGTACTCGGATAATGCCATTTCCAAATCGAACGCCGGTCCGCGCGTCTGGCTGGGCAGGGCGGAATTGCTGCTCCATGGCAAGAAACGCATTGCACAGGACTGCCTGAGCAAGGCGCTGGCGACGGCGGGAGAGCAATCGGATTTGATCCGCCTGGAGGCCGGCCGGCTGCTGAGGCAATACCGGCATTTTGCGCCGGCCTGCGAGTACCTCGAAGCGGCCGTTCGGCTGTTCCCAAAGTCGCCCATGGCGTGGTACGAACTGGGGTTTTGCCAGCAGCGGCTGGGTTTTTCACAAGCGGTTACTTCATTAGAGCAGTGCCTGCACCTGCATCCTCACTACCTGGATGCCAACGAGCTTCTGCAGGCCGCTCAAAAGGCGGGGTTCTTTCGTAAACTGATGGTTCGATTGGGGCTCAGATGAAGATTACGTTGGAAATGCAGCGCATCCTGTGTCTTGCGCGTCGCGCAAACGCCTCGGACATCCATATCGTCGCTGGGCTGCCTCCGCTTTTTCGCATCAATGGCGAGGTCATTTTGGCGGATTCGCCGCCGCTTTCAAGGGACGATACGCGCCGGATGTGCTACAGCCTGCTCAACGAGGAGCAGATTAAGGTCTTTGAAAGAGATTGGCAGATCTGCTGTAGTGTCTTTGAAGAAACATACGGCAGATTCCGCGTCTCCATTTATTACCAGTCGCATAATCCCGAGATGGCATTGAGGCCCGTGACGGACAGGATCCGAACGCGCGAGGAACTGGGCTTGCCGGAGGCTATCGAGGACCTGACACGCCTTGCCAGCGGTCTGGTCCTGGTAACGGGGCCGACGGGAAGCGGCAAAACAACCACGCTGAATTACATGATCGACCTGATCAACAGCGAACGCCGCTGTAAGATCATCACTGTCGAGGATCCGGTTGAATATGTGCATTCCCAGAAGAAGGCCATCATCGTGCAGCAGGAACTCTATACGGATGTCAAGACGTTCGGCAGCGCACTCATCCACGTTTTGAGGCAGGACCCGGATGTGATTTGCATTGGTGAAATGCGCGACCTGGATACGACCGCGACGGCCCTGACGGCGGCTGAAACCGGCCATTTGGTGATCGCGACGTGCCACACGCCCAATACGTTCCAGACGATCGAACGCATTGTATCTATTTTCCCGGATACCCAGCAGCCGCAGATCATTGCGCAGCTTGCCAACTGCCTTAAAGGCGTTTTGGCGCAGCGGTTGATCCCGACGGCGAACAAGAAAAGCCGCGCCCTTGCGACGGAGTTTCTGCTTGTGGAATCGCCCGCGCAGCGGCATATCCGCGAACATGAATTTCATCAGCTTGTGTCGGTGATCCAGACCGGCCGCAAGAAAGGGATGCATACCATGGATGATTCTTTGTACGATCTCTACCAGGCGGGTGAGATTACCTATGAAGCGGCCATCAATCACTCGTCCAATCCGTCTCACATGCGCCAGCAGATATTCGAGGTTTCCGGCGATTCCGATAAAAGCACTTAATCCCATGGGGCCATGCAGCGTATGATCCTGCCTTATAACAGCGACCACTGCGTTGATTACCGCCCATGGACAGCGTATATCATGTTTCCTGTCCTTGTCGCAAGTTCTTTCTATCTGATCGTGCGTGAGGCGATCCCTGACGCGCATCGGATCCTTTTTGTCAATTTGGTCGAGCTTGGAGAGCTGATTATCTTAATGCACATGAGCATAAGCGTGTTATATTTGTGGACCCTCGGACGCGCAATTTGTTCCCGAACAGGAAATCTGCTGTACCTAAGCATGTTGTTTATTATGGCTGTTTTGGGCGCGGGAGTTTATCGTCAAATGGAAGTTCTTGGGTACGATGCGGCGATCTGGGGACTGAGCTGGACCGTCCAGTTTCTCGCCGGGGCGTTCGTGGTTTTTTTCCCGCTCAACAGCGTCGATTTTTTTATTCTCCTGCCTCCCTTTAGAACGTTCACCGTCACCGGCCTCACGTCCGTGATCCTATGGCTGGTTACTGATCTGCTTTTTTGTTTAGGATTGGGCTGGGGTGCGGCGGCGTTACTGCATCCTGTGTCTTTTCTGGCAGGCATTATCGCCGCGTCCACACTTTTGAGACTGCATCTCTTGCCAAGCGGAGTTGGGGATAGGACTTTGTGGCAGTGGATCAGGGGGGAGAAATCGGGGGAAGAACTAGCATGGAAACAGTCCTGGAGCGACAGAAGAAAACACAGTGCTTCTGAGGAAAACGAACAGGAGAAGAGGAATAAGCAGATGGAGCAGAAGGAGCAAGCCATAAAGACCAAATTGAGTCCAGCTAATGAGACTGTTAAAATCCTATGTCAGTGCGGTAATGTTATTTCATTAGGGATGGAAGACAGTAATGCCAAATGCGGCACCTGCGGCCGTATCATTCGAACCGTCAATACAACTCCATCGTAACCGCGTAATATCAGGTTCGCTGAGGCGCATCCGATTTAATCTATTGCCGCCTGACCGCCGGGTTCTCCGGCGGTTTTGATCTCTTGGGAGTTAATGATGTTTTTCTGTTTCTACCCGGTAGAAGCTGCTGAAATTGACGGTAAACACCGTCGGTTCGGTCGAGAATACACGAACGTTCACAGGCTCATCCGCGGGAACGACCGGCGCTGTAAACGACCAGAAGCCGCCTTCGAGATAATTGGGGTCGACCGGCGCGCCGTTGCAGCAGTCGAGGCCAGAGATTAGATTGCTGCTGAGAGGGTCAATTCTAATTCAAACAGCAGCTCACTGCGGCAAATATCCGCTTCGATCTTGATGTGCGGCAGATCAAGCCCGTACTTCGCGCAATACTCATCAAACAAGGCAAAATCCCGGCTATCTTTGAAATAGGCGATCGCCTCTACACTATCCGACCACGTCATTGAGCCGCTCTTGGCCAGGGCTCCAATGACCTGCATCGTCAATTCTATCTGCCTTGCACAGTCGTTAAGGTGCTCGGTTCTTCCATCGCTGCCAATGCTTGCGGTACCTGAAATATACAGCTTTTTGCGATTCGGAGTGGTTATGAGAATTGCCCGGCTGAACGAACTTCTATAATCCAGGGCCTCGCATTGCATGGGTGACGCGATCTTCTCAATAGTTGTCCTGCCATCCGCAGGCTCGATCGCCAGGAGTTCTGCCGTCAATGCGGCCCCCAATGGATTGGCCGCACCGATGCCTGTGCTGGCCGGCACGAGTTTGTCGAAAATGCCATGCTGCTGGAAAAAACGGTCTCTTTCCTGGTTCAATTGCCCATACCACGACAGAATACGATCAGCGAACAGCCAGGTCCGCACGGTATGCGAGAAATCGCTGCCTGCCAAACGCAGTTGCCGCTGCATGCCTTCGAAAACAGAAAATGCCGAATCGGCGGGCTGGTCCGATGGCCGCGAATGCACATTCAGGTGCAGGCAGCTTGCATGATGGTCGCCAAAGCGAAAGCCGCTGATTTTACCCCGGTCATAGATTGGCTGCACATCCGGAGCGTTCACCGCGTATCCCTGCAAACTTAAATCAGGGATTCCCGCCTTTTCCGGCTGCACAATCCATGTTACCGGGCCGCGGGCTGCTTCCGGAAACCGGCGCCAGCAGGACTGCACGGTCCGAAAAACAGTTTCTTTTACGAAAAAACGCAGATAAATCATTGTTGCGTCATGGGTTACGCACATTTTGGATATCTGCTGAAATACCTGCTCGATCTCCTGTGCAGGTGCACATCCGCGGACATAGTACTCATGAAACGACGCGTTTTCGGAACGAATCAACTGTAAATGGCTCATAGTTTTACCCACCGTAAATAGTATAACGAGATTACGAAACAGGCTCCATGTTTATTGCACAATCCGTTTTCGAACCGAGCAATAACCCGGCATTTGGGATTGTTTATTTCAATTAGATAGCGGCGGGGGCAAATGAGCTGTTACTTTCAGGCTCATACGATGCACTTGCTGGTTGAAGGGCCTAAATTGAGACATTATGACAAGGTTTGCACAGATAAGCTGGGCACGTAGCCAATTTTTCGCTATTACGGTGGCGTTTTGGTTGTGTTTGAACGTCTGTGCCGCCAAAGCCGCAAGTGCATTTGAGAATGCCGCCGACTTCAAGTGCACCAGTAAACTCGACGAGCTTGCGATGGCTGAATGGAAGGCACGGCATCTTCAGCCGGCTCCGTTATGCGCAGACGAGGTCTTTCTCCGGCGGGTTTACCTTGACCTGACCGGCACGGTCCCCGATGCCGAACAGGCCCGCAGTTTCCTCAGCAATCCTCGCGGTGACAAGCGATCAACCCTTGTGAACACATTGCTGAAATCCGATAATTACGCCGACTACTGGGCCCTCAAATGGTGCGATGTGCTCCGCGTCAAGTCGGAGTTTCCCATCAATCTGTGGCCCAATGCCGTGCAGGCGTACCATCGCTGGATTCACAATGCGATCCAGTCAAATATACGATATGACCGGTTTGCCCGCGAATTGCTGACCTCCAGCGGAAGCAATTTCCGTACGCCGCAGGTTAATTTCTATCGGGCCGTTCAGGGCCGTGAACCTGGAGATTTGGCGCAGGCGGTCGCACTAACATTTATGGGCACTCGTCTTGAACGCTGGCCGGCAAACCAGAAGGAGCAGATGGGTTTCTTCTTTTCTAGACTGGCTTTCAAAGAGACTGCCGAATGGAAAGAGGAAATTGTCTTTCTGAATCCTGCTCCCGTCCAGGCCGTTGAAGCGGTCCTGCCGGACCAAACCAAAGTTCAGATCGGACCGGCCAGAGATCCGCGTCAGGTGTTTGCTGATTGGCTCGTGTCGCCGGAAAACCCCTGGTTTGCTCGAGCCGCCGTAAACCGTATCTGGTATTGGCTGATGGGCAGGGGCCTGGTCCATGAGCCGGATGACATCCGGCGGGATAATCCGCCCGTGCATCCGGAGGTTCTGGCCTATCTTCAAAATGAATTGATCACTAGCGGTTATGACCTGAAGCACATTTATAAACTGATATCAGTACTGTCCCATTATAAGTCGAACAAGGATAATTGGTTATAGTTTTGTTGCTCTTTAAAATTAGAATAATCTCCCGTAAGTGCTTGTTTGAGCGTGGTTTTCTCGAAAAGTAAGATACTGATGATTTGGAGTATTT
>JAJFTK010000006.1 GCA_021372945.1 Planctomycetaceae bacterium | reverse complement strand
AAATACTCCAAATCATCAGTATCTTACTTTTCGAGAAAACCACGCTCAAACAAGCACTTACGGGAGATTATTCTAATTTTAAAGAGCAACAAAACTATAACCAATTATCCTTGTTCGACTTATAATGGGACAGTACTGATCAGAATTGCTAATTTCATCCGCAAGAAATCCGTGTCAGAAATTGCCGGGCCGCGATTCAGCGGCCGCTGATCACGGTCGTGAGGTCACGCAGATGCTCGCATCGAGTAAACCTCCGGCCGTGAGCAGACTGGAGCGTCTCTCACGCTCCGGGGATTTTGTTCTGTGTAATCTGTGGATAAACCTCTCTAATCTCTGCGGCTAAACTTTTTGCGAGGCGCATAAAAAAAGCCGGAATTTGCGTTCCGGCCTTTTCAGAAAAGAAGAGTATTTACTACAATGTGGTGTCAGCCCATTTCCTTTTTTTTAGTTCCGTAGAAAAACTTGAATTCTGTCGCCCCTCCGGGGCTCAAAGGGACGGGGGTGGGCTTCATTTTCCCGGGCGTTAACACGCCCGGCTATTATCTTCCATCCCTGCGGGATTACCTTTTCTACATTGCCATGTTTTTCTCATTTCGTCCTAAGCCTCTTGACTGTCGAGAATACTTGGAATTTCCTTTTCAATAGATTCCTCACACCCCGCTTAACAGCGGGGGTTCGGAATGACCATTTTAGGGCAGGGCAACCTCGACTGTCTCTTCGCTGGCGCGGATGCGCTGTTTGATCAGGCGTGCCGGCGTAGGCAGCTTCTCCACCGGAAGCTGTGCGACCATCACCGCCTCGGTGGCGGTCTCGGCGTACAGGTCGGCGCCGATCTCTTCCCACAGTCCCTCGGCCCGGCCAAAGACCCCGGCGGAGAGCATGATCCGCATATTCGGATACGCATTCACGCTGCGGATGCGGTCGATCAGCTCGCGCACGGCCGGCGCCTCTTTGCCGTTAAACCCATACAGCACAAGCACATCCGGCGCGTAGCCATGGATGAATGTCAGGATGTCATCGTTATTGACCGTGCCGCCCAGGAACCGCGTCTCCCAGCCGTCGCTTTCGAACAGATCGTTGGTCATCTGGCCGCCGAGCTCCGCCTGGTCGCTATGAGCCGTTACGATGGCGACGCTCTTTTTCTTGCTGGGCCGCCGGGGCAGCTTATTCTGAAGCTGGTTGACGATCGTCCGGTTGATCCGCGAGGCGAACGCCTCCTGCGCCGAATCGATCTTGTCGTCGCGATAGAGCTTGTCGATCTGGACCATGATCGGCCATATCAGGTTCATATACACCTGGTGGGCCGGCACCCCCGACTGCAGCGTCTCTTCGATCACGCTCCGGCACATCATCCTGTCCCCGCTCAGCAATGCCTTCAAATACCTCTCAAGCGTCGCTTCCTTAATCATGGTCATCCTCTCGTTGATACTCGTTTTCTGTTTCATGTCAAACTGGGCAACATACATGCTATCGGAAGTCGTCTCGAAAAATCTTTAGTTGAAATAGGCAAGATAGGAAAACTAGGAAAGGAGTTTTTTATGGGGAAGGAACTTCTCGCAAATCCTTGTGATTCAACAACATACCGCAAAAACGGGCGATCAGCGCGTCCTATAACCTTCTGGGTTAAACCTCATACTGAACGCTAAAAAAGTCATAGAATTGCCCGTTAAACTGACCTTTTCCAGCATTTAAAAACAAAAAAAGCCCGTTCGAAACGGGCTTTCAAGCCGCCTTGCAGGCGTTTTCTTTATGGCTGGCGGTATTCAATCGAAGCGGGTTCGAGGGCGTCCTCGCTGTCGGCAGTCTTTGCCAGCAAGTCGTTGGTCCTGGTCATTAATTCAACCAGTTCCGTCACATCCGCATTGTTCTCAAACGCCGCAGTCAATTGTCGAGCTTTTGCAAGCGTGTCCGCCAGGTTAGCGCCCTTGGCCCAATAGCTCTGGCGCAGGATCTCGGCGAACTGGGTCACCACCGACGCAAGGGCGAACGAATCACTGACGGCACTTGTTCCGGCGGCGATTTGCGATGTTTCGAACCTGGCGCTGAATTCTGAAACGGCGAACGTATCGGCATCCTTGTACCGCACGTACGTCGTCGCGATATTTCCTTCCTTCTGGGGCCACAGCTTCAGTTCGTACAGGGCCGTTGTCGAGTGGCCCGCGCCGATCTCGCCGCCATCGACAATATCATTCCTGAAATCAACGTCAGCCACATCGCGGTTCTCGTAGCCGATCAAGCGATAGCTGCGGACGATATCGGGATTGAAGTCCACCTGCACCTTCACATCGCGAGCGACTACCTGGAGCGCGCCGGTCAGATTGCTGAACAGCCGCTTGGCCTGGTCGAGCGTATCGATATAAGCGTAATAGCCGTTGCCCTTGTTGCCGAGCTGCTCCATCAGGACATCATTATAATTGCCCATCCCAAAACCCAGGGCCGAAAGCGTAATGCCTTTGTCCGCCTTATCTTTAATGATCTTGAGGATCTGTTCCGGCCCGGTCGCGCCGACGTTGGCAACGCCGTCCGAGCAGAGGATCACGCGGTTGATATATCCCGGCACAAACGCCTCTTCGGCCATGTCGTAACCGATGCGGATACCCTCTTCGGCATTGGTCGAACCTTCGGATTCAAGCGACCGGATCGCCCGCATGATGCGCTGCTTATTATTGAGGCCCGTATGCGAGAGGATCTCTCGGCCTTGCGAGCCGTAAACCGCGATGCCGATTTTATCATCAGCACGCAACTTATCCACCAGCAGAGCAAGACTCTGTTTGACCAGGCCGAGCCGGTCTTCTCTTGACATCGACCCCGAAACATCGATGACAAACGTCAGAATAGCGGGCTTTCGATTCTCGTCCGGAATTTCCAGCGCCTTTAGACCGATCCGCATCAGGTGCGTATTCTTACGCGCGGCGCCGAACTGCCACGGCATGGCTTCAAAGTACACCGCGAACGCATCCTGGCGGGGCGCGGGGTAGTCGTAATCAAAGTAGTTCACGAACTCCTCCACGCGCACCGCATCGCGCGACGGCAGATTGCCTTGCTGCAGGTAGCTCCTGCACAGCGTATAGCTGCCGGAATCGACATCGATGGCAAATGTCGAAAGATGATCGTCCTCCGTATCCACGAATGGATTGACGCCGTAATTTTTGAAGAACATCGCGTCCACAGGCTCACCATTTGGCGGCGTTGTCCCCCCGTGCGCCATCTGTAGGGACTGATCAGAACTTGCGCCTACTATGATGGACTCTTGAGCTGGTTGCATTTTAGTATATAGTAAAATTTGATCTTGGTTAATTTTTGCAGGCGACGCGGGCTTCGGCGATGCCTGCTTTGCTGTTGTATAGGGTGCAGGAGGCCGGGGCGGATTTATCCGCTTTGCAAGGTCTTTTGCCTCTGCGACCAGCTCGCCGTTTTTGGCAGAATAAGATTCGTGGCCACGAGACACCTTCCTTACCGGAGACATTAAAACACTCAGCAACACGGCTGCAACAACAAAGCAGGCCGCTATACTCATAGTAGTTTTGACAAAACGTTTCATAAACGTGCTCCTTTTCTGCCGTCCAGGCTGATCTTGTTGAAGCTCGTTCAAAGCGTCATCGATCAGGTTATTGGTAAACTGTTCGGACGGTATTTGCGACTGGCCGGTCGACTTGACCAGGCGGGAAATATTCTTTTCGAATTGTTCTTTGTGCTTTCTCATATCTTCTGCTCCTCTCTGAATTGAGGGGCCAAATGGATTAACTTTTCACGCAGGGCGATTCGCGCTCGGTATAGCAGGCTGTGCACCGCCTTTTCACTGAGCTTCATTGCTTGTCCGAGCTGCAGGGCGGACTTATCTTCAAGATACTTGCCCCGCAACACCTGCTGCTCTTTATCCTCAAGGCTCGACAGGGCGGCCCGCACTAACTCGGCTGTTTCCTTTCGCTCAAGCACCTCATCCGGCAGCGGCTGTGTATCCAATACTTCCAGATACTTCAGCAGCTCAGTATCCGGTTTGGCATGGCTCTGCCGGTTCCGCATCTCGAGCGCCAGGTTGTTGTGAGCGATGGCAAACATCCACTGTTCCGGCGTGCCCTTTGCCGGGTCAAACTGCTCTGGCCGGCAGACGGCATCGAACACCGTCTTTTGAGTCAGTTCCTCCGCCAGCGCCGCATGCACGCCCCGGCGGACGAAAAACCCATAAAGTTGCGGAATTGTCCGAGCCAGGATCTGGCGCCAGATCTCCGGCCCGCCTGCCCGGATGTCTAAAGAGCTGCTGCCGCTTGGTTGCTCTTGCATTCTTTGAGGTTCCATTCGAATTTCCCTGCTGTCAGCCGGCTTTCACCACTATTATGCGCCAACGTCTGCAATTACTCACACTTTTTATGAGGCAAAAACACGTCCGGTTGTTTACATCCGCCCTCCTAAACGTGTAAAAAATGAATCGGTATTTCTTTATCCTGAATGCTGCGCAAATTCCCTTGACACCACGGGACCCTTCAGATAGACTTGTTAAATCAAACGATTTCAAAGACTTAGATTATATTGGGTGACATTACATGAAACAGTTTCTGTTTATTCTCGCCGTGCTTTCCCTCGTTTTGCCGGTTTTTTCGGCGGTTGACACGGTTGATATTGCCGCCGTCCGTCAACGTTCCACCGCTTCAGTATCCACGGCCGACCAGGCGGTCATCACAAAGTTCTGGCGTACGAGCCTGGACCGCATGTTCCTGGCCCCGGAACCGCAGGAAGTCGTGGATACTCGCCTTCAACTGGTCGAACAAAAGGGCGGCGACAACGCTGTTTTCGCCGAGACCTATCTGGGAGAGGCCCTCAAGGATATCCAGGTTGCCTATGAAACCGTGCAAAAGATCGAAAGTCCGAGCAAGAGGCTGCTGATCGAACAAAACTTGACCATCCTTGTGGCCGAGCTTCAAAGCCCCAAACTGCTTCCATTGGTGCTGGACCGGACAGCCAGTGAGGATGAAGTCGTGCGTTATTGGGCCGTCAAGGCCATCACGCAGCCGGCGATTGCTTCGGAACTGGCCAAACCGGGCAGCTCGCAATCGCAAGTGACCGACGCCGTGTTGAAAGCGGTCAGCCAGCGTGCTCCGGTTGAAACGCGCCCCGAGATCGCCCGGATGGTACTTTTGTTTGCCGGCTCGGTCGATCATCCAGCCGCTCGGGAGCTTTTAATTTCGATGGCCGACAAGCGGATCGAACTCTACAAAAACTGGACGGTTCAGAATGAGGATCTCGATGTTTCGTTGTTGAACGCGCTTGGAGGCGTCGCGACGCTTCAGTCGGGCGACACGAAGGCCCTCTTCGGCCGCAAATTCGCCGAACTCTACGCCGTGATCTTGCAGCGCTATCTTAAGGGCCAGGGCAAACTTGGTCCTGCATCCATTGAACGGCTCGTGACCGTCATTGTCGAGGTTGACCAATCCTGTCTCGACAAGGTCATGACCATTAAGACGGGCATCAAGACCGCGATCCAGCGCAAAACCGGGCTGGAACGCGAGTATGAGACGCTTTTGGGAAACCGCATGATGGCCGGTGAATTGGCGACCAAACTGCGTTTCGACTACGGGAAAGACGCTTCCGGCAAAGCGATAACGGCTCCGCCGGAGATCGGCGCCTTGCCCGAGGCCGTCGCAAGCAAATAGCCGCCTTATTTCAAAGAGAAAACGATTGTATTCAACAACCCTGCTCAGGCCAAAACGACTCTGGTGCTGGTCCTGGGTTCTGTTTTTTGTCGCGGGGGCGCTGCTGAGCGGTTGCGGCAAAGATTCGCCCTCGGGGTCGGAGGCTGTTGTTCTCAACCAGCGCCTGCGTGCCAAGATACAGACCCTTGATCCGGCCGATGTCGGCGACACTAACACCGACGGCGTCTGCAAGGAATTCTTCGATACGCTGTATCAGTATCATTATCTAAAGCGTCCCTATGAGATCATTCCTCTTGCTGCCGCTCAAATGCCCGAGATCAGCGCCGATGGCTTGACGTGGCGCATCGCCGTTCGCAAGGATGTTTATTTTCACGATGACCCGTGCTTTGCCGGCGGCAAGGGCCGCAACCTCAAGGCGGCGGATTTTCTCTACGCCTGGAAACGCGTGGCCGACATCAGGACCCGCAGCAAGAACTGGTATATCTTTGACGGCAAGATCGTCGGCCTGGATGACTTTCGCCAGTACACAAAATCATGTCCGCCGGAGCAGGTCGATTACGCCAGGCGGGTCGATGGGCTCACGGCTCCGGATGACCACACCATTGAGATCAAACTCGTGCGGCCCTGGCCGCAGTTGATCTTCTGGCTGGCTCACGTACCGACCGCGCCCATCGCTCACGAAGCGGTTGAACGCTATGGGCCCGATATCATCAAACACCCGGTCGGCACCGGCGCCTTCATGCTCAAACAATGGCACCGCGGCGTTTACGTCGAAGCGGTTCGCAATCCCAACTATTACCCGGCTTTTTATCCGACCGACGGCATGCCCGAGGATGCGGATGCCGGCCTTCTTGCCGACGCCGGAAAACGCCTGCCGTTGATCGACCGGATCATCTGGCGCATCATGGAAGAGGACCAGCCGCGGTGGCTCCTGCTGATGAAAGGCGATATCGATCTGAACTCCATCCCGAAAGATAACTTCGCCCAGGCGGTTGGATTTGGCAAAGAGCTGACGCCCCAGATGAAACGGCTGGGAATGCGTCTGACCACGGTGGATGAACCGTGCACCTTCTGGGTCGAAATGAATATGCAGGACCCGCTGATCTGTTCCAACAAACCCCTGCGCTACGCAATCGCTCACGCCATCGACCGCATGCGGTTTATCGACCTGCTCTGGAATGGCAGGGGGTATCCGGCCTACGGGTTTATCCCGCCGGCCATGAAGGAATACGACGAATCCGTCAAGGACGGTTCCCACTGTGTTTACGATGTGAACATGGCCTGCCAATACCTCAAGGAAGCCGAGACGCTGTACGGCGGCAAGCTGCCGCGGTTCCGCCTGGCCATGGGCGGAACGGATTTCATCTATAAACAGATGGGCCAGTTTCTGCAGCGCAATTTGAGGGACATCGGCCTGGACGTGCAACTTGAGATGTTTGACTGGCCGACGTTCCTGGAGAAAATGACGACCGGCGATCTGCAATTATTCTTTAACGGCTGGATGGCCGACTACCCGGACGTCGAAAGCTTCTTGCAGATATTCTACAGCAAAAACGCCCCCTGGCCCAATCATGGGTACTACAACAATCCGCAATTTGACGCCATTTATGAAGAAGTTTCCATCATGCCGGACTGTCCCGAGCGTGTCGACCTCTACAGGCAGGCGGAGAAAATTGTCATTGAAGATATGCCCTGTGCATTTACATACCATCGAATAGGCTATATAATCTACCACGATTGGCTGAACAATCTGAAGCCCGATGGGTATAAATCAGACACAATCGGGTATGGCTATTCAAAATATTACCGGATCGACTCGCAGAAACGCGACGCGTATCGAAAGCAATTAAAACATCAGGACGAATGAATCGAACGGTTAGAACAATCTGCCTCCTGCTGGTCGGGTCGCTGTTGCCGGCAGGGTGCTCCAAAAAAAACGGGCCTGTTTCCAACGACAAGGTCTTTCGGTATCCGCTGGTGGCAAAGGTCAAATCCATGGACCCCGGCAACGTGGAGGATGTTTACGGCGCGCTGATCGCCTCTCATATCTGCGAGTCGCTTTATACCTATCATTATCTCAAACGTCCTTACGTGATCGAGCCTCAGTTGGCCGACGGCATGCCCGAAATCAGCGATGATCACCTCACCTATACGATCAAGATCAAAAAGGGAGTATTCTACCAGGACGATAGCTGTTTTCCTGACGGCAAAGGCCGCGAGCTGAAGGCCGACGATTTCGTGTTCGCTTTCAAACGCATTGCCAACATCCGCTATGTCAGCCCGAACTGGGGCGGCTTCAAGGACCGCATCGTCGGGCTGGACGCCTTTCGCGACTACACCGCTCAATTCAAGAATGAATTTGAGGTCGATTACAGCAAAGAAGTCGAGGGGCTCCGGGCGCTTGACGATTACACGCTTGTGATCAAGCTGGTCAAACCCTGGCCGCAATTGCTTGATGACCTGACAAACGTCGTGACCGCGCCGGTCCCGAAAGAGGCTGTCGATCTATACCAAAAAGACATGAACTATCATCCCATCGGCACCGGCCCTTATTATCTGAAGAAGTGGAACAAAGCGGTTTATCTGGAACTGGCCAAGAACCCTAATTTCCGAAAGGAATATTATCCTGACCAGGGCGCTGCGGACGATGCCGCCGCGGGTCTATTAGCCGCGTCGGGCAAACCGCTTCCGTTCATTGACCGCATTATCTTTCGCATTATCGAAGAAGAGCAGCCGGCCTGGCTTTTGTTCCTGCGCGGCGAACTGGATGTGATGGGCATCCCCAAGGACAACTTTTCGAGCGCGGTGGACTTTGGCGCTTTGCGTCCAACCGAGGCGATCCGGCAGCGCGGTATCCAACTGGATATTTATGATCAGCCAAGCCTGTACTATATCGGCTTTAATCTGCTCGACCCGGTCCTCGGCAAGAACAAGCCGCTTAGGCAAGCCATCAGCCTGGGCTTCGACCGGAAGAAATTTAACGAGCTGTTCTACAATGACCGATGGACGATCGCCCATGGCCTGATCGATCCTGAAATGAACGAGTACGACCCCAATCTCGTCGAAGCAGGCTTTTCAGCGTACGATCCGCAGCAGGCGCGCAGGCTCATCACCGAAGCCGAGAAGATCCAGGGCGGTCCCATCCCTGAGTTATCCATCGGAACGGTAGGGGGGGATCCGTTTTCACGCCAGATCGGCCAGTTCGTGCAGCGTCAGATCCAGGCGATCGGGCTGAAGGTCAAAGTGGAATACGTGGATTGGCCCACTTATGTTGAACAAATGAATAAAGGCGATATGCAGGTCTTCGCCGGCGGGGGTGTCCGCTTCAACGCGCCCGATGCGCTAGGCGTTCTCCAGATGTTTGCCACCAAGTTCTTTGCGCCGCTGGGCAATTCGTTTTTCTATTCTAATCCGGAATATGACCGCTTGTATGACCAGGCCGAAGTCATGTTCCCGGGCCCTGCGCGCACAGAACTCTATCGCAGGATGGAACGTATGGTGCTGGCCGACTATCCGGCCGTTTTGACCAATCGTCGTGTGCAGTGGACACTCCGCCACGGCTGGGTCAAGAACTTTAAGCCGCACCCATTCCTGTACGGCTATTTCAAGTACATGGATGTTGACAGCGAAAACCAGAACTCGTATAAGTCACGAACGAAAGGATTGGAAAAGGAACGGTAAAAACCTTTCCTCTTGTAAGGGGAAGTACGGCGGCGGACGCGATACCCCTCTGGCCTGCGGCCGCCTCCCCTTGAGAAAGGGGAGGAGTTAAATGCCGGCTAGAAGCCGGCGGTACGGGGAAATACCCCTCCGGCCTGCGGCCGCCTCCCCTCGAGAAAGGGGAGGAGTTAAAATGGCGGCTTCCTTCTTCGCTCTGCGATCTACGCAAGGACGGGGGAAGCCGGCGGTACGAAAGAACGAATGACCGCTTACTTGATCCGAAGACTGCTTTACATGGTTCCCATCGTCATCGGCGTGCTGCTGGCGACCTTCGTGCTTTTTAAAGTGGTCGGCGGCGACATCTCCCAGCAGATCGCCGGCAAGAACGCCGACCTTGAAACGATCGCCGAGGTCCGGCACGAATACGGTTTCGACAAGCCGCTCTTTGCCGGTCTGACGCCCCTGGCGGGGGATGATTGGCAGGCGGCCAGGCAAGACTATACTGCTGCCATTAAAAACGAACGCCAGGTGCGCGCCGAATCCGAAAATCGCTCCGTCCTGCCGATTTCGGCCTTTGACCTGGATCTGAAGGCCCAGCGCAAATGGCTCGGTGACCTGTTTCGCCAGCGCCTCAATGCGCACCAGTTCGGCGGCGCGTTGGAGATGATCACCCTCGACAGCCAGTTTTCCGATCATTTCAAACACGCCCTGACCTTCAATTTCGGCCGCGCGCTGGACCGCGAGAAGATCAGCGACAAGATCCTTCTCGGGGTCGGTCCGTCACTGTCTTTAACGATCCCCATGTTCATCGGCACGCTGGTGGTTTCCATCAGCATGGCCTTGCTTGTGGCCTTCCTCCGGGGCACCGTCTGGGATTACACGATCGTGATCCTCTGCATCATCGGGCTGAGTATTCCCTATCTGAGCTTCATTATCTTCGGCCAGTACTTTTTTGCCTATAAGATGGATTGGTTCCCGATCTTCTACTCGCCGGACAAGCCGATGATTCACAGCATTATCCTGCCGGCGCTGATCGGCATCGCCGCCGGCCTGGGCGGCAGCCTGCGGTTCTACCGCACCGTCATGCTCGACGAGATTCGAAGCGACTATGTCCGCACCGCCTTTGCAAAGGGCCTGACCACCCGCAAGGTGCTCTTCAAGCACGTCCTTAAAAATGCCATGATCCCGATCGTCACCAACGTGGTCCTATCGATTCCGTTCCTGGTGCTCGGCTCGCTGCTGCTGGAACGATTTTTCGGCATTCCCGGCATTGGCTACCTGATGATCGAGGCCATCAATGCGCGTGACTTTTTCGTACTGAACGCGTTGACGTTCATGATGGCGCTGCTGATCGCGGTCTTTACGCTGCTGACGGATATCTGTTACGCCTGGGTTGACCCAAGAGTTACATTTGACTAAATGAATTAGAATCGTAAATCGTAGACTGTAAATTGTAGATTAGGCAATTGCTGCAAAGGTCATTGTACAATCTACAATATACAATATGCAATATGTAAGAATCAATTAAACGATGCGTTATAAAACGGAAAAAGTCGATACGTTGATTAAGGGCCGCAGTCTCTGGGCCGATGGCTGGCGGCGGCTTCGCAAACGCAAGTTCGCGATGCTCTGCTTTGTCATCGTGCTGGCGTATTTCGCCCTGGCCGCAGCGGTCTATCTGGACGAGTTCCTGAAAAGCCGTTTCGCCGCGCAGGGCTATACCGGCCTTAGGATGTTCAACTGGAGCCAAACGGTTGGGCCCTCGTATCAGCCGCCCATGGAAAAATACGCATGGACGCCGGACAATGCGCAGGCACCGCAGGCGGGCTGGGCCCTTTTGGGGACCGATTTTCTCGGACAATCGACGTGGCGAAAAATGGTTTATGGCGCCAAGACCTCGATGACGGTGGCGATTTGTGCCTCGATCATCAGCCTGATGATCGGCGTGCCGCTCGGCGCACTGGCCGGCTATTTTCGCGGCAAAGTCGATGACCTGGTCGTCTGGCTCTATACCACCCTGGATACCATCCCGTACATCCTTTTGGTCATGGCGTTCGCGGTGGTTCTCCGCAATAAGACCATCTTCGGCTGGGAGATTCGCGGTATCACCGCGGTCTATCTGGCCATTGGCCTGACAAGCTGGGTCTCGATCTGCCGCCTCATTCGCGGCGAGGTCCTCAAACGCAAGGAAAGCGAATACGTGCTGGCCGCCCGCGCTATCGGCTGCTCGAACAGCCGGATCATCTTCCGCCACCTGCTGCCCAACATGTTCCACATTGTGATCATTAATCTCTCACTGCAGTTCATGGCGTTTATTCACGCCGAAGTGATCCTCAGCTTTCTTGGCCTTGGCGAAAGCGACCGGCCAAGCTGGGGTTCCATGATCGATGCGGCCCGTACCGAACTGGCCCGCAACGTCTGGTGGGAAATGGCCGCCGCGACAGCGGCGATATTCATTATCTCGCTGGCCCTGAATATTTTCGGCGACGCCCTCCGCGATTGCCTGGACCCCAAGCTGAGAACGGACTAAAGGAGCGCGGGCTTCCAGCCCGCGCTGAAATCAGCGCAGGCAAGCCCGCCTATAACAAATGACTGAAGAAAAAAACATCCTGCTTTCTATTCGCGGCCTGGCGACGCATTTTTATACCGAGCAGGGGCTGGTCAAGGCCGTGCAGGACGTCAGCTTCGACATCCGCGCCGGCAGGACGCTGGCGGTGGTGGGCGAAAGCGGCTGCGGCAAGAGCGTGACGGCGCTGTCGGTCATGCGGCTGATTCCATGGCCGCCCGGCAGGATCGTCTCCGGCGAGATCCTCTTCAAGGGCGAATCGCTCCTGAAAGTCCCCGAAGGCCGTATGCGGCAGATTCGCGGCAATGACATCGCCATGATCTTCCAGGAGCCGATGACCAGTCTTAACCCGGTCTTTACGGTGGGCGACCAGATCGTCGAAGCCATCAAGCTGCATCAGAAGAAGCAGGGCCGCCAGGCGTGGAAGATCGCGATCGAGATGATGCGCAAGGTCGGCATCGCCGACCCGGATCGCCGTGTGGGTGAATATCCGCACCAGATGTCCGGCGGCATGCGCCAGCGCGTCATGATCGCGATGGCCCTGAGCTGCTCGCCGAGCCTGCTGATCGCCGATGAACCGACCACGGCGCTGGATGTCACGATCCAGGCGCAGATCCTCGAACTGCTGCGCAACCTCCAGGACCAGGAGGGCATGAGCATCCTGATGATCACGCATGACCTTGGGGTCGTTGCCGAAAATGCCGATGATGTCGTTGTGATGTATGCCTCGCGCGTCGTCGAGACGGCCTCCGCCGAAAACCTCTTCAACAAACCCCGGCATCCCTATACCCGCGGCCTGCTCCATTCGTTGCCGAAGCTCGGTGCCAAGAAAGAACGCCTCGAAGTCATCGGCGGGGCCGTCCCCAATCCGCTGCGGTTTCCCTCCGGCTGCAAGTTTCATCCGCGATGCCCCATTGGGCACGACAAGGAGATCTGCCGCGATCACGAACCGCCGCTGAAGGAAGTCGCCCCAGGCTGCACCGCCGCCTGCTGGTTTGCCGAAGGATATCCGCGCGATTGAGAGAAATAAAGAATACAATGGTTGAAGTTTCAAACAAATTGGTTGAAGTAAAGGACCTGAAGACCTGGTTTCCGATCCGCACCGGCCTGCTGCGCCGCACGGTGGGGCATGTCAAGGCCGTCGATGGCGTCAGTTTCTCCATGGAGGCGGGCAAGACGCTTGGCCTGGTCGGCGAAAGCGGCTGCGGCAAGACGACCGTCGGCCGGACGCTCATTCGCCTGATCCCTCACACCGCCGGCACTTTTTTATTCGAAGGCCGCGATGTTTTCGCGATCCCGCCAAAGCAGATGAAACCCTTCCGCCGGCAGGTGCAGATGATGTTTCAGGACCCGTTTGGCTCTCTGAACCCGCGCATGACCGTGGAAGACATTATCGGCGAGCCGCTCCAGGTGCATCGGATCGTATCGGCCCGGCAGCGCCGCGACCGCGTGGCCGACATGATGGAAAAAGTCGGCCTCTCAAGCCAGCATCTGAATCGCTACCCGCATGAATTCTCCGGCGGCCAGCGCCAGCGCATCGGCATTGCGCGGGCGCTGATCCTGGAGCCCAAATTCCTCATCTGCGACGAGCCCGTCAGCGCGCTGGATGTCTCGATCCAGTCGCAGATCATCAACTTGCTGCAGGATCTGCAAAAGCAGATGAATCTCACGTACCTGTTCATCGCGCATGACCTGGCCGTCGTCGAACACATCAGCGATTTTGTCGCGGTGATGTACTTGGGCCGCATCGTCGAATATGCCGACCGCGACAGCATCTATGCCCACCCGCTGCATCCTTATACGCAAGCCCTGCTCAGCGCGATCCCCGTGCCCGTGCCGGCGCGCCAAACGCATCGCATCGTGCTTTTGGGCGAGGTCCCCAGCCCCGCGAATCCTCCCTCCGGCTGCCCGTTCCATCCGCGCTGTCCCCTGGCCGAGGGCCGCTGCGCCCAGCAGGTGCAGACGCTCGAATCCAAAGATACGCCGGGCCATTTAGCCGCCTGCTGGAAGACCGAGGAAAGCCGCCGCAGGTACCTGCAAAGGTCAAAAAAAGATTGACAAATTTGTCTTTTCCTGCTAGAATGCAGGTATTGATTTAGATGGAGTTTTGTTTGGATAATGGTCAAAACAGTCCGCTGGACATCTCCTCACAAGCCGATGTTCTCATCGTAAAATTCCGCCAGACTTCCATCGAAGGCCTCAGCGGCGTCGAACAAACGGCCGATAAGCTCCGTGCTTTAATATCCGACGCCAGGCCGCGCAAGCTCGTGATGGATTTCTCGCAGGTCCGTTTCTTTTCTTCGCAGACGCTCGGCTTGCTGGTGGATATTTGGCGGCGCATGAAGGAATGCGGAGGCGCGTTGACCATCAGCGGGATCGATCCCCAGTTGACGCGAGTGTTTCGGATCACGCATCTGGATAAACTATTTGAATTTTACGATAGTGCCGAATCGGCGGTGGCTTCCCTTACGGTCGTCTGAGGGCGGCAGAGGGTCGCCGAATTGTCGCAAATTGGAGAATGAACCGTTTTCAAAGGGGTGACCATGCATTTAGAGACGCAGTTTTCCGTGTTTATGGTGAACAAACCGGGGGTGCTGGCGCAACTGCTCAACGTACTGGCCCATGAGAAGATCAACATCGTGGCGATGACGATGATGGATTCGGTCGAACATGGCGTCATGCGGCTGGTGGGCAGCAGCTCGGAGGCCGTGCGAAAAACGCTCCAGCGGCTCAACGTCCAATTTAGCGAAACGCAGGTGCTCTGTGCCAATCTGCCCAATCACGCCGGGGCCTTTGCCGATATCACCAGCAAGCTGGCCGCCTCGCACATCAATATTTCCTACGCCTACTGTACTGCCGGCGCCCGCGGCGGCCGCACCACCGCCGTCCTGAAGGTCGCCGATGTCAAAAAGGCGATCAAGGTGATCGAAGGCCACACTGAACGCGATCGCGCGAAAACCAAGAAAGAGGTAAGGCGCTCGCTTTCCTCAAGACAATAGGGGGAGTTTCTTGCAGGATTTTATTGACAAAACAATCGAGGTTCTGCAGGCAGAATTTATCCTGTAAATCCTGTAAATCCGGTCTAAAGAATTACTCAACCGTCACGCTCTTGGCAAGGTTTCGCGGCTTATCGACGTCGTGACCGCGCAGCACCGCTGCGTGATAGGCCAGCAGCTGCAGCGGCACCACCGTCAGCATCGGCAGAAGCTGTTCGGCCGCAGCCGGCACCGTGATCAGGTGATCGGCGTATGTCCGGATGTCTTCATCGCCCTCGGTGGCGATCACGATCGTCCGGCCGCCGCGGGCCCGGACCTCTTCGATGTTGCCGATCAGCTTCTCATATTGCGAGCAGCGCGGCGCGATAAACACGGCCGGCATCCGGTCGGTGATCAGCGCGATCGGCCCGTGCTTCATCTCCGCCGCGGGCAGTCCTTCGGCGTGAATGTAGCTGATTTCCTTGAGTTTCAGCGCGCCTTCCAGCGCAACGGGGTAGTTGAATCCGCGGCCCAGGAACAGCCAGTTCTCTTTATCGGCGTTCGCTTGCGCGATTTGCCGGATGTGCTCGTTCTGCTCCAGGATGCGGCTGATCTTCTGCGGGATTTGCGTCAGTTCGCGCAGCAGGCTCGAGGCATAGTCGCTGCTCAAATGCCGCCGCCGGCCCAGTTCGATGGCCAGCATGGCCAGTACCGCGGTCTGGGCGGTAAACGCCTTCGTACTGGCCACGCCGATCTCCGGGCCCACGCGCAGATACACGCCTGCGTCCGTCAGCCGCGCGATACTCGAGCCCACGACGTTAACGATCCCCAGCACGCACGCCCCGCGCTCCCGCGCCAGTTCCACCGCCGCCAGCGTATCGGCCGTCTCGCCCGACTGGCTGATCGCGATGACCAGCGTTCCTTCATCGATCACCGGGTTGCGGTAGCGAAATTCGCTGGCGTATTCCACCTCCGATGGGATGCGGCAAAGCTGCTCGAACAGGAATTCGCCCACTAGTCCCGCGTGCCAGGCGGTGCCGCAGGCCGTCAGGATGATCTTCTTGGTGCGCGGCAATTCGCGCCAGTAGTTCTGAAGCCCGCCGAGGATCACGCGGCCGTTCTTAAGGTCAATGCGTCCGTTGAGACACGTTTCGATCGCCTTGGGCTGTTCGGCGATCTCCTTCTGCATGTAATGATCGAACCCTTCCAGCTCGATCTGGTCCAGCGAGATCTCGATGGCCTTCAACTCCGACTGTACCGCCTCGTTGCTGATCGTCTTGGTCGAAAAGCCGTTTTCGCTGACCGACACCATTTCATTGTCCGACAGGTAAACCGCCTGGGTCGTGTGTTCCACGATCGCCGCGGCGTCGCTGGCCAGGATAAACTCGTTCTTGCCGACGCCCAGGATCAGCGGGCTTCCGCGCTTCACGCCGATCAGCACGCCGGGGCAATCGCTGCACAGGATCGCCAGGCCGTACGTCCCGTAGATCTCCTGCAGCGCCTGCTGTACCGCCCATTCGAAGCGGTTGCAGTTAGCAGGGGCGTTGCGGCCGTCAAGCGTGTGGTTGCGTTCATAAAAATAGCCGATCAGGTTGGCGACGACTTCCGTGTCCGTTTGCGATGTGAAGGGGCATCCTTCCTTGATCAGCCATTTCTTCAGCGTGGCGTAATTCTCGATGATGCCATTGTGAACCAGCGCGATCTTGCCGGTATAGTCCAGGTGCGGGTGAGCGTTCACCGTATTTGGCTCGCCGTGGGTCGCCCATCGTGTGTGCCCGATCCCAACCGTCATCTCGGGGTCGGCTGCCGGCAGGATATCCTCGAGGTTGGAAATCCTTCCTGCCGTTTTATAGATGCTGAAGCGGTTGTTTGTCAGGAAGGCCACTCCGGCCGAATCGTACCCCCTGTATTCAAGACGCTTAAGGCCCTCAATTAGCACTGATTGGGCCGGTTTTTTCCCAAAATAAGCTACAATTCCGCACATAAATTGAATCCTAACGTCAATTGCTCAGCTTAGTTAAGTGCAATGAAAACCAAAGGCGCATTATCGTTTAATCCTTCTGCAATGTAAAGTAAAAACTAATACTGCGTGTCCAGAGAATATTTTTAAAAAACTCTTGCAAAGTTAGCCCGGACTAACTATATTAGGAGTGTCTAACTATTTGAAATGGATATGATGACGGTACATGATCAACTGAGTGCCTCGCTGGAGGACTATCTCGAAGCCATTTACAATCTTTCGTCCGATAACCGGATCGCGCGGGCCAAAGACATTGCCTGCCAACTGCGGGTGGCCAGGGCATCGGTTACCGGGGCGCTGAGGACCTTGGCGCAGCGCGAGTTGATCAATTATAAGCCCTACGGCTATATCACTTTGACCGAGCGCGGCCGCCGCCTGGCTTGGAAGATCGTTCGCCGCCATCAGATTCTGAATTACTTTTTTGCACAGGTTCTCGGGGTCGAAACGACGGCTGCCCAGGAAGCGGCGTGTCGTACGGAACATACGCTTGGGCCGGAAGTCACAACCCGCATGACGGCGTTCGTTGAATTTATCCGCCGCAAACAGGCTGACGGTCAGGACCTGGGGCAATCATTTCAGCAATTCTGGTCTTTGCTGAGGGAAGGTTAAACATCTTTGAATACGCAGCAGAAAAGTGAACCGGTCTGCCTGAACCAAATGAAACCCGGCGCCTCCGCCCGTGTGACCGCGATTGAGGCCGGCAGGGGCCTCAAAGGCCGTTTGGCCGCGCTGGGGATCCTCGTTAATTCGGCCCTGAAAATCATCCGCAACGACGGCAATGACCAAATCATCATCCAGGTCAAGCAGTCAAGGATCATTCTGGGCCGAGGAATGACACACAAAATTTTTGTGGATGAGATCTAATCTGGCGCTTCCAGGGGTGGATGTGGCACACACGGATTCCAATACGATTCGGGTTGCCCTGGCCGGCAATCCCAACAGCGGCAAGACGACCGTCTTTAACGCCCTCACCGGCGCTCGGCACCACGTTGCCAATTATCCCGGCGTGACCGTCGAGAAGAAAGAAGGTACGATCACGGTTGGCGACATGCACGTGACGATTGTCGATCTGCCCGGCACCTACAGCCTGTCGGCCTATTCCGTCGAGGAACGCGTCGCCCGCGATTACCTGTTTAGCGAAAAGCCGGACGTGGTCGTCGATGTGCTGGATGCCTCCAACCTGGAACGTCATCTTTACCTGGCCGTCCAGTTGATGGAGATGCATGTTCCGCTGATCCTGGCCTTCAACATGAGCGACATTGCCCGCAGCAGCGGGCTGGAATTTGATTATAAGCAGTTGGAGATCCTGCTGGGCGCCCGCATCGTCCCGATGGTTGCCAGCCGCGGCGAAGGGATGCAGGAACTGATGCAGGCCGTCATCGAGACGTTCGGCCAAAAGGCTTGGGCCGGCGTCTCCGTGCGCTACGGCGGCGAAGTCGATGCGGAGCTCGACAACATCGTCAAGGTCCTCCTTGAACAAAAGGAGCAGTTGCCCAAATCGTATCCGGTCCGCTGGCTTGCCCTAAAGCTGCTGGAAGAAGATCCCGAGATCTGCCAATTATTGAATATCCCCCGGATCATCGAACAAGCCGTTCTGTCTCGCATGCACCTTCGCAAGGTGTTTGGCGATTCGCCGGATATCCTTGTGGCTGACCGCCGCTACGGCTTCATCTCGGGCGCTTGCCAGGAAGCGGTCAAGCACACGTTTCATCTCCGGCACGATTTCAGCGACCTGGCGGACAAGCTTCTGATGCACCGTTACCTGGGCCTGCCCATCTTTGCGGCCATGATGTTCCTGGTGTTCTATTTAACGTTTGCCGCGGCCGCCTGGCCGATGCGCGGACTGGAATTTCTTTTCGCAAAGCTCGGCTGCGCCGTCGCGCAGGCCTGGCCGGAGCATTGGCTCTTGCCCTTGAAGTCGCTGATCGTCGACGGCGTCGTCAGCGGGGTCGGCGGCGTTGTCATCTTCCTGCCCAATATCCTCTTGCTGTTTTTGTCGATTGCGATCCTGGAAGATACCGGCTACATGGCACGGGCGGCCTTTCTCATGGATCGCATCATGCACAAGATCGGCCTGCACGGCAAAAGCTTCATCCCCATGCTGATCGGCTTTGGCTGTTCGGTCCCGGCGATCATGGCCACGCGCATCCTCGAAAACCGCCGTAACCGATTGGCTACCATCATGGTCATGCCGCTCATCAGTTGCGGGGCACGGATCACTATCTATGCGCTCCTCATTCCCGCGTTTTTCGCCCCCGCCCTGCGCGGTCCGATGATGTTTCTGATTTACATCATCGGCATCGTCCTGGCGATCATCTGCATCAAGCTGCTCAGGCTGACGGTCTTCAAGGGCGAGACGATCCCGTTCGTGATGGAGCTGCCTCCCTATCGCCTGCCGACGCTCAAAGGCTTGTCCATCCATATGTGGCAGCGCGCCTGGATGTACCTGCAGAAGGCAGGCACCGTCATCCTGATGCTGTCCATTATTTTGTGGGCGCTCATCAGCTACCCCGTATTGCCGGACAACGAGCAAATGGCGTTAACCGATGCGCAGCGTCAAAGCGCGGCCCTTCAGTACTCGGTCGCCGGCCGGATCGGCCGCGCGATGGAACCACTGATCAAGCCGCTCGGTTTTGACTGGAAGATCGGCACCGCCCTCATTGGCGCCGGGGCGGCCAAGGAGGTTTTTGTCTCGCAGCTTTCGATCGTCTATGCGGTGGGGGGCGAAAGCGATGAAAACCTGCAAGTGCTCCGCGAGAAGCTCCGACAGGACTATTCGCCTCTGCAGGGCTTTTGCATCATGCTGTTTTGTTTGATTACCGCGCCTTGCCTGGCCACGGTTGTCATTACCCGCCGCGAATCCGGCGCCTGGAAATGGGCCCTTCTCCAGTACGGCGGACTAACCCTGATGGCCTACGTCATAACCTTGCTCGTTTATCAAGCCGGCCGCCTTCTGCTGTAATCATCAATGATCAATCATCACTGATCGATTCAAACGCTATCCCGTAGTCGCGTCCATCCGCCTCGGTGTTATTGCGCAGGATGATTTGATACACGCCATCTTCCTTGATCGGGCAATCGGTCTTGATCAGATTATTTGGCCCGGCGGTCTCGAAGACGATCATCTGTCCCGACGGGCTTACGACCTTCATATCCAGCGCAAACCGCACCGGCTCTTCGACAAATATGGGGCCAACCTTATTCAGCTTGCGATGCCACACTGCCGTCAGTACCAGCCGCCGCTCTTTCGCCATTTCGATCTTATAAACATGCTCGCTCTTCTTCGGCATTACCGCGTACGCCCACCCCATCTGCTGCTTGCTTAACTTGCCCTCGGCAATCGCCCCGGCCTCCAGCATGCGGTACGCCTTGAGCGCATTAACCCGTCCGTACCCGGCGTCCGGGTTCCATGTACTCAATGCGTTATCCGCTGCCGCGGGGTTTTGCTTTTTATCTTTTAGCCCGCCGGAAACCGAGTTGACGATGACGGCCTTGATCACCTCCGTGCGGTCATCGTTTTCTGCCGAACTTCTTGCCGCCGCCTCAAGCAGCAGCGCGGCGGTTCCTGTTGTAAACGGCGCCGCGAAACTGGTCAGCCCCAAGCCGTTTGGGTCCACCGTCATCCACGCGGTATTGCTCGCCGAAGAAGGCGCGATCAGCGCCTGCGACGGCGCCGCAACCTCGGGTTTCCTTCGCCCGTCCAGCGTTGGGCCCGAATTGGACAGGCGACCGACCCGGCAATAAACCCCGGATTGATCCTTGCAGAGGGCGGCCGTTGTTAACCCGTTAAAGCAGTCGCCAAAAACGGTTATCCGCGGCGCTTGGTTTCCGGCGGCGTTCACAAAAACGACATCGTATTTCTCGGCATAGTAATCGTACAACTTCGTCCAGGGCGAATTGCCGTCGGCGCTGACTTGATCCGGCGGCAACTGGATTCCCGTCACAACGACTCTGCAGTTGTGTTTTGTGATCAACGTCTCCAGCGCCTGCGCGATAGCGGCCGCTTCGATCCCCTTTGCGATCACGCGCGCACTGTGGACGCGCGAACCCGGCGCGATTCCGATACTGCCCGGTCTTGCGGCGGTGCCGCTGGATACCAACAGGCCCGCCATATTCGTGTCGTGCACGGACATCTGCGTTCCGGCGCCGGTAAAATCATGATTGATTGCCGCCGAACCACTTGGCCGCCGGAATGCCTCATGACGGGTCAGCACATTGCCGTGTGACAACAGCGCGATCTGCACGCCTTGTCCGGTAATCCCCAAGCGATGCAGGGCCGCCGCGTTGACGCCCTCCAGGTCCAATGCCCCCGCGTGCAGCGGATATATCAGCACAAGAAACCACGCTATCGCAGAGCGCATTTTTGTTCGGCTCCGACAGTGCATGCCTTATAAGGGCCGTCCCGCCCAGATCACGACCGCGCCAATCAGGACGACCACGATCCCAATGATTTGAAATGCCCAAACTTGCTTAGCCGCCCACCAGCCCAAGACCGATCTTCGCTTTTGCGCCGGCAGCACAAGCAGCAAAATGCCTGCGACCAGGAACAATACTCCGAACGCCAAGATCACTCGCGGATGGCGCGTTTGAAATGCGCACACCAGAAATACGATGGCAAGCAGCAGTCGAATGAACACGGCGATCAAAAACCTCTGCCCCACGTTGAAGAATTTGACCGCGTTTTTGATGAGTCCCGGTTTCAGAACCGCTGTTACGCCCCACGCCAGGATCAAAATCCCGACCAGCCACACTATGTGAACCATAAAAGTCTCCCTTCCCATGGCAGCGCCGGCTTCCAGCCGGCATCATTTCAGACGCGGGCATCTGGCCCGCTCTTTTTTATCGTAATCAGCCTCTATGTATCTCTGTGTGCTTGGCGGCAAAAACTATTCCAGTTTCTCCACCATATCATAATCGATCTCGACGCTGGCCGCCTGCCCCAGCATATCCACCTGCAGGACCAGCCGCGTCTCTTTCGGCGTCCGCAGCACCAGCCCTTCGGTGCCGATTAAAGGTCCCGCGGTCACGCGGCACTTTTGCCCCACCTTGATGTACTCGTGCGGGATGACCGACTTGCCCAGCCGAAGCAGCTTCTCGATGGGGGCCAGCTCACTGACCAGCCTGCCCTGATCCTGCACGCAAATGATCCCCGCGACGCGGTTGGTCTTGAGCACGTCGAGCCGATCCGTCTCCTGGCCGCAAAAAAACAAGTAACCCGAAAACAGCGGCAAGAGCGATTTAAACGTCCGCCCTCGCGATTTCTTCACTTTCCAGTGCATCGGCAAAAAATACGCCACGTCCTTGTGCAGCAGTTGCCAGGCCAGCGCCTTTTCGTTGCGAGCCTTCGTATGCGCAACCCACCACGTCCCGGTAAAATCGACGATCGACTTTCCTTCGGGCCACGCCATCGGCGGATTTTCGCTTGCCTTCAGCACGTCAGTTCCTAAACATCAAAAAAACCACGGAATGCACGGAAGGACACGGACATAAGAGTTTTTTTTCTCCGGGTCCTCGGTGTGCTCTGTGGCAAAAACTAAATCGTCACTGTAAGATAGTGGCAGGGCGATGCGAAATGCATCACGCCTTCAAACGCCGCCGGGATCAGCAGCGTCTGGCCCTTCTGAAAGCAAATGGGCTCCAGCCCTTGCGCGCTGATCTGCCCCTTGCCGGCCAGGATGATCAGTACCCGCATCCGTCCGCTCAAAAGGACCTGTACGCTGGCCGCCTGGTGGCATTTATCCACCTTGAATTCATCTGCATCGACGAGGCGGCCGACCGTCTCGACCGAAAGCCGATCGCCCGAGGCATCGAAATGAATGCTCTCCAGCGCCTCGTCGATGTGCAGCGCGCGCGGCTTGCCCGTCTGCGGGTCCGTCCGGTTCCAGTCAAACACCCGGTATGTCGTATCCGACGGCTGCTGGATCTCGGCGATGATCAGCCCGGCCCCGATCGCATGACATGTGCCCGACGGCAGAAAATGGCACTCGCCCGCCTGCACGGGCACGTTCACGAGATACTGCTCGCAGGTCCCATCGGCGATGGCCCCGGCGAACTGCTGGCGCGTCGTGCCCGGCTTAAGTCCCTTATAGATCACCGCTTGCGGTGCCGCCTCGATGATATACCAGCACTCGGTCTTGGGCTGACAATTCCCAAGCCGTTTGCAGGTCGCCGCGTCCGGGTGTACCTGCACGCTCAGCACATCCTGGGCATCGAGGAACTTGATCAGCAGCGGAAACGGCGGCCGGTAATTCGGGATGCCGGTGATCTCAGTACCGCAGGATTCCAGTATCTGGTGCAGCGTTTGGCCTTGCAGCGGCCCGTTGGTAATGATCGACTGTCCTTCCGGCAGGTCCGCCAACTCCCAGCTTTCGCCGATCCTTGCGCCGGCGGGCACGTTCTTGCCAAACAGATCACCCAATCGCTGACCGCCCCAGATCCGCTCCTTTAAAACGGGTTCAAATAGCAATGGATAGAGTTTCATAGAAATGATTGTACCGCAGAATAGGCCTGTGTCCAGCCTTTGGAGCTTTGAATTTACAAATTTGGATTTGTTTCGAATTTCGGATTTCGAATTTCGAAATTTCTTTTCAGATGCTTCTGATGATCGCGTCAGCGATCGCCCCTGCGACCTTGCCCTGGTACCACGGGTCCAGCAGCTTATTGGCATCGTCATAATTGCTCAAAAATCCGCATTCCACCAGAACGGCGGGGCAACGCGTCTGCACCAGCACCACATAATCCGCGTTCCGCACGCCCTTGCTGGGGATGCCGGAATTGGACAGCGAGTTTTCAACCTGCCGCGCGACCTTGGTCGAACTCCAGCTTGCCTGCCGCGCCACATATACCGTAAACCCCGCGTGCCGGCCGTTCTCGTTACTGTCGCAATGAACAGCTACAAAAAAGTCTGCGTTCACCCGGTTCGACAGCGCTGCCCTTTCCTCCTTGGTAATGGATGAATCCCCTTCGCGCGTCATTACCACCTGGTATCCCGCCTGCCTCAAAAAGTCCGCCAGCCGGTGGGCGATTTTCAAATTGATGGTCTTCTCCTGTGTGCCCAGCACGCTTGTGGTGCCGGGGTCCTGCCCGCCGTGTCCGGCGTCCACTACGATAATGCCGGACTTGGCCCCCGGTTGCGGCAGGCTGGGCGGTGTAGGGATCACCTGCGGTATGTACGCGGTTTCAGGCAGCATCGCCGCGCGGATCTTCGGGATCAGCGTCTCGGCAATATAATATTGCTCGCCGATCTCAAGCATCTTGCCCACGGGCGCAACCGCCGCCCCGTTGACATAAACCCGGCCCCGCTCGTACATGAACAGCAGCACGCGGTTATTGGGCCCCGTCAGTTCGATATAAGGGTAATCCGTCCGTTCAATGCTCAGCCCCAGGCGCTGCGCTGTTTCCCTGATCGACACAGTTCCCAGCGGATTGGGTTTTGCAACGCGCGGCGCCTTCTCCGAAGGTCGGCAGCCGAAAAAAAGTGAAACCCCCATGACGGCCAGTACGATAAGACATCCATGTATTGTTTTCAATGTAGGGCCCGATTAAAGGACAATCTTCGATTACTTTATGCTAAATTCAATCGGTCAATATGCCCGGCGGACTTTAGCTTTTGGCTTTGTATCCAAATTGCCGCCCCCTTTCAAGCAAAAACTCGCAGCACGCGTATCTTGCTGTGAAATTCAGTTTCGCCGCCTTACCGGCGTTCTATTTACGCGCTGTGCACGCCGAACAGACCCCCTCGATCCGGATCGACTGCCGCTCGAGGCGGTAGCCTTTCGGCAATGCGAGCAGGGGGGCCTTGACCTGGGTCATGCAGCGGGTCTTGCGGCAGCGCGTACACGTAAAATGCGGATGGCATTGGTGCTGACTGCAATGATGGGCCGGCTCAAAGTGCCACGTCCGCTCGCCAAGATAGGCCCGGTGTACGAGCCCCTTGCCCGCCAGGCTCATCAGCGTGCGGTAGATGGTCGTCTTGTTCGGGGCGCTGGCGCCGAGGCGCTCGGCGATCTGCTCCTGCGTCAGCGGCGCACCTGCCTCAAGCAGGCTCTGCAGGATCCGCTCGCGCGGCGCGGTCAACCGCAGACCCGCCTGCCGCAGCAGATCGCTCACTTGCGAATTACTCATCCAAGGCCTCGCTTTTCTTGCCGCACAGGAGGCACGTATGGCCGACGTGGACCCCGTCCTGACGGATGAACAGCAGCGGGAACACGATATCGCTAAAACAGCACGGCAGCCACACCGCGATGAATAGCGCGATGAACATTCCCACGACCAGCAGCAAACTCATTTCCGCGTGCGTATTCATCAGCATGTGCGCCGCCGATGCCCACGTGCTCAAGAGGATGTGTCCGGCGTGCGGCACGTACGTTGTCGGATATAAATAAGCCAGCACGACCCCCAAAATCGCCGCCGGAAATACTAAATACCATTCTTCAATGAACCCAAGATGCAGGTCCGGCCTGCCCTCATGCCTGTGCTCATCCGCCGCCTCGCCCGCCTGTGCGGCAACCGCTTGTGCGCGAGCATGGCCGTGCACCGCCGATTCGGTCGGGATCGCCGCCCCCAGCACCGTCTCCCCGAAGAACGGCAGGATGCAGTCGCTCAGCGTCGCTACCCCGATCGCCCCCGTGACCCCAATGACCAGGATAATGACAAAATTCGCGGCCTTGCGGTGCAGTTTGAACAGCGCCGCCGTAACTACCGCGCTGAGCATCACGTGCAGCGGATGAAACACCGCGAACATCGCCTGCGCCTGTTCATGAAACCATTTGATCCCCGCCAGCATGAACAGGATCCCCGTCACCGCCCCAAACAGCGTAAACGGCGAATGCTCCAGCAATTCCTGCCCGATCAGTTTCAATTTGTGGTTAATTGCCATAGATGTTATGTTCCTTTAAGCTCTGAATTTATTCTTTAGAAAGAAGAAATAGGGCGCCCGCTGCGCGGGCTGGACGGGGTCGAGTTTACTTATTCCCCATGCCTTTACAGGCGCGGCTGCAAAATGCCGCCTGCTGCGCAGGCTCTCTGTGCCGAATCGACCTTTTTTCTACAGAGCACTCTCAGTCATTAATAATGTAAGACAAACGCAACTAAGTTGCAATTATACCAAAATGCAACTAAGTTGCAAGAATTTATTCTCAAATTCTCATCTACCGCTTACTTACACGTATAAACATGAAGAGTTAGATCTAAGATTGAGCTCAATGTATATGCCGGTGATGAATATCCGGCGTGTGCGGGTGCGAATGCGTCAGAGCATCATGTTTGTGCCGATAACTATGAAATCCATTTGAGATCGCCTCATGCTCGTGATGATGGTGCTCATCCTCATGCGCGTGCCCGTGCTCATGCTCGAACGCCTCATGCGTGTGCATATGTTCATGCTGCTCGCGCACCAGGCAGACGACCCCGACGATCATCAGCGGTGCGGCGGCCAGCAGCAATAGGTCGGGCGATTGTCTAAACAGAACCAACGACAGCACTGCTCCGATGAATGGCGCTGTCGCGAAATATGCGCACGTCCTTGCCGCGCCCAGGCTTCGCATGGAGGAAATAAATAGTACGATACTGAGCCCGTACGCCGCAAAACCCAATACCAGGGCGACAGCAATAAACCGTAACTGAGGCAAACGATTGCCGAGAGCAAAGGCCAAGCCCAGCGAAACGCTGCCCGCGCCAAGCCCCTTGATGATCGTTATCATAAGCGGGTCCTTCGCCGAAATGTGACGCGTCAGGTTATTATCCAGTCCCCAGCAGACGCATGCCCCCACGATACCCAATGCGCCAATCGAAAATCCGACAGAGCCGCTTCGATCCCACGTCAAAACAGCGCTGCCCGCGGTGATCAGGATGACCGCGCCCCAGATCCGCTTATCCAAAGCTTCCTTGAACATTACGGCCGCGATCAGGCTCGTGGCGGCGGCCTCAAAATTGAGCAGCAGGGAGGCGGTCGCCGCTGTGGTGCCGATAAGTCCGAACATCAGAAGGATCGGGGCGGCGATTCCGCCCGCCATGATCGCTCCGGCCAGCCACGGCAGGTCCGCTGTTGAAAGTCGCGCTTCGCTGCCGCTTTTGAACGAATGGGCGATGCCCTTGTAGATCGATAACCCGATTCCGCTGCCGAGGTAGAGCAGTGCCGCCAGTACGATTGGTTCAACTTCGCCCAGCAGCAGCTTGGCGGCAGGGGCGCTCGTTGAAAACAGCACTGAGGCCAAAAGGGCCTGGAGGATCGGTCGATATCTCATCATCCCCGCGATTATAACGCCGGACCCGGCCATCGAAAATATTTATTCCGGCGTTCTGCGGTTACAGTTTCTGGGTGTCCATTGTAAATACGCCTTCTGCTTAATTGAATGTTTCTCTCCGCCTTATATCCCCCGTCCTGCGTTTTCTACCAGTCCCCGTTTTCTACAGCACCGCGACGGCCAGTATCTCCACCTTTGCCCCCGCCGGAAGGGCCGCTGCCTGCACCGCCGCCCGCGCTGGGTAAGGCTCGCTGAAAAACGACTTATACACCTCGTTCACCGCCGCAAAGTCCGCGATATCCGTCAGGAACACCTGCACCTGGACGACGTCGTGCAGGTTGCCGTTGGCCTCCATCAGGATCGCCATCACGTTCTTCAGCGCCTGCCGCGCCTGCTCGGCCGTGCCTCCCTCGACCAGCTTGCCGGTTGCCGGGTCGATCCCCAACTGCCCGCTGATATACAGCATATTGCCCGCCAGCAGGGCCTGCGAATACGGCCCGATCGCCTTGGGCGCCTTGCCCGTTTGTATCACTTTGCGTTCATTCATCATTGGCTCCTCGTTCTAAAAACAATGTCTGCTATCATACCGCGCCCAGGCTGATCAGTCTCTTGTATTCCGTGCGAATCAGAAAGATGACAAACACGTCGATCACGCTCAACAAAAGCAGCAGGATGGAACCCGTATGACTGAACCGGTATAGCTGGTAGGCGACAAAGACCGCCAGAAGGATTTGGGCCAGCGTGTAAACCCACAGCTTTTTCCAATAGAGTCCCCAAACCAGCGACAGCTTGATCACCCCATGCACCAGCAGGAAGATCGACGCGAATAATTCCGTGCTGCCGGACAGATGGGTGACCAGCCGCATCAGGTAATTGGCGATTTTGTCCTGGGGGTCCTCCAGCAATTCCTCGCGAAAGAAAAGGGCGGTCAGTCCTGCGAGGGTATCCTGTTTGATAAACAGCAGCGCTGCTCCCGATACCAGTTCCAGCAGGCCGTTGAGCAGCTTGAAAACAAGCCCCGCCTCGAACAGGATATGCCAGAGTTTGCGTCTCTTCATGCCGCCTGCGACTATTATTGTCTCTTCGGCAATAAGACCATACGCCCCCATCGCGCCGCTATCAGTAAATTCTTTAGAAAACGGGGACCGTTACGCGCGCCCTTCGTAGCCTTGGCGAAGAAGGGTTCTGACCGGAGGGAAGAATTGTACATGTCTCAGTACTGCTCAATCGTCCCTCGTCCCTCGTCCCTCGTCAATCGTCAATTCACTCCTTCATCCACTCCGCAGCAAGTATCGCAAAGTCCCCCCAAATCCACAACTCCGCTTGCATCGATATCCGCCTGCTCGCAATCGGCCGGACATCCCGTCTCCAGCCAGTTCCGCGCGATCTCCATTAAATCAACCATATTCACCCCATACAGCCCCGCGATATCTCCGGCGTAAACCTCCTGCCACGCCAGCCGCGGATAATCCTCCCCCTCCCGCAGCATCATCCAATCCGCCCCATCCCCATCCGTATCGCTGAAATCCCACCCAGCCCCCGTAAACGTCGAAAGCACCTGCATATTCGTCGTATTCTTACCTGTTATTCCGGTGGAAGAACCGTATCCGACCGCGGCCGTTCGTCCGCTGGTTGTGATATTCCAAAAACAACCACTTACACTTGCCGAATCGTTAAATCCGATCAAACCGCCTCTATAACCGGTTCCGCCAACATGACCTGTTGCGTAGCTGCTGATGATTATGGCCTGTGTACTGATTCCCACAAGTCCTCCAAAAGATGAAAGTGGAGATAGGCCGCTTCCCGTAATCGCACCGGTCGCATAACACCTCTCTATCGTGCCATCCGCTGACCCCGCTAACCCTCCGACATCTCCTGTTCCGTCAACCGAGCACGTCGAAAAACAGGCTGTAAGTTCACCGTCGTTCAGTCCCACCAGCCCGCCGGTAAGTTCGCTAAGCCCAATGACTGTACCGTGTGAATAGCATTGCAGAACTGCTCCTCCATTTTCGCCTATGGGCCCTCCCGCAATATGATAGCCACGGATATAAACGTTCACCGTGCCAATATTTGTAATGAGGCCGCCAAACTTGACGCTGCCCAAAAGACCGACACGACAAACATTCGGCTGATCAATGTGCAAATTGGAGATGACAAACCCCTGGCCGTCAAGGTTTCCCGCAAACACAGGGACCACTGCTGATGACCAGTTGATGCCTGCCAGATCAAGATCGCACGCAAGACAATAATGGGCCCAGGGCCTGAGCCAGATTTTGCCTAAATCTGCTGCGCTGGCAACAACAAACGGCTCTAGAGCCGTTCCCTGGCCTGCAAGAGCCCAGTCGTGAACTGCCATGCGTGGATAATCCGCCGGTGCGATTTGCCAATAATCATTCAGACCATTTGCGCTTTCGTCAACAAAATCTCAGCCGGCCGCCGAGAAGGTCTGTTGCGCCTGCATCTGGGCTGTTGTTCCGCCGGTCATGCCTGTTGCAGAACCGCTGCCGACGCCGTTATCCAAACCGCTCGCTTCCATATCCCAAAAGCAAGCCGCAACCATGCTGACCTCATTGGACCCCACTAGTCCGCCAACATTCGTGCTTCCACTGGACAATCCTGCGGTATAGCACATGTGCAGCATGTCATAGTAACTCTGTCCAACAAGTCCGCCGACTTTTGAGGTACCGTTTACAGAACATATCGCATAACTGTTGTTTACGGTTCCGAACGAGTTATAGCCAACCAGGCCTCCCACTGAAGATGACCCATTCACTGTGCCGGCAGCGGAACAACCGGTCAGAATGCCAAAGTTCCGTCCGACAAGGCCGCCGATGTAAGAAGCGCCGCTTTGCACTGAACCGTTCACGCGGCAATTGATGATTGTACCGTAATCGTTATAACCCACCAATCCTCCGACATTAGACCCATTGGTGGAAATAAAAACATTTTCAACGGTTGTGTTAGTGATGATGGCAGCCCTCGAAACATATCCAAAAACTCCGACATATTGTATCCCCGCAATCGTCGAATAAGTCAGATTTCTTATAACGTAATTTCCTCCATCGAAGGTGCCCGTAAATTTGGTGAATTCATTGCCAATGATCTTGTACTGCGTGCCGGTATAGATGGACATGTTGATATCCGCCATCAGCTTAAAACACTTTCCCCAGTCGGCGGAATTAGCCCCGATCATGTTCATCTGTTGCGGCGTCCAAATTTGGTACGGATTCTCCGCCGTCCCGCTGCCGCCGCCATAAGTCGCCGCCGTCGAAAATGAAGATAGTGAAACCCCAAGGATGAATAAAATCGCCCAACCCGTTTTTCCCATAAACCCTCCTATATCAAAAAAACCCCGCGAACCCTCAAAACAATTATCCTACAAAACACGACCCCCTTTGTCAATATATTTTACTGAAGTTCTTGGGTTCCTGAGTTCTTGTGTTTTTATAAACCTCGAAAACCCTGTTAATCTCGTCAAAAAACTTGTTCATCGCGTCGAATGCCGCACAAATTCCTTGAACTGTTTGATAAGCCTGTTCGTGATAGCGCCGCAGGTGCCGCCGCTGATGACGACATCGTCGAATTTCGTGATCGGCACAACGTCCTTGGTCGTTACCGCCATGAACAACTCGCTGCACGCGGCGGCCTGTTTGGGCGTGAGCGTCTTTTCAACCGCCTCAATTCCGGCGTCTTTAGCCACCTGCATCACCATCGCCCGCGTGATCGAAGGCAGTATCTCGTGCCCCAGCGGCCGCGTGATGATCGTCTTGCCTTCCACGGCAAAAAACGCCGACCCCGCCCCCTCGGTGATCGTCCCATCGTCGCCGACCAGGATCGCCTCGCCGGCCCCGCGTTTGTGGGCCTCGATCTTGGCCATCACGTTGGGCAAGAGGTTGAGCGACTTGATATCGCACCGCTTCCACCGCCAGTCTGGCTGGGTGCTGACCGCGATACCTTTTTCCTTCAGTCCCGGCTTGGTGTGCAGTTCGTCGATGGTCAAAAAGAAATTTGGCTCTGTGTTCGGGTTCGGCACATGTTCCCGCCGGGCCTCGCTGCCCCGAGTGATATGAAAATACACCCTTGCATTGGCGTAACCGCATTTCTCATAAGCAGTTATGACTTTCTGCTGTACTTGCTTTATGTCGATGCCAAAAATCTGGATTTCTTTAAGGCTCCGCTCGAAGCGGGCCATGTGCTCATCCAGCGCAAAGAGGTTGCCCTCATAGCTCCTGAGCACCTCGTAAACGCCATCGCCGAAGAAAAGCCCCCGATCCAGGTAGGGTTTTCTCAATTCGTCCGCTGGCAAAAACTGATCGTCAATCATTGCTATGTCCATCGTATCTTCCTGAAAAAGGTAAATATTACTCTACATCGGGCTAAATGTGCCGGCTGGAAGCCGGCGATACCAAAAAAACATGCCGGCTGGATTGTCGGCGGTACCAAAAACTGCACGGGCAAGATGCCCGTGCTACGAAAATTTATCGGCGTGCTCCGAAAAAGTTCTTTACAAAGATAATACGAATCCCTAAAATACCCCATTCTAAATTTTTGGAAAGATTAAAAAGCACAAACGAAACGAAAATCATGTAGCCGGAGTTATGATGTACGCGATTATTGAACAAGGCGGTAAACAATATAAAGTCTCAAAAGGTGATGTCATCAATATCGAGCTGACCGAAGCGGCGCCCGATGCCAAGACCATCGAACTCAATAAGGTTTTGTTTGTCTCGGACGGCCAGACTGTCAAGGTCGGCACGCCTTACCTGGACGGCGCCAAAGTCGTTGCCAGCTTCAAGGTCTCGGCCCAGGACGCGGTCGTTGCAGGACCCAAGCTGTACCCGACGCATTTTCGCCCGCAGAAATTCAGCAGGCGCGTCGGCCACAGGCAGAAATATCTGCAGGTCATCATCGACAGCATCGAAGCCTAAGAACGTTCTGAATAGAGGATCTCAAAGCCCGGCCGGTTGGTCGGGCTTTTTTGTTTGTACGTCAATCCCAGCTTTACGAAAGCTGGGCGATCTTTAAAGTGCCGGCGGGACGCCGGCGGTACCAACACGGCCAAGGTGCCCGTGCTACCGTGATTTTTCTTCGGGGCTGAGCATGTCGTTCATTGCGCCCGACCTGAAACCTTCCAGGTCCAGCGTCACATAGACAAACCCCAGCGATTTCAGGCTCGCCACGAGTGTTGCCCGCACGTCCTCGGACAAAGTCTTTGCGATCTCAGTTTGCGGGACCTCGATCCGTGCCAGCGTGCCATGATGCCGCACGCGAAATTGCACGAAACCCATGCTTCTAAGCAGTTCTTCCGCCGCTTCGACCTGCCGGAGCTTGTCTTCGGTGATCGACTCACCATAAGCCACGCGGCTGGCCAGGCAGGGCGATGCGGGCATATCCGCCGTCGGCAGCCCCATTCGCCGGCTGAGTGTTCGAATCTCCGCCTTGCTTAATTCGACGTCCATCAAAGGCGTTGCGATCTCCAGCGCCTCGACCGCTCGATGCCCCGGCCGGTAATCGCTCCGATCATCGAAATTGCTGCCGCAAAGAATTCTGGCAAACCCCCGTCCGGCGGCATACTCCTTGATGGTCCTGAACTGGTGCGTCTTGCAGTGGAAACACCGGTCCGCTTTGTTCGCCTGGTAATTCGGATCGTTCATCTCATCCAGCGGCAATTCCGCCAACTCGGCGCCTGCCAGCGCCGCCATTTCGCGCGCCAGCTTCAACTGGTACTGCGACAGCGAAGCGCTGACGCCAATGCATGCCAGCACGTTCTGCGGCTCCAGCGTTTCACATGCTGCCTTCAGCAGGAAGGTGCTGTCGACCCCGCCGGAAAACGCGATCGCCGCCTTGCCGTACGATTGTAGAATGTGTTGAAGCTTTTGATATTTTTCGTGTGTATCCATAGATGAATCGGCGGCCGCAAAAGCACGGGCAAGATGCCCGTGATACCTGATTACACGGGCGAGAACCCGTGCCCTAGATGCCCATGATACCAATATGCCCGCGACACAAAAAGCCGAAGAAGGGATTTGAACCCTCAACCCCAGCTTTACGAAAGCTGTGCTCTACCGTTGAGCTACCTCGGCAAAAGAAAAACCCATCATACTGATAAAAGGCGTTCCTGTAAAGACTTTTCTCGCGGGACATTTAGCCGACATGACATATCAGGAAAGACCGCGTCTACCTCGGGTTAGACGGTGTTTGCATATCGATAGGTCGGCTGCGGCCGTCCGGGACGCAGAGAGTTCACGCGGCTTGGCTGTGCGGAAATCTGCGGGAACCGATCCGTCATAACCTCAACGCACATTTGCTGCAATTCTTCAGGATCGATTTGCACACGCGCGTTGAACGTCATCTCCGTCTCATTAGCCGTGAAGTCACCCGCATTCTTCGTGAGCAGCACCGGACCATCCGAGCTAGTCAAGTTGGCCGATATGGAATTGCCTCCAGCGGCGAGGAACAGCTTGATATGACCGATCTGTGCATGCCTTGACTGGAGCTGCTGCTTAACTGCCTCCATATACTTCAGCGCAAAATCGGCCCAATCCGCGGCCTGCTTCGAGCTCAATTTGAAACGTGCATTGAGCCATCCGAGGACCGCCTCGCCTTCAGCGTACGTATCATAATCAATATCAAGGATCTGACGGCCCGATGCCGTTTCAGTCAACACATCCGACAGCCAGTCGTCCAGCCCAAAGCCCGTCTTGCAGGAAATGAATGTGATCTTCGTCTTGGGAAACTCATTTCGCAGGAGCGTCTGCAACCGTGTTCGTCCGGCATCATCCAGTAGGTCGCTTTTGTTCACGACAATATGGTCGGCCTCCTCAAGCTGCTTTCGATAAATGTAAGCGGCGCTGGGATGCAGCGTCTCTGGACCATTCCCCAATACAGATAGCACGCGAAGCGGATCGATCAGGACCGACAGCGGTCCGACTGAAAACTCTGCATTGTATTTATCTTTGATCGGCTGAATAATGGTCGCCGATAGATCCGTGCAGCTCCCCACAGGCTCGGCAAGGAGCAGGTCGATCTTCTCAGATCCATCCCGCAAGCTCTCGGCCGCTTTCAGCAAGCCCGGAAAATTGCAGCAGAAACAACTGCCCGCCACTTCCTGCACATTGAGCCCCTGCGACCGCAGCACCTGCGTATCGACAAGATCCGGCGCCTGGTCGTTGGTCACCAGTCCGACCTGCTTGCCCGACTTCATAAGATGCCTGGCTGCCTGATACAGCAAGGTCGTCTTGCCGGCCCCCAGAAATCCGCCGACGAACAGTATTCTGATCGGTTGCATGATCTTCTCCTCAGTCTGATTTGTTAACCCCATTCCAATAAGCGCTTTATAAAGCCAGCCTCCGGCGGCGGCCCCGCAGACCGGGGCCAGCATATAGACCATGAAGAAACCGCCGCGCGGACCCGGAATAGCAATCGATTTCCATCCGGCGACATAGGCCACAAGACGAGGACCGAAATCTCGCGCCGGGTTAAAACACGCCTGCGTGATCGGTGCGATCACTGAAATCAAAACCGCAATGGTTAGACCGATCAACACCGCCTGGCCTCCCTTGGGCGTTTGGTTCCGCCGGTCGGTTAACGCAAAAACCATGAACGCCAGCAATCCTGTGCCAACCGCCTCGGCCAAGAACGCGGTTGTCATGCTGACGCATTCCGGCGATAAACCGATGCTTGCAGCAACGGCGGGATTGGGAAAATACTCGCCGTAAACCATGGCCGAACGTTCGCTGCCGGGCTGGCCGCGAACGATGCCGTTCCTTTGTTCGAATGCGGTCAAAGGGCCGCTGAAGATCGTGTGGAGCACAGCGGCTGCAAGCACCGCGCCGAAAAGCTGTGAGATCACAAAATGCGGGATCTTTTTGACTGGGAAACCTCGCTGCAAGGCAAACGCGATGGTCATGGCCGGATTGATGTGCGCCCCTGAAATGGCCGCGACCGCATAGATTGCCAACCCGACCGCCGCGCCCCAGACTACGGCTACCTGCCAAAGACCGCTTTGTGCCTCGGTGAGAACCGCCGCGTGTACGACCCCGGTCCCGAAAAACACAAGGATGAAGGTTCCCGCCATCTCTGCCAGGCTCTCGTGCAGCCATCCGTAAGATTTCATGCGTTCGTCTCCAATTTCTGCGCCGCTTTCAGTACAAGGTCATCGAGTTGTTTTTGATAGGCGACAAGACTCGTCAGCCAGCGCGATAAGCACTTTCTTCCTCGTACGGAAAGCCTGTAAATTCGCTTCGAGGGCCCGTCCTTTGAACGGACCTGCATCGCGTCCTGTACGATCAGCCCCGCGGGCTGCACGGCTATGCCATCGAGAGAGAATTGCAGGGGCTGACGCTCTTTCGCGGCCAGTTGCCCGATTTCACGGGGCTTTACCGCCTGCTCAAACGCATGGAGGCGGAGGAACTGCTTGGGTCGGTAGTGATTACAGTTGGCTCGCGATATCCTTTTCCAGTTGCGACAGGATTGCCGCGACCGACCGGCTGAGCGAGTGCACCACTTCGTTGGGGTTTGGCTTTGGCGGCAGCGAAGTGCTCACACGATAGGTCTTCTTGAGGATTTCGACCGGGCAGCCGCAGCCTTCATCGTACCGGCTCAGGTAAAAATGCATCTGTACGACGCCCGCCGAAGCCGTTGCTGACTGAAAGTCCGCGTACAGCTCGTCCACATGCGACTCCAGCGTCAGCGTTTCGGCCTTTGCTTCTTCGGCAGGCGCATCACAGATAAACTGTCGGCTGTCCCTGAACCATCGTTTGATGATTTCATCAAGCTGCTCGTCCGGCGATGACAAGTAGGTATTGTAGTAATCCTGCTCGTAACTGACGGGTCCTGTGCGATACACCAGTTGACTGCCGGAAAACGCCGGCGCCACGCGCGTCATGCGAATGTAAAAGCAGGCTGGCATCGGGTCCGCAACCGGTTCGTCCGGATGGTCAACCTTCAGCAGGAACGTCTGCTTGACGATCGTGTCCCGCCTGGGCACGCTGCAGCCGCCCGGCAATATCGCCAAAGCGAACGCGGTAAATGTCATGAACATGCATTTCTTCATTGGACTCTCTCCGAAGGTTTGGGCGGCCGTGAAAACAATAATTGGGCCGGATCGTTTTTCAGGTCTTCCGAAAACCGTTTCAGATTTCGCACCAGGTCCTTCATATCGTTGAGCACCTTTTCCAGGTCCGGCTCATTGCGACCGATCAGCAGTTGGACCTGCATCAGCGTGCGTTCAAACTGCTGCAGCGCCGCGCGAAGATCGTCCGGCACCTGCTCGGAACGTTCCAAGAAGCCTCGCACCTCCTGGTTGGTCTTGCTGAACTCGTCCACCAGCGCCAGGATGCCTTTGCGGATCTCACTGATCTGCGCATCCTCCAGCGTCTTGGTCATGGTATCCAGCGCAGTCTCCATTTTGGCAAACAATGCCTCGACATCGATCTTCTCCAGCCGCAAAAATATCTTCTCGACGGCCTTTGTGAAACTGGTGACCAGGCTCGGTGTTGAGGGCACATAAATATGTTTCGGCTTCCAGGGCAGTGGGGTGGGGGCTTTGGCGTTAGGAAAATAATCCGCTTCCATGAAAACGATCCCGGTGATCCCCTGGTAACTCAGCTTGAACCGAAGCCCGGAATCGATCTCATGCTGGATGACCCTCTGCGCGCCGCTGGATTCAGCGCTGACGCCCGGAAAATAGTCTGACTTGATGGCCATTATGACCACGACATACCGGCCGAATTGATCCCTGATCTCAGGCTGACCAAGATCGTATTCCAGCGGAATGAAAGTGATCTTCTTGACCTGTCCGATGGCCACGCCGCGGTAAAGCACACTCGATCCGACCCCGAGGCCCTGCACCGATTCATCCAGGTACGTCTCGATGATCAGCGCCTCGCCGCGGATGACGTCCGCGTTGATATAGAGGATCCCTCCAATGAGGGCCGCCAGGGCTGCCAGGAGGAAAACGCCAATTTTGAAGTAGGTTCTATTGGATTCCATTCGCGTCTTTCGATTGCCCTCAATTATACCGGGTTAAATTCCATGGAACGATTAAAAAATTTCCAGACGGTCGGGTTCGTGCGATCGTTTTGCAGATCGCGCGGATACCCCTGGGCGATGATGCCTTTGGTCTTCTTGTCCAGCATGATCGCCCGGCCGCCCAGTGTCCGGATGCTCTGCAGTTCATGCGTGACGATAACGAACGTCGCCCCAAGCGTTTTGGAAAGCTGCAGGATCAGACCGTCAAGCTGCGCCGCCGTAACCGGGTCCAGCCCCGCCGAAGGCTCGTCCAGGAACAGGATATCCGGATCCAGCGCAATCGCCCGCGCCAGGGCGGCGCGCTTTTGCATGCCGCCGCTCAGTTGCGATGGTTTCAGATGGCTCGTTCCTTCCAGGCCGACCAGGCTCAGCTTCTGACGGGCGATCCACTCGGCGGCGCTGGGCGGCAGGCTGGAATGTTCCCGCAGCGGCAGCATGACATTTTCGCCGACGGTCATGGACCCAAGCAGCGCTCCGGCCTGGAACGATACCCCGAAGGAAGACAGGATCTTGCCCCTTTCGTCTCCGCGGGCCGTGACAATATCTTTGCCGTTGATCAGGATGCTTCCGGCAAAAGGCTTCATCAACCCGATCATGTGGTACAGCAGAGTGCTTTTGCCGCAGCCGGAGCCCCCAAGGATGATAAAGATCTCGCCCCGACGCACCTCAAAGGACACGTCCTCCAGCACGGTAGCGTCCCCGAAACCGCCGGTCAAATGGCTTACTTGTATGATGGTTTCATCCATAGCTTTAAATATCCAATGCATTCAGCAGGACGGAGAAGATGCCCTCGACCGTGACCAGCAGCACGATGGCCGACACCACCGCGCGCGTCGTCGAAATCCCCACGGCGCCCGCTCCCATCTTGGTCTGCAGGCCGCGAAGACAGCCGATCTGGCCGATCAGGCCGCCATAGACCAGCGCTTTGAACAAACCGACCAGCACATCCGTCGGCGTCAGGATCGACTGCACGTGCGAAAGATACGTCGTTGTCGTATAACCAAGCGAGGTGATGACAAGCCCCGAACCGATCAGCCCAAAAAGATTGGCAAACACCGTCAGCAGGGGAGTCACCAATAGCGTGGCCAGGACCCGCGGAACCGCCAGGAAGGCAACCGGGTCAAGGTTCATCACCTTGAGCGCATTAATCTCATCGTTGATCTTCATCGTGCCGATCTCCGCGGCGTATGCCGAACCCGTGCGGCCGGTCACGAGGATCGCCGTGATGAATGGCCCCAGCACCCGCACCAGCGCGATGGCGACCAGGTCCGAAACATAGACTTCCACGCCGAATTGCCGCAGCGGCATCGCCGAACTGAACGCCATGATCAGCCCGAACAGGAAGCCCAGCAGTGAAACGATGCCGATGGCCTGGAATCCGGCAAGTTCAACGGCGTTCATGAAGTCGCCGGCGCGAAAGCGTCTGGGGTGGCCGATCAGCCAGAAGCTTGTTAACAGAGTCTGCGCAAAAAAAGCGATCTGCGTGGCCAGGTCGCCTGCCAATTGCCGCCCTGTTCTGCCGAGCGTCTCGATAATACCGGGCGCAGGTTCAACCTGTGCAGGAGTCGTTTCAGATGCCTGGCTGAAGCGTTCCATGAGCTTGCGCATGTCCTCATCCAGGTGCGGCAGCTCTGTCGTCAGCCCTCTTCTATTGGCAATGCTTTTTAGAAAAGCCAGGAATCCGACGCCGGCGCCGTCCCAGCCTTTTACATGTTGGGTGTCGATGATCAGCCTGCCTTTGGGGATCGCGTTGACCGCATGAGCGGCGCGGTTCCAGATCCGGCCCAGGGTCAGGTGCGTCAATTCACCCGACACATCCATCCGGGTCGTTTCAGGACCTTCCTGGATCATGCGAAAAGCGGCTCGAGATGCTCTTTTTGTGGTTGTTTTGCGCATTATTCTCAGAACGGCTAATTAGTCGTCCCTGAAAAAGTCATTTTGCGAATTCAAATCGCCGGGCCAACGCGGTGACGCCAGAAGTGTTTGACATTTTGCTCAGCCAATTTTCCAAAAAGTCGACCCATTCCGTCAGCGCATACAAAAATGCGGCTA
>JAJFTK010000002.1 GCA_021372945.1 Planctomycetaceae bacterium | reverse complement strand
AAATACTCCAAATCATCAGTATCTTACTTTTCGAGAAAACCACGCTCAAACAAGCACTTACGGGAGATTATTCTAATTTTAAAGAGCAACAAAACTATAACCAATTATCCTTGTTCGACTTATAATGGGACAGTACTGATTCTAAATCCTAAACTCTAAACAAATTCAAATGACCAAGAACTCCAAAGGAAGTTCATTTTAACAGGACTTACATGTCGTTGAGTGCCGGCGAGACGCTGGCGGTACCAAAAACTGAAGTTTGAACTCTTATTTTAGGATTGCCGGAGGAGGAGGGGCGGGTCGGTTTTGCGGTCGAGGGGCTCGAGGATGAGGCTGGAGATCTCGGGGCGGCGCCAGACGCCGATTCCGTCCCACCAGAGTGCCGCAAAATCCACACTGGGCCGCTGAGGGCGATTGCGGATCTCGCGGAGGATCATTTCATGGAAGTACTGCATGCAGATGAACTGGCCCTGCTGCCATGCCATGGCGCCCAGTTCGACGAGGCGGCGCTGTGTTTTTTCGTTGAGGTCATCGGTACACAGCAGCGCGGCGGCTTCCTTGGCGTATGGACCAAAGACGGAGGCCCACTCGGCCTTGAAGCGGGCTTCCTGCTGTTCAAGGCGGACGAGGAGTTCCTCATTGTCGCGGCGGATACGGAGTTTTTGGGCGTGCTGCATGCGGATTCGCTGCCGGCGAGAGGCGATGCTGCGCGGCAGCAGGGATTCGATAAGACCGATGAGCGGGTCAATGACGATCCACATGATAAAGGTTGTGACCAGGGCACCCTGGGCGGCGGCGTTGAGCAGGGCCAGCCATGAGAGCTGGCCGGCGGCCAAGAGCCCTGACAAGGAACCGAGGAACGGGGCGATGTCATAGAGGGCGATGTAAGAAGAGGATGTCGTGAGCGGGTGCTCGACGGGATTCTGATTGCGCACGACACCCTGATAGACGGCGAAGAGATAAATGGTAAACAGAAAAAGGACGAGAACAGCCGAATAGCCGGAGATCGAAAAGACGATCCACCAGCGAAATCCCGCCTGGCGGAGCGAAAGGATCAAAAGGGCGGCGGCACACAGCAAAAACCAGAGTGTGCCGCAGACATGAATGCGTTTTAAGAGCTTCTGGGTACTCACGTGCAGGGCCCTTGCGCGGGGTTTTCTATTCTGTCGTGCCTACGATCTGCACGGCTCTTCCGCCCTGCAGGACGGGCCCGACGATCTCCTGAAGGGTCAAGCCAATGGAGGCCAGGATGGTCGGCGGCACGTAAACCACATCGCCTTCCTGCAAGAGGACGTCATTGTAAGCAACGCCGTGCTGAGTCATCTTCTTGAAGTCGAGCTTGAAGACCTTGGGCACCTGGCCTTCCTGCTGGGCGGGCCGGATAACCTGGACCATTTCTTCCCAGGCGAGATTGGTGGGCACAGCGCGGCTGATGGCCGAGAGGGTCGATTCGCGGCCGCTGAAGATCTTGAGGCCGGGGTTATAGACCATGCCGATGACATAATAGTATTTGCTCATGTTGGTCACGCGGATATCGATGGGGTATTCGCCCTGGAGCCTGTAGAGCGTGCTGAGTTTTTCGGCGATCAATTGTGCGACCTGCCGCGGGGTCTTTCCGGCGACCTGCACCTCGCCGATGTTCTCAAACGAAATCATGCCGTCGGGCCGAACGACCTGTGATTGACCGACCTGGTTGCTGACGCCCCTGAGTTCGGCAATGTTGGAAGCGACGACGGTCACTTCATCCGGGGGCTGCAGGATGTATTCCTGCATGGCAACGTCGGCCTGCCAGGGTCGAGCGAATGCCTCAATATCGGCGGGATTGGCTGAAAAACAGCCGGAAAGCGCAAGCAGCGCAGCCAATGCGACACCGGGTAGGGATTTGATAGTGGACATAGTTTTCTCCTTTCTCGCTAAGTCATTCATTTAATTGTCCGCCGCATTCAAAGGGCAGGTAAAATCTTCACATAGAAAATAAGGCTCCGGAAAAAATGAAAAGTGGCGTAGAACCTCTTGCAATTAAGAGGGCGTGCCTGTAGATTGTGCGTTTTGCCGCAGTCAGGCACTGGAGAGGTGGCCGAGCGGCTGAAGGCAACGGTTTGCTAAACCGTCGTACGGGTAATAACCCGTACCGCGGGTTCGAATCCCGCCCTCTCCGATCTGCCGCACAGTCTTGAAACCGCGGTCTGGGCGCCATTCGGCCGCTGGAGTTAGCCCTGCTCAAGATCTGTCTCAAGTTAAAGGTCGGTTTTCTCATCGTTTCGTTCCACCATGCCGGGTCCTTGCATTGATTGACTTTTTGCCGTCGAGCGCGTCAAAGGGGTTGTATCGCAGACAGCTTTTGAATCGATGCCTCTAATTGCTGCTGCTGCTCGAGGGTGAGTCCTCCGTTCTCCTGCTGGAGGCGTTTGGTCCTGAGCAGTTCGATCTCGGCCTGATCGGTTTTGTTCAGTTCGAGCAGACAGCGGCCAAGATAAAACTGCGAGCTTGTCCGCTTTGGACTTTTATCGATGTACATCTGGAGACATTTCTCAAATTCGGCGGCGGCCTGCTCGTAGCGGCCCATCCGCATGAGAACATAGCCGCGCGTATCGATGAGATCGACATACGCCGGGGCCTGGCGAACGCCGTCATTGGCGAGTTTGAGCGCTTGGGCGAGGTCGCCTTTTTCGGTGGCGAGAATCCAGGCGAGATTGTTGGCGGCGATGACCTGGCCGGGATTGAGACGGATGGTCCTCTGGTACCAGGGGACGGCCTGGAGTTTGCGGCCGGAATGGTGAAGGAGCATGGCCATGGAGTAGATAGCGGTAACGCTGTTGGGATTATCGCGCAGGATGGCCTGCACGATGCGCTGGCCGGCCTCGACGGCCTCCTGCGAATCAACGGACGAGAGCTGGTCCAGGATGATGGGCAGGATGTTCTCTCTTTTCTGGGGATAGACCGCGGCCCAACTCTCATAGACGCCGACGGCATCCTTCCAGCGGCCATCCTCGACGAGCAGGCCGGTCCACGCGGCCAGAAAGCCTTCGTTGCCGTCGGTCTGTTCGGTTTTCTTACGGACATACGTGAAGGCATCTTCTTTGCGCCCCGCCTGGTAAGCGGCAGTGATCCATTCTCGCTGGAGGGCCTGAGCATTGGCGGCTTCGGGGTATTGAAAGGCTTCTTCCAACAGCGCAAGCGCTTTCTCCGGCTGCTCGACGCGGCGGTACATCTGGGAAAGCATGCCCAGCACGGTAATATCCAGGGGCGTTTGACGCTGCATCTCCTGCAGGGTTCCAAGGGCGGTTCCGGGCGAGTTCACGGCCTCGGCCTGAGCCTTGAGAAGCACCAGGCGCCGGCTGTCGGGCAGATTGGCCAAGCCCCGCGCGATATAATTCATAGCCAGGCCGGGGTCCTTTTGGAGGAGCGCACTTTGCGCCAGCAGCGCCCAGGCGGTTTCAAAACGCGGCATTTCATAAACGACCTGGGTGAGGATTTCGATGGCCCGCGACAAGGCATCGGCGGTCTTTTGGAGAATGAGCAGTTGTGCCTGCTGGAGGCGCAGGTCATTGTCGCGCGGATTTTTCCGGAGGGCCTTTTCGAGCAGAAGCCGGCCCTGTTCGGCCAGCGCGGGCTGCTCAAGGAAGATCAAGGCGGCTTGTTTCTGAACGCCGGGATCGTCCGGAAACTCGATCAGGAGCGAATGCATCATGGTGTTGGCCCGCGCCAGGTCGCCGACGGCTCTGTAAAGTTCGATGACGGCCAGTGTCTCCGGGATGGTCGAAGCGAGAAACTCGATGCGCTGGGTTTCCTCGGCCGCGTCCTGCCAGCGCCCGCACTGCAGGAGGACCTGGGCGCGCAGCGTATGGGCGGCAACCGAATCGTGGGTCTGGAGAAACTGATCACAGACGGCCAGGGCGCGGTCGTTTTCAGATCGGCTCAGATGAAGATCCGCCTTGGCGGCGATGGCTGTGGCGGAATCCGGATTTTCGCGGATGAGCGTATCGATCACAGAGGCGGCCTGGTCATAATCGCCCTTTCGGATCAGCAGCAGGCCGAGGGTCAGGCGGGCATTATAATCGCGCGGCGATTCGAGGATGATGCGTTCCAGGGAAGAGACCGCCGCATCCATTTTGCCCAGCCGAATGCTATTTTGCAGTTCAAACCGGGTGAGCCGCAGGTCCTGTACACCCTGCTGAATGGCCCTGTCAAGCAATTGCTGCGCCTGACGGTACTCCTCGGCACGGTACATCAGGCTGACGGCCGCGACGATCAACTCGACATCGTCCGGGCGGACCGCCAATGCCTGGCGATAGAGCGACAGGGCAAGCTGAATATTGTTGGCGCGTTCATAGGCCAGGGCCAGCAGGACGCGGCTGTCCTGGTCGTCGGGATTATTGACGAGATTGCCTTCCAGCAGCTTGACCATCTCGGGATAGATGCTTTCGAAGGGCTGACGATCGTAGAGGAACTTGGCGCGTTCGTATTTCCATTGCCATCCGTTTTCCCCTTCGGCGCTGCGGATCTGGTCGATCCATTGCTGGATCTGGGCAGGTTTGATGTCTTCGAGCTGCAGTCTGAGCAGCTGACGGCGGGCATAGACGTCGCTGGAGTTTTCGGCGGCAAGCTGTTGGTAAACGGCGGCGGCGTCCTGAAGATTTCCGCGCATGAATTGCACCTCGGCCAGCCAAAGGCGAATGCGGCGCTGATCCGCCGGAAGCGCGGCTTTTTCGAGTCTATCGGCAAGTACCGCGGCGGCTTTATCGTAATCGTGGTCGGCCGAAAAGGCCGCGGCCAGCATCCGGGCCAGTTCCAGGGATGCCGGAAACTGGAGGACGGCTTTTTCAAGCAATGGCGTAACGCCGTCGTCCTTGTCCTGCGCCTTAAGCAGTTCGACACGAGCCAGGACCCACGGAACCGTTTCGCCAAGTTCTTTTTCGGCGCGATCGATCACATCGGCGGCCATGACGTAGTCGCGCTTTTTCAGGGCGGCCTCGAAGAGAAGCATGCGGGTGGAAACATCATCATGCTGGTCGATCAACTGGCGAATGCTGTTCTCGACAGGTTCCCAGTCGGACGGGCGGTTGCGCGAGACGGCAAAGATACGGCAGTGCAGGTAAAAAATGCGAGCGTCCAGGCTGGAAGGATTAAGCTGGGTCGCGGCGGTGGCTTGTTCCATGGCTTCAGAGAAGCGGTTTTCGCGCATGAGCATCTCGCCCAGGAGCAGGTGGCCGCGAAAGGCGCCCAGGGTATTGTTGACATAATTGCGCAGCAGTGAAATGGCGGCGGAGCGATTTTGAATCTGATCGAGCGTCTGGGCGAGATTAAGATAAACCGGCTGTGCCGCATAGCCCAGGTGAATCGCCTGCTGCCAGCGATCAATGGCACTGGCCCAGTCCATTTTGAGGTTGGCGATGAGCCCTTCCAGGTAGAGGACCAGGCCGCGGTCGGCATCGGCTTCTTTGAGAAGCTGCAGGCAGCGTTGGGCCTGCCGGACATCGTGGGAACCGACGAATAGCTCGCCGGCGATGGGAAGGAAGGCGTAGTTCTTCCAGCCGAGATGTTCCAGCGCCTGCTCGGCAACTGAGTGCATCTGGTTGGGCTGGCCGGTGCTTTGCGCCCACAGGGCCCAGATCTGCCAGACCTGAATACTGTTGGGCTCGGCCTGGCGCGCGGCAAGCAGATGCGTCTGCGCCTCTTTGAGACGGCCGTGCTGGATGTAGCCGGAGGCAATGCCGAGGCGGTCGGCGACCTTGTCCAAGGGACACTGCTCGGCGCGCTGAAGGTCCTGCAGGGCGTTTTCTACCTGGCCCTGCCGGGTCCAATAGGCGGCGCGAAGGACATAGGCCAGGGCGGCGCCGGGGTTTCTCTGAACGGCCTGATCGAACCAATACAGCGGAGAGAAGCGGCTGAGGTCGGGCTGCTGTTCGGCGATCTGACCGAGCAGGTCGAAGGCGAGCACCTGGCCGCTCTGGCGGCTGATCAACTGCATCAGGACGTTGACCGCCGGCTCAAATTTACGCTGGCGGATGTAGGCCTGGGCGAGAAATTGCTCAAAGCGAATATCGTCGGCGCCGCTGAAGCGCAAAGCCACCAGTTCGGCCTCGGCGGGCATGTCGGAGTCAAGATAGATCTGCGTCAGCTCCGCGGCGGCCTGGATATGGTCCTGCATTCGAAGAATGGCGCGATAGGCGTTAACGGACTGCGCCAGACTTTCGCGGCGCGGCGGCTGGATGCGGGCATTGGCCTGGGCGTACTTGAGCAGGACGGGGACATCCTGCTGATGCACGGCGATGTACTGGCCCAGGGCGACGGCCGCGTCCTGCCAGCGGCCTTCTTTGAAGGCGGCCATGCCGGCGGCCAGGCCGTCGGCGGCGCGCCGGTTGCGGTGATATTGGCGGAGCGTGACGGCGGAGAAGGCGACCGTCGCCATCGCCAGGATAATCACGATGAGCAGCTTCCAGTTGATCCTCGTATTCACGCGATATTCCTTGTTTTGTTCGTCCCAGCCAGGAACCGCAGGGTTCGCCTGCCGGAAAAGCGCTTACAGGATAGCCCTTTCGGAAAGCGGGCAACTATAAGCAAAATGCTGATAATGGCCCTTCTAAATGTATATTGATCATTGATTATTAGTTTGGGGCGTGGTTCAGGATAACATTTGCTTTAGCTGCATCGCGTTCTGCACGGCGTGGGCGTCGCCGTCATTGTCGAAGTAGGCATAGACATCCAGGCCTTTGAGCATGTAGGGGCGAACCCACTGGGCCCAGTCGCGGAGCTGCTCTTCGGAATAGAGCGTGTAGTAGAGCGCGGGCTTGCCGTGCAGGCGCAGATAGATAAAGTCGGCGGTGATCTCGCGATAGCCATTGATGGCGGGCATATCCGGCAGGCAGATGGCAACGCCGTTGCGCTTGAGGATGTCATAGACGCCGGGGTCAAACCAGCTTGCGTGACGAAATTCCAGGGCGGTGCGGACGGTTCGCTTGAGGGTCTTTTCAGCCGAGCGCCAATCGTCGAAGAAGGATTGCAGGCGGTCATCGTTGCGGTGCAGGCCGGGCGGGAGCTGGACAAGAACGGGGCCGAGGAACTCATCGAGAAGGATCGCACGGCTCAGAAAGGTGAGGATGTCGTCGGCGACGTCATGGAGGCGTTTGCGGTGGGTGATCCATCGCCAGAGCTTGAGGACGTAGATAAAGCCGGGCGGAGCCTGGTCGTGCCATTTTTGAAAGGTCATTTCTTTGAAGAGATGATAGAAGGTAGCGTTGACCTCGACGCTGGAAAAGTACTTGAGATAGTGCTCGAACCAGCGCTTTTGCGGCAGGTCGTCGGGGTAGAAGAGGCCCTTCCAGTGGTCGTACTGGTAGCCGCTGGTGCCGACAAACGCCCTGCCCTGCTTCAGCTTGCTCATAGCTTTCATTCTAACAAGCAGCCGGCATTTCATCGTACAGTCTTTTGCTCCTGCTCATTGAACTATAGGCGGCCGATGAACATCTAAGTATGGAAACATATTCTCTGTTCTTTGAATTTCTCAAATGCAGTCAATTTTTTAGTTATTTATCGTTACACGGCTGCCGACAGAGAACAGTAGTTACACGGATACATTGAGGATGCAACCACTGAAATAATACCGTAATGGCGGGGTTGTAAGAAAGTAGTTACGAAACGCAGCCTTATAGTTAGTGGTGATTGTCTAAGGTTGCTTGGAGGTTGTGGACAGAACGATGAAGAGATAGCGAAATGAGAGTCGTTGAATACAGCAGGGGAACGCACCATGTTTGACTTTGGTTCCGCCAGGAACCTGAAGACCATTATCGACAATCTGCCTTTTGCCATCGTCTTGCTCGACGTTTCCATGAATATGTCTTTTTGCAGCGGACACTATCTGCAATGGATGAAGAAAACATCCGCAGAAGTGACAGGCAAAACCTGGTACGAGATACAGGAACTGGCCGATAAAATGGCGGAATGCGATGCCGTCCTCCTGGAAAAGGGTGGGACCCGCAGTTTTTCTGTGAGCTATGCTGAAGGCGGGCAGGCCAGCCATTTACGCGTGCACGAAATCGCTCTTCGCGACGGACATGGAACACCGACAGCGTTACTGTGCGTCATGATTGAGATCACAGATAATGGCCCAGACTGTCACCCCGGATACAAAGCCAACTGTTTAACTGCGCCCAGACGAAATCGGTGCACGATGGATTGGGGTTGGGATTGGGGTTGCAATTGGGCTTGAACATTTGTTACACAATTATTGTCAATGATCATCACGGCCGTATTTTGGTGGACAGTGCCCTGGGTGAAGGTACGACGTTCACGATTCTGCTGCCCGAAAACGGGGAATCCCTGTTTGAGGCGGATAAGCCGGATGAGGCCGTGTGTGCGGATTTGATTAATTCAGTCTGAAAATTCCAGGTGAAGAGGTGAACAATGAACAAGGGAAAACACGATGTTTTGTTTTTGATTTTGTTTATTTACATACTGATTTGGCCGGCTATGCTGCTGGCTTTCGATGCGGTCATTACGTTCCGCAGTAACATGCATAACCGGGCTATTGCGGATCAGTTTGCTCGTGCGCTGAGTGCAAAAACGGATACGCAGCCCGCAATCGCATCGGGGGAAAACCCTTTGGCGGATGATAAGACGGAGAATGAATGCACCGTGACCCTGAAGCAGTCGAATAAATCGGCCGACGTACCTGCGCAGGCAACAGGCAAAAACAGGCAGGCGTTCGCTCAAACCCAAACACCAACCAGACCGAGCGATGCCGCACTGGCGCAGAGTTACGCGTCTGGGGCGCAAGATCTGCAAACGTACCGTGGCATGCCGGCTGTACCTGCCGATGCCGGCGAAACAGGCCCGGATAACGTGCTCCGCCAGCGTACAGGCGGCGTGATTGCTGAAATATCGGAGGCCATTGCAGAGAACCTGAAGCGCGCCGCACCGGTCGGACCGGGGGCAGTTAGGTACAACGATACGCCGTCCTCCGTAAGTTCAAATGCTGCCGATGATCCGTCTGCGGCGGCCAGTCAATCCGCAGCGAACCCTATTGAACCTTCGACGGCGTCTATGACACCGGCGATGCAGGCCGCCGGCGGCACACAAAATGCGGGCGACTTAATGACGCGCACGGCCGCCGCCGTGCAAAGCGCCTCGACTGCGGCAGGCCGGGCAATATCCGAGCCGCAAAACGCGTCCGCTGCATCCGTCAAAAGTCCGGCCCCTGGCACATTATTGGAGACTCAAGACGATGTCGCAAGCAGGACACTTGAAACAGTCGATCCTGCGCAAACAGACGCATGGCACACACGCGTATCCGATGGCAAAAAAACGGGATCGGGTTCAGCCAATGGATCCGGCGCACCGCTTGCAGCTTCGCACGCTCAAAACGCCGCGGCGGATACACCACAGCGAACGGCCGGCTCGGACGTACGCACAGACAAAGCAGCCGGACTTTCAGAAGGATCCGCCACGTCTAACAAGGTGGGGTTCAAGCCTTCTAAACGAGACGAATCTATACTGACCACGGATATGATTCTATATTGTACGATCGGTATCTACGTCCTTATTCCGCTGTGCATAGGTCTGATCATTTTCTTCTCTGAACTGAAAACAGAGGCGGAAAAACTTCGTCAGTTGAATTTGGCAAAGGCCAGGGTGAACTGGCCTTATGGAACATAATTTGCTTATGAAGGCGTCTAGTGATGAACACAAAATGGGCCAATCGGTATAGTGTCGGCGTGGACGAACTGGATCGTCAGCATCAGAAGCTGTTCAGCATTTTTTATACGCTGCTGGAGTTGGATTCATCTGGTAGTACGCTGACAGAGACGTTGAACAGCTTGCTTGCGTACACGCATGAGCACTTCACTACCGAAGAACGTTACATGGCTGAGTGCAATTATCCCGGATTGGAGGAACATAGACGGAGCCATGACGCCTTTCTCAACCGGATCGCGGCTCTATGCGGCAACATGCCGACCACGCAAAACGCCTGTCTGGGCCAGATACTTAGCCAAATTTATGAATGGCTGATCACACACGTATGCTCCTGTGACCAGCAATACAAATCCTATATCCGGCCGACAACTTCCGTAACATAGCCGTCTTGATTTCAATCGGCCCGTTCGCCCGGCAAGCCGCTGGTGCCGACGAACGCCCTGCCCTGCTTTGTTTTGCTCATACGAGATTCATTCTATATGAGCAGGCAGGCCTGAAGGTATAGTTTTTTCCTAATTCGAGGGGACGTAGCGTTCGTAGGTGTAGGTGAGCATTTTGGAGTCGCCGGGCTGGAGGATGAACTGCCAATTGATTGAGCCTGCACGCTCGATGAGTCTCAGGTTGTCGGTTTGCTGCCAGATCTGGCCGTCGTCCGAGGCCTGCAGCGGTTTACCGCGCAGAGGCAGCGAGACGATCATCTCGGCGGGAGTCTTGCCGAAGTTGCGAAGTGACAGTTCGCCGTTGAGGGTCACGAGGTCATAGAAGACGTTGTTGGAGGGTTCGTGGGCCTTGGCGGCACGGGCCGCTTCGGATTCCTTTTGCTCGTGGGCGATGTTGATGGCGGTGGTGACGGGCAATTCGCCGCGGCCGCCCCTGGGCACGTAGCGGAGCAGGTCCTCGCTGAGCATGTCGCCGCTTGCGGCCAGCAGGCACGGGCCCGTGGTCCAGGGGGTGTCGGTTTCATTATGCAGTACCAGGTAATGCTGGATCTCGCTGCCAACGGGCCAGCGATACAGGTGACCATAGCGGATGCGGTTGGTGAAGAGCGTGACGATGGCTTTTTCGCCAAGGCGCAGCGTGATGTCCTTGCGGGCATAGACGGTGAAGTCGGAGGTATCGTCGCCCTGAAGCTGCGGCAGATTGCCGGTAGCTTGCGAAAGATTGCGGCCGGAGGGCTGGATGGGCTGTTCGGGCATCGGCATAAACTGATTGGACTGGATGTCGTTGGAGATGACGGCACGGTTCATGACCTGGGTCATGACCTGCTGGGGCACGGCCTGGCCGATGGAACGGACGACCTGCCCTACCGCCACTGGGCTGAGGTAGTCGGTGTGGACGAAGTGCGGCACGCCGACGACGAAGTTCAGATCGCAATGCACCAGGTCCTCGGCCTCATTGACCAGCGTACCGCGCAGAGTCAGCTCGGCGGCGTCTTTTTCGCCGAGGGTCAGCGTGTATTCGGGGATCCACGTGATGCCCTTGCGGAGATAGGCCATGGCCAGGTCGGTCTCGGCCGGCGCGTTTTGGACGTGGATGCGGAGCGGGTTTTCGAGGACCTTCAGCCGGGTGATGCTTCCGAGCGGGACGGCGAAGCTGCCGGAATCGGCTTCGAGAACGACATATTCGGGACTGATGGAAACAAGCTTACCGGCGGCGATCGCTTCGGCGGAAAGTTTCTGATCGTAGGTAAGCTGGAGTTTGAGAAACTTGAAGGATTCGAGCAGCTTGAGCTTAGAGGCATTGTCCTTGGGGGCATCGATTTCATCGAAGGCGATGACCTCGCCGGAACCGGCGGCGACGATATCGACGGATTCGTCCGGTTGTTGTGAGTAGATCGCCAGCGTGCCGAAGGCAGCGGGAGGGATCACGTTGGCGGCGCACCAGCCGTCGCGCAGGGCGACCTGGCCTTCTCGTGTGAAAAAGCCGACGCCGTTTTTGAAGACCATGACGGAGGTGACTTTCGGATTCCATTGGTAGGGACTTGTATTGTCGGTCTGAGCATTAAGCAGGGAAGGGAGAATTAAGGCAAGCGCCAAGACTAGTGCGTTCTGAATTTTCATTTGCGTGATCCTTTCGCCCCTTTGGGGCCTAAGAAATAAAAATATTCCATTCTATCCAGGGGTTCCTTCTTCGCTCGTGTGAGCTACGCAGGACAGGTCACACCCCCGGCTATTATCTTCCGGGCCTTCGGCCCTGATCGTGCGAGCACCGCATTGCGGTATTCTAATCCTGTGTCTGCGGTTTCTTGCGTTCCTTGATCAGGGTGTTGATCTGCACCAGCGATGCGGCCAGTTCGCCGCCGGCATCGGTATTCACATACAGCAGGCCGCCGCTGCCGTCGAGCAGGGCTGTAATGACGTTGCCATCCGGGAAACGCAGGCTGCCGCGCAGGCTCTCTCCGGGCTGTGGAGGCCCGTACATGGGCTGACGGACATCCCCACTGACGAACTGAACGTTCAGGGGGTTGCTGAAATCCGAAAAGACGTGGAATTCGGGCGTTTGGCCGAGCCATTTTTCGTAGAGGGCGCTAATGGAAAACTGCTGGCAGAAGAAGTTGATGAGCACGGGCTGGTCACAATCTTTCTTCAGGATGTCGGCGATCATAGCTTCATCGAGCGAGAGCGTGCGCATGCGCGATGGGCCGCCCATCATCATCGCCGGATGCATGGTGACTTTGAGATCGCCGAAGATCAAGACGATGAAGCCATCGGAGCCGGCCTCTTTTTTCAGGTCGCCCAGCGTGATAAGCTGATGCTTGATGAGTTCAACGCGGGCAAAGTCAGGGAAGGGCTTGCCGATGGCGACCAGGGTATCGCCCGGTCTTTTCTCCTGAACCAGGCTGCCGCCCAGTACGGCCAGCACCAGTTCCGAACCGTCGGAGGCGGCCTTTTCGACGACAACCTTGGCGGACCCGAGCATCAGGGTATCCGACAGCTTGCCGTTGCAGGAGACGGCGGCCATCGCTTCATCGAACGGTTTAACCGACAGATTCAGGCAGCGTTCTTTGAGATCCGGCGTACCGCAGCAGGTCACGGAGGCCTCCAGCAGCACTTTATCTGTAGAGGCTTTCCCGGAAAGCGTGCCGTAGAGATTGGTCTCTACGCGGGCCTCATAGAGGCCCTGGCCGCGTCCATAAACGTCGATTCGCATGTTCCCCTTTACGGGCCGGTCGGAGGGAACGGCGATCCGTTCCGGCAAGACTTCAAGCGGAATCTCCAAATCGTTTCCCAGCGACGTGAGTCCTTCGAGCACGGTGCGGGTCTTTTTGTCGCTGATGGAAAGCAATTTCATCATTTTGAAATCGTCCTGGCGATTGATGAATGTCACGTCCGTTGGCTCAGCGATCAGAAGGACATACGCATTCCCATCGACAGCCGTTCCCAGATCGAGTTCGTGTTTGAAATCGTCTTTCTTTCGGGCGTCTTCGATCGGACGCGACTTCAGTTCCTGCGAGGATGAAGAGTAGAAACGAGCCTGGGATGCGGTGAACGTCAGGGGAATATTAATCCGGAGGACGTCCTGCGGGAGGCTCTCACAGAGAACGACCCAATCTTCCTGGGCCGCCTCGACCCGGAACGACAGCGCTGTAAAGATACAGACAAGCAAGACGCGGGCTTTTTGTTTGTGCGATTCCATTTGTTTTCTCCTTTGCTTTGTATCAACTCTTATACCGTTTAAGTTTCATCATGCGCCGCGTCGTTTCTTTCGACCGTTTCGCCGGCGAGCCAGTTGGGGCCTACGGACATATCTACTTTCAGCGGCACGTCAAGCGGGATGGCGGTGGTCATTTCATGGGCGATCCATTGGGCGTGCTTTGCCGCATCGCATTGCGGCAGTTCGAAGACCAGTTCGTCATGGATCTGGAGGATCATCTTGACGGCCAGCTTTTCGTTCTTGATACGCTGGTGGATGCGGATCATGGCGGCCTTGATGAGGTCGGCGGCGGAGCCCTGGATGACCATGTTGATGGCGAGCCGTTCGTTGAGCGAGCGGACGTTGAAGTTCTTGCTGGTCAAGTTGGTGATGGGCCGGCGGCGATGCAGGATGGTTTCGGCATAGCCCATCTGGCCGGTGCGGCGGAGGACCTCGTTCATGAAGGCGCGGATAGAAGGGTAGCGCTTGTAGTAGTCCTCGATGAACTGCTTGGCCTCGGCCTGGGAGATGCCGATGGATTTGGAGAGGCCGAAGGGCCCCTGCCCGTAGATGATGCCGAAGTTGACGGCCTTGGCCTTGCCGCGCATGGCGGGCGTGACATCTTCGGGATGGACTCCATAGACCTGGGCGGCGACGAAGCGGTGGATGTCCATATCGGCGGCGAAGGCCTGACGCAGCGCTTCATCCCTGGAGAAGTGCGCCAGCAAGCGCAGCTCGATCTGCGAGTAGTCGGCGCTGAGGATGCAGCCATTGGGGGCGGCAGGGATGAAGGCGGAGCGGATCTTTCGGCCGATGTCCGTGCGGATGGGGATATTCTGCAGATTGGGCTCGGAGGACGACAGGCGGCCCGTGGCGGTGGCGGCCTGGTTGAACGACGTGTGCAGGCGGCCGGTGCGCGGATTGATGAGGTCGCCGAGCTTGTCGGTATAGGTGTTGCGCAGCTTGCCCATCTGGCGGTATTCGAGGATATAGGGGATCGCGGGGTGCTCGTTCTTGAGTTCGTCGAGGACGGCCGCGTCTGTGGAGCGCTGGACCTTGCCGGAGCGCGTACTCTTTAGGCCGAGGCGGTCAAAGAGGATGTCGGCAAGCTGCTTGGGCGAATCGATGTTGAAGGGTACGCCGACGAGCGAATAAATCTTGTCCGTGAGCGTGCGCATCAATTCGCTAAGCTCTTCGGACATCTCCTTGAGGATGCCGACGTCGAGCGAGACGCCGTTAGATTCCATCACGGCCAGGGCCTCGACCAGCGGCATTTCGATAGTCTCGAATAGCGCCTTCAAATCGGGAATGGCGTTCAGGCGCGCGGACAGGTATTGCCAGAGCCGCCAGGTAATGTCGGCGCCTTCGGCGGCGTAGGTACAGGCGCTGGTCGTATCGACCTGGTCGAAGGTGAGCTGGTTTTTGCCTTTGCCGAGGATGACGTCGAGCGCAAGGGGCTCGTAGTTGAGATAATCGCGGGCCAGCACGTCCATCGAGTGGTTGAGCTTGTCGGAGTTGAGGCAGTACGAGGCGATCATGGTGTCAAACATGCGGCCCTGCTCAAGGGCGACGGGAATGCCGGCGTTCTGCAGGATGATCAGGTCATGTTTGAGATTGTGAGCGATCTTGTAGCGTTTGGGGTCGGCCAGAGCGGGGCCGATCGCCTTTTTGATTGTGTCTAAACTCAAACGCTGCTGGTCCTGGGGGGCGCGAACGGGCACGTAATAGGCGCGATGCGCCTCCCAGCTCAAACTAATGCCGGCCAAGTCGGCGCCGAAGGGATCGGCAGTAGTGGCCTGCGTGTGAAAGGCGAAGCGATCCTGCTGTTGGAGTTCGGCAGCCATTTTGTGCAGGGCGTCTGGCGTATCGATCAAAATGCACTGGCCTCGATGCACGACGGCAGTGGAGGCGGCCTGTTCGGGCTGTCCGTCGAAGAGGCCCGGCTGCGGCGCTGCGGCGGCCTTGCGCGAAGGCTTGGCCTCTTCCTGCGGTTTGACTTCTTCGGGCTTGACGCCCAGCTTGGCAAGAAGCCGGCCGAAGCCCAGTTCCTTGTAGAGGGCAGCCAGGCGCGCCGTATCGGGCTCTTTGACGGCAAACGTCTCTTCATCGAGCGTGACGGGGGCGCGGCAGTTGATCTCGGCCAGGTCGCGGCTCAGGTAGGCCTGCTCCTTATTATTGCGGAGATTGTCGCCGCGTTTGCCTTTGATGTCGTCGGCGTGGGCGTAGAGGTTGTCGAGCGTGCCGTATTTTTGGATCCATTCGGCGGCGGTCTTGGGGCCGACGTCGGGCACGCCGGGGATGTTGTCGGAGGCGTCGCCCTGCAGGGCCATGACGTCGATGATCTGGTCGGGGCGCAGGCCCATCTCTTCCTGCATGCGCTTGACGTCAATGACCGCGTCATTCTTGACATCGTAGGCGACGACGTGGGGACGGACGAGCTGGAGCATGTCCTTGTCCTTGGAGCAGATGAAGCAGTCGATGCCGCGGCCGGTCGCCTGGCAGGTGAGCGTGCCGATGATGTCGTCGGCCTCCCAGCCCTCGACCCGAAGCATCGGGATGCGCATGGCGTCCAGGATCTCCTCGATGCGTTCGATCTGCCGCGGCATGTCCTCGGGCATGGGCGGCCGGTGGGCCTTGTAGTCGGCGTATTTTTCGACGCGGAAGCTGGCGGCCTTGGAGTCCATTGTGACCACAAGCATGTCGGGCTTGCGGCGTTCAAGCAGGCCCAGGATGATCGTCGTAAAGACGTAGACTGCCTTGGTCGGCTCGCCGGAAGCGCTCTTGAGCGGGGTCATCGGTGCGTAATAGGCACCATAGATGTGGGCGTGGCCGTCAATAATGTAAAGCGTTTTTGCCATTAGTATCTACTATAATGGCAGAGATAGAAGTTGTGAATGGAAAAAGGCAGGATTTGGCTCTAACCACGGAAATCACGGAATGACACGGAAGTTTAAAATCCTAAACTCTAAATCCTAAACTCTAAACAAATTCCAATGACCAAAGAGGAAATTGCGACCAAGCACAGCTTGACCGTACCACCCATGAATCCAAGCTTTTTGTGATATTTTTCACATTATTTGTTCGATTGTGTTTTATGTGGTTTCTTTTTTCACTATTTTATGTATCGTCTCTTGCGAATGCCGAAGAATCCGGCTAGAATGTTTGGACATTCTGTTAGGGGAACAACGATGATCAATGAGAGTTTGATACAGGAAACACTGGAAAAGGCCGAAAAGGCCGATTTTTCGCATGTGCGGTCCGTGCTGGCCAAGGCCCTTGAGATGAAGGGGCTGACGCCGGCGGAGATCGCGGTACTGGCCGGGATCAGCGATCCCGGGCTGCTCGCGGAGTTGTTCGAAACGGCAAAGACGGTTAAGACGAACATCTACGGTCGGCGGCTGGTGCTGTTTGCCCCGCTGTACATCTCGAATCTGTGCCGGAACGAGTGTCTGTACTGCGCGTTTCGGGCCCGGAACAAGGAAGTGAAGCGGCGGGCGCTGAGCCAGCCGGAGATCGCACGAGAGATCGAGATCCTGGTCGAGCAGGGACACAAGCGCGTGCTGGTGGTGGCGGGCGAATCGTACCCCCGGCAGGGGTTTCAGTATGTGCTGGATGCGATCCAGACGGTATATGAAACCAAGCGCGGCAACGGAGAGGTGCGGCGGGTGAACGCCAATATCGCGCCGCTGACGACCGAGGAGTTCAAGCTGCTCAAGGGCGCGCAGATCGGGACCTACCAGCTTTTCCAGGAGACGTATCACCGCGACACCTATCGGCGCGTGCATGTGGCGGGACAGAAGGCGGATTACGACTGGCGCGTGACCGCGATGGACCGCGCGATGGAGGCCGGAATCGACGACGTAGGGATCGGGGTGCTGTTCGGCCTGTGCGACTGGCGGTTCGAACTGCTGGCGATGATGCAGCACATCCGGCATTTGGAAGAGAAGTTCGGCGTCGGCCCGCACACGATCAGTGTGCCGCGGCTGGAGCCTGCGACCGGCTCGGATATGGCGACGCACCCGCCCAAGCCGGTCAGCGATATTGACTTCCGCAAGATCGTGGCGATCCTGCGGCTGGCGGTGCCTTATACGGGAATCATCATGAGTACGCGCGAGACGCCGAACATGCGGCGCGAGACATTCGCGATGGGCGTATCGCAGATCTCGGCGGGCAGCCGGACCAATCCCGGCGGCTATGCCGAAGGCGAAGAAGTGATCGATGAATCGCAATTCTGCCTGGGCGACCATCGCGGCCTTGACGAGGTCATCTATGATGCGGCCAGCCTGGGGTATATCCCCTCGTTCTGCACGGGCTGCTACCGGCTGGGGCGGACAGGGGCGGACTTTATGGACCTGGCCAAGCCGGGGCTGATCAAGGAGCACTGCGACCCCAATGCGCTGTCGACGTTCCTGGAGTACCTGCTCGACTACGCGTCGGAAAAGACGCGAGCGGCCGGCGAGGCGCTGATCGAAAAGGTGCTGGGCGAGATGAACGAAACCGCGCGGACGCGCAGCAAGGCAATGCTGGAAAAAATCCGCGCAGGCAGACGAGATGTCTTTTGTTAAAGAATCGTTATTGGACCTGAATCTGAAACAAGTTCTTAATAGAGTTTTATCAAAACTATTCCAATCCTATATCGAATGGGATGAGGAAAGATTCTATGCTGTTTTAGTATTATGCTTTGTGAGAATAAGATCTTTTTGGAAGTGTTATTGGAAAGAAGTTGTAGAGATTACGATAGAAGACCCTGATTTCGATCTGACCGTTCGTCTTAAGATGAGAGGGAATAAACAAGCATATCTTTCGAAATCTCATTGGAGCAATCTGGAAGAGTTCATTAAACAGTTGCCAAGAATATACCCAGGGTTCACGAAAAGGTATATCGGCACGACAGATGAATGGGAAGATATCTATTTGTGCTGGAAAGAAAGTGATCAGACTGAGTAATAGTGGGAGTTGCCCACTCAATAAATGACAACTATGACACAATCTACACCTAAAGGGATGCGGCTGCATATCGGGCTGTTCGGGCGGCGGAACGTGGGCAAATCGAGCCTGCTGAACGCAGTCGTGCGGCAGGAGGTGTCGATCGTTTCAGAATTCGCCGGAACGACGACGGACCCTGTGGAAAAGCCGATGGAGCTGCTGCCGGTCGGGCCGGTATTGTTTATTGATACGGCCGGGATCGACGATGAAGGCGCATTGGGAGAGCGGCGGATCGATAAGACCCGCAAGGCGCTGGACCGCGTGGACCTGGGCGTGATCGTAACCGACGGCACATGGGGCGGCTTTGAAGAAAAACTGCTTGCAGAACTTGAAACGCGAAACGTGCCGGTTATCGCGGTATTCAATAAGAGCGATCTGCAGAGCCCCCCTGCCGAGAGCGTTGCGATGCTGTCGGCAAAGAAGATCGCCATCGCCAGGACAGCCGCAAATAAGCCGCACGGCGCCGAGGAATTTCGCCAGTCCATTCTGAACGCCGCGCCCCCCGACTTCATAGACAATCCCATCATCGCCGGAGATATCGTAGGGGCGGGACAAACGGCAGTGCTGGTAGTTCCGATTGACAAAGAAGCACCCAGGGGTCGGCTCATCCTGCCGCAGGTGCAGACGATACGCGATTTGCTGGAAACGCAGGCCATGTGCGTTGTGGTTACGGAACAGCAATTGCCCGCGGCGATGGCGAATCTGAAGCAGCCGCCCAAGCTGGTGGTGACCGATTCGCAGGCGTTCGAAAAGGTCAGCGCGGTAACGCCGCCGGAAGTGATGATGACGGGTTTTTCGGTTCTATACTCGCGTTTCAAGGGCGACCTGGTGACGCAGGCGCTGGGGGCCATGGCGGTCGAGCAGTTGAGGCCCGGCGACAAGGTGCTGGTGGCAGAGGCGTGCAGCCATCATCCGATCGGCGAGGATATCGGGCGGGTGAAGATCCCGAACTGGCTGAACAAGTACGTGGGCGGCAAGCTGGAGTTTACGACGGTGCAGGGGCAGGACTACCCCGAGGACCTATCACCGTATAAGCTGGTGATCCACTGCGGGGCGTGCATGTGGAACCGGCGGCTGATGCTGAGCCGGATTTTGAAGTGCAGGCAGGCGGGCGTACCGATCACGAACTACGGGCTGGTCATCGCATACAGCCTGGGGCTGTTTGAGCGGGCGCTGCAGCCTTTCCCCGCAGCCTTGGAGGCGTACAAAAATTCTAACCACGGAATGCACGGAAGGACACGGAAGATCAATTAAATCCTAAACTCTAAACAACAAAAAATGACCAAATGACAAAATCTAAATGGACGCAAAGGACCGCACAGAAATTGAGCAATGGCTGAGGGAGACGGACGAGCAAAGGCTTAGCCAGCTTTGGACGGCGGCGGACGCGGTACGCAGAGAGCACGTGGGCGATGCGGTACATTTGCGGGGACTGCTGGAGATCAGCAATTGGTGCGTGCGGCGATGCGCGTATTGCGGGCTTTCGGCGGATAACCGGCAGATGCAGCGGTATCGAATGAGCGCCGACGAGATCCTGCAATGCGTGCATGAGGCGCAGGCGTATGGATACGGCACGGTTGTGATGCAGGCGGGTGAGGATTATGGGATCACGACCGAGTGGCTGGCCCAGATCGTCAGGCGCATCAAGGCCGAAACGCCGCTGGCGGTTACGCTGAGCATGGGGGAGCGGCCGCATGAGGATTTGCAGACGTGGCGGCACGCGGGCGCGGATCGATATTTGCTGCGGTTTGAGACATCGGATAGGAAACTGTATGAGACCATTCACCCAAGTCGGCCGGGACAGGAGTATGACCGGTTTGACATGCTCAGGCAACTCAAGCAGATCGGGTACGAGGTTGGCTCGGGAGTGATGGTAGGCATCCCGGGGCAGACCTATGGAACGCTTGCGCGGGATATCGAACTGTTCCGAGAGTTGGATCTGGATATGATTGGCGTGGGGCCGTATATCGAAAATCCGCTGACGCCGCTGGGAAAGGGGGAAATCGATCTGGGTGGTCCCGAATTAATTCCGAAGCAAGATGCTTCGGCCACACTAAAGAGCCACACTGTGCCGAATACGGAGCTGATGACGTACAAGGTTGTGGCATTAAGCCGTATCATGTGTCCCGAGGCGAATATCCCCAGTACGACGGCGTTGGCGACGGTCAACCGCGCCAACGGGCGGGAACTTGGGCTGATGCGAGGAGCGAATGTGGTGATGCCGAACGTTACACCGATGGAATATCGGACCAAGTACGAGATCTACCCGGGCAAGGCGTGCCTGAATGAAACCGCCAACCAGTGCCAGGGCTGCCTCAAGGGCAGGATCGCAGCGATTGGAAGGGAACTTGGGACAGGATGCGGCGGAAGGCGGAAGAAGAGCATTGATGCAATTTGACCTCTATAATGGCTTTATAATCGCGACGATTTTCAAATTTTTCTGTGAAAATAGTGCAAAACTGCACGTTTTGCGGCTATAGCTATGTGGAGATTTATTAGACTGCGGAGAGTTGTGTAAATGCGCCGCAGGTGAGCGAGGAAAGATGAGAAGAGCCATTTCTTTTTTTCATACCTGAGCCGCTCGCCCAAGGCCGCATCAACAAAAAAATCTTTGTATATAGGAGAAGGTAAGATGAAAGCAAGACTTGTTCTCTCATTGTTTGCGGTTTTGGCCGCGACGAGCTTCGGCAACACAGTTGTCGGCGATTTTGAGAATGGCTCGATGGACGGTTGGTGGGTCGGCTGGGGAACAAATCTCGGTACCTCGGATCAATATCCCACTCTGGGTACCGGGTCGATGAAGGCAGACGCCTATAACGGCGATTGGGTCGAAGTGATGGAAGTCGCCATTCTCGACCGGGCCGATGGCGCGCAGGTTAGGAACGACCTTGCGACCGTAGGAAAAGTTTCTGTTGACGTAACCTCGTTCATCAACGAGGGCGGCTGGGGCGGACAGTTGGGACTGCTGGTGAACTGCAATGGTTTCTGGGACGGCGTTGCCTACGCAGATCTGGTCTCGGGCACGACACAAAGCCTGATCTTTCAAATACCTGCCAACGTGATGGCGAAAATTGCAGCAGCCACGACTTATGTCAATATCGGCTTCATCAGTAACTCCGCCAAGACCACATCGCATGTTGATGAGTTTGGCGACACCATCATCGATTTCCAGGGCGGCGCTGTTCACTACTTTGATAATGTTCAGGTATTAGTGCCGGAACCGGCAACGATGACGCTGCTGGGACTTGGGCTGTTGGGCCTGCTTCGCCGCAAGTAATTCCGCAACGACAACTTTTCTCAGGTAGAGATTAAGCGGGCAGATACGGATCGAACGATCCGGCTGCCCGTTTTCTATTTGCTGCTCCCTATCTGTGACCGTTCACAATATGGCTGCATTATCGCAAACGGTCAATGCGGGCGAGACGCCCGCGTTCGCACTTATTCGGATTGAAGGGATGCCTTGGCGTCCTTAAGACCATCGGCTGATGCAGTGACCTGAATGGGGCCGGGTTTGGCCTCGAGGGTTCTCAGAATGAGCATGGCCTTGCCGTAGAAGAGCTTGCGATGGTCGGCCTGGAAGGGTTCCTGCGACATTGGATTGCCGTTGCCGACGCCGGCGATCTGGGCGGGCCCTTCGATCCTGAACTTCACACTGTTATCGGCCAGTGGGCAGAGGTTGCCATCCTCATCCAATGCCTCGACGAGGACATAGGACAGGTCCATGCCGGAGGCGGCAAGCCGCGAGCGGTCGGGCGTCAGGCGCAGTTGAGCGGGCTGGCCGGCGGTCTTCATCACGGCCTGGCCAATCTCTTTGCCATCCTTGTAGGCGACGGCCTTCAGCTCGCCGGGCTGATAGATGACATCGTTAAAGCGCAGACGATACTTGTAGGTCGGTGCATAATAATCGGACTCCATGCCTTCCGGGTAGAGACCAAGCTTGCGGACGCTCGCCCAGACGCCGTTCCTGAAATCGGTGAAGGTGATCTTGACGTAGCGGGCCTGGACGTCGACGTGGTGAAAGGCTTCGCGCGGGCCGCCATACTGCGGACGGCTGCTGGTCGATTGAGTGACGACCTTTTGCCACTGGGTGTTGTCGGAGGAAACGGCGATCTCGTAGCCGTAGTTCTTGGCTTCCTTTTCAAATTCAAGGCCGATGAAGCGGACGGGCTGCACACTCTCGAGATCGACCTGAAGCCACTGGAACTTGCCGCCGTCGGCAGCGCACCAGCGGGTTTCGCTATTGCTGTCGAGGGCCATTGCGGCATCCGTTTGTTCGGACTGCGTGCTGGAGGCCATGGCGGGCTTACCGGCGGCCAGGTCCGCGGGTTTGGGCGGGATCTCGCCTTTGGTTCGGCGGCCCAGGGATTTGCCGTTGAGAAACAGTTCGGCGGAGTCACCGTTGGTATAGACGAAAACGGGGACGTTCTGGCCGAGGCGCTGGGGCCAGTTCCAGTGCGGCAGGATGTGAACGGTGGTAACATCGGGACGCCAATAGCTGCGATACAGGTAGAAGCGGTCCTTGGGGATGCCGCAGAGATCCACGATGCCGAAATACGAACTCTTGGCCTGCTCGTCGAACGGGGTGGGCTCGCCGAGATAGTCAAAGCCCGTCCAGACCATCTCGCCGGCGACGAACTTATCCTGCTCCATCAGCGCAAATTCCGCGTCGGCGATGTCGGACCACGGGGCGGCGTTGAGGTCGTAGGAATCGACTTGCAGCTTATCCTCGGCGTAGTCGATCTTGGTGACCGGCAGCGGCAGTTGGTAGAAGCCGCGCGTGCTCAGGGCCGAAGCGGATTCACTGTAGATAATGGGCTTGTCGGGATAGCGTTCTCTAAAGATGGAGTAGCGGCGGCCGTAGTTCCAGCCGACGACATCGAGGGCATCGAGGATCGGCTGGTTGGCCGTTTCCGGGATGCAATCGGCCATGCCGACGGGCCGCGTGGCATCGTATTTGAGCACGAAGTCGCGCATCATCTTCACGCGCGGGCCGTCCTTGCCTTTCTGATCGTCGGAGGAATTGCCGATCTCGTTGCCGATGGACCAGATGACGATGGAGGGATGGTTACGGTCGCGCGTGACGAGGTTGCGGATCTGCCGTTCGGCGAGTTGCTCCAGCGGCGGCTGGTGGTCATGGCGGCCGGCCTTGTCGTCCCACTTGTCAAATGCCTCGTCCCAGACGACAAAGCCCATGCGGTCGCACAGGTCCAGCAGTTCGGGCGCCGGCGGGTTGTGGCTGGTGCGAATGGAGTTGACGCCAATCTCGCGCATGATCTCGAGCTGTCGTTCCATGGCGCGGGGGTAGAAGGCGGCGCCGAGCGGGCCGTGGTCGTGGTGGAGATTGACGCCATAGAGTTGGACGCGGCGGCCGTTGAGATGGAAGCCGTCATCGGCGGTGAACTCGAATTGGCGAATGCCGAAAGGCACTGTCTCAGAATCGATAGCCTTGCCATCCTTTTCAACTGTTACCACTAATGTATAAAGTTTTGGGTCAACGATGTCCCAGAGAACCGGTGCGTTAATTATAATCCGGTCCTTAATGGTCATCGCGAGGTCTTGCGCTGATATGACAACTCGGCACGAACCATCAGTAATTTTCTTGCCGAAAGGATCGGTGACGATCACGCGGTATTGAGGCTTGGCCGCTTCGTTGGTGTGATTTTCAAGCGTGCAGGTTACGGAGATGACGGCTTGCTGGTCCGTGATCTCGGGCGTAGTCACGACCGTGCCCCAATGGGCGATGTGAACGGGATCGCACAGCGTCAGCGTGACCTTGCGGTAGATGCCGGCGCCGGGATACCAGCGGGTGCCCTGCTTGCGCGTATCGCATTTGACGGCGATGGTGTTGGGTTTGCCAAAAAGAACCGCATCCGTGGCGTCGACACGGAAGGGCATGTAGCCATAGTCCCACTGGCCGGCGAGCTTGCCGTTAATGTAGATCTCGGGGAAGGCCATGACGCCGTCAAAATCGAGGTAGACGCGCTTGCCGCTGCCAGCGGGGTCGAGCGTGAAGGACTTGCGATACCAGCCGACGCCCTTCCACGGCAGCTTGGCGGCGAAGCCGTGCTCCTGCGGATCGAAGGGACCGGCGATGGCCCAATCGTGCGGCACGCGGACGGGCTGCCAGGCGGCATCGTCAAAATTGGGCTGCGCGGCCTGGGCGGGCTGTTCGCCCTTGATGAAGCGCCAGTCGCTATTGAAGTTAACGGACTTACGGTCGGCCATAACGGGAACAGACAGCACACAAACGATGAGGGCAGAAAGGGTTTGCAGCGGCAGATTCTTCATAGCAACTCCTTAGAATAGAACTGAAATCCATACGATAAACTTATCGTACGCGGGAAAAATTGCAAGAAGAATTGCATTGGATAGTCATGAGTCGTGAGTCCTTAGTCGTGAGACGTGGAAGGCGGATTCTTATACCCCCTCGTCAGCCTGCGGCTGACACTGGCCCTTGAAAAAAGGGGGAGAGTTTGTGACTGCACAGTTCCTGGTGGAGTTCAGTATTATCGCCACGGCCAAGCGAAGCTTGACCGTGCCGCCCTGCCGATGACACGGGCAAGATGCCCGTGCTACCTGGAAAGGAAAGGAGCCAGGGCGTAAACGAGGGCGGACTGCCAATTGATGCAGATCTCGTTGGTGCGGTAGTCGTCCTGGATGTCCTGCCAATTGGTCGCGGTGGTTCCGCCGCCGACGAGATAGCCGGGCCAGGGGGCGTCGATGCCGTCGGCGCCGCTGCGGCGGTCGTGCGGGTGCATGGGAGGCAGATGGCCCAGGCCGGTGACGAAGGAGCGGCCGTAATAGTTTCGGCCGAAGAGGTGCGAGACTGCGTCCAGCGCAGTATTCAGGTATTCGGGTTTGGGCTGGAGTTTATGGGCGGTTAGGAGGATGACGGCCTGGCGGGCGACGGTACCGTTGCAGCCCCAGTAATAGCGGCGGCCCATGGGGCGGGCGAAGATATCGGCGCGGGCCTGCGCGACAAGGGTATCGGCCATGTCAAGCAGCGCGCGGCGAATATCGTTGACGAGGTTGGGGTCGCGGCCGGGGCGCGTGGAGGTGACATACGTAAACATGCCGAGATTAGCGACGGAGCCCCAGTCCCAATCGGCCTCAATGAGACGGCGGCGATCGCGGGCATGGGTCTCGAAATCATTCAAGGCATTGAGATCGCCGGTGGTTTGCCAAACTTCAGCGGCGGCCCAGAGACGGTCATCGGGATCAGAGGTGCCGTAGCCGCCGGTGGTGAAGTCTTTGAGGTCGGGCCGCTTGTTGTCAGGATTTTCTTTGAGGAACTTATAGCTGTTGAGGGCGGCGTCGAGGCAGGTTTTGGCATACGTGGAATCGTACGGTTCAAAATAGCGGGCGGCCATCGCCATGATGGCGGTAAAGTCTGCGGTGGCGGCCGAACCCCAATCGGTGAAAAAACGTTTTTCGTGATCGGTCTCGGGCATGATGAAAGCGGAGAAATGCTGACGCGTGAGCTTGTGGCAGACGCGGCCGGAACCGTCGGGGTACTGCATCTTGAGGAGCCAGTCGATTTCCCATTTGAGTTCATTGAGGAAATCGGGCAGGCCGGGCTCGGTGTCGGGCAGGTCGAGTTTGAGCGTCTTCAGCTTGGCCTGATACTGGTCCCATGCCATGAACAGTACGCCCATGGTGACGCCGGCGTTGACGGTATATTTGCCGAAGTCGCCTGCATCGTGCCAGCCGCCAACCCCGTCGCGCTGCACATTCGGCTGCCCGATGTAGTCTTGATACGCGTCATCGAGGTGGCAGGCCGCGTGGGCACAGCGAATGCCATTGTGTGTGCCCTCCACTGCCGTGCCGCAGCGCCACAGGTAGAAGCCTCGCATCACGGCATGGAATGCATCGTTATAAACGGCCTTGTCAATTTTGAAATTACACGAGCGGCCAAGACCTGGCACTTCGAGGTAGTATGTGCCGGGGGAAGTGAAAGCGGAGAAGTCCGCGGTCCACGCATCCAGGTTAAGATCGTCCTGATGAACGGGACCGGTGACCTTGCCGGAAAAGACAGTTTTGTGATCGGCGGCACTGCGGACGGCAAAGTCGGCGCAGGCAGAGGTGACGGTCGCGGCCTTGGGCATGTCAGGCAAATAGCCGATGGAGTTGAGATGAATGGGCAAAGCTGTGCCTTGCGCAAAAACGCCTGAAGTCAATATAGACAGGATGATCAGAAAACAACATCGGTCCATTCGCATTTTCGGCAATCCTTTCTTCGATCCATAACACTGGGTTATGCAGGTCCGGGGCAGACTCGGAGGCCTGCCCTACGACCGAAGATGAAGTCAGTTCGACAGCCAGTTGGCGGCGAAGGAAGCGAATTCGTAGAGGTCAACAAAGCAATCACCATTGAGATCGATGCCGGAGGTCAACGCGCAATTGCCGCTGAGCCATGCATCGGCAAATTCGACAAAGTCATTGAGCAGAACCTCTCCGCTGCCGTCGAAGTCGCCGTATAATCCGGTGAGCCAGGGCGAAAGATATCGACCTGGAATCACCTGCTGTTCAATACCGGGTCCCGACCAGGCGATAGCGATATTGTCGCCGCCGGTGCCTTCTTTGTGCAGCACTTCAATATAATACTTCTGACCGGCCAGCAGAGTTTTCGCGGCAGACCGCTGCGAGGCGTACTTGGTCCACTCGCGGGAGTCGGTCCAGTCGGAGACCTGAGCGATGAGGACCTTGTTAGCGGCCGTTCCATTGGTACTGAGCCAAAGCTGGCAGTTGTCATCGCCGGCGATCCAGAAGGTGTAGCTGCCTGTTGCCGGCGGATAAACATAGCCGCGAATGCGCGTGCCGTAGTTGTCGGCCCAGTTGATCGGCGCTTCCAGTAGATTGATCTGCTGGAGTCCGGTCGGATTATTGGGGTAGTTGGCGTTGGAGGTGAGATTGCTGACGGCGGTGCCGGGGACATTGGTCCACCACTGGCGAAGAATCGTTCCCATCGCGGTGCGCGGAATGGAGACGGATCGTTCGTTGGAATTGGCGGATTCGTTCCACGAGGTATCGACCGCGCGGACGACATAGTAATAGGTCTGCATGCCGACTGTGGTGTAATCGGTGTACTGTGAGGCGGTGAGTATCACACCGTTCAACTTGACATAGCCGCCGCCGGAAGTTGTCGAACGATAGACGTTATAGCCGCCCAGATCGGGTTCGCTGTTATCGTCCCAATTAAGCTCGGCGGCGATGCCGGTCAGATCCAGGGACAGCCCGGTCGGCGCGGCCGGCGGCGTGAGGTCGCCTGTGCCGGCAGGGACCTTGAGGAACATGATACAACTTGCCGGAAGGGTCAAGCTGAAGCTATTGCCGGAGATGAAATTCTGAGAGGGCAGGGAGCTGACCGTTAACGGGTCCGGATGAACGGTTCCGTTGATGCTGATGTTATTGAGGTCCTGGTTATTGATGCCGCCCGTGACCAATGTGCCGGCGGGTTCGGTCATCCAGCGCTGGCCGCCCGCTCCGGCCAGGAAGCCGGAGATGTTGATATCGGCCGTTAATGAGGCAGTTGGGGAATTATTGACAATCAGTACCGTCAGATCGTCTTGATCATCCAAAGCGGCATAGGATCGAACCAGAGAATGTGTATCTGACGATTGCACCATGTCGCGGCCGAAACAATTGATCAGCAGCGGATGCACGTACCAGACGGGATAGACGAAATAATTGCTGCCGTACTCCCACTGGGCCCAGGCGTTGGAGCCTTCCCAGTTGTATTTGCACATTTCCATGATGTACTGAACGTGGAACATGGCATTGACATAAGCCTCGCGCCGCTGATAGGCATCATCGTCATCGTTGCCGCCGTCCCATTCGGTCATCCAATAGCGGATCTGGCCAACGCGCGAGGGACCCAGGGCATTGGCGACGATGCCGTCCATGTTGGCGGTGAACTGGGCGATGTCATTGACGCGATCGGCCAGAAGTGTGGGGTTGTAGGAGGCGGGTTCATAGGAACCCGGGTACTGGTGGATGATCAGGTAATCGGGGATGGCGTTCTTGGCGGCAGCGGCAATAAGCGTATCGTAGGTCCAGTAGCCCTGGTACCAGCCCCAGGGCTGCAGGCCGTGGTAGGGTTCCGCGTTGGCGCCGATCTTGATGTTTGGATTGACGGCCTTCATAGCCAGCCAGAAGTCCGCGAAATAATTGCCGTAGTAGGTGCCGCTGATGGTCGCGAAATAGCCGGCTTCCCAGGGGCCGCCGGTTTCGTTGCCGATCTCCCAATACTGGGCGCAGGGCGTTCGGGAGGTCTGGTCCTGGACCCATGCGGCGGCGGCATTGACGGCATTCCGATGGGCGACGGCGTAATTCAGGTTGGTCTCATCGCCGGGCGTATCGTCCTGAAGCGTGTCAAACCAGTAGCCGGGAAAATTGACGATGGGCTGGAGGGTGGGAGGGACAGTCTGGCCGGGCTGGCTGAGGATATTGAGCAGGTTGAGGGTTTCAGGGTAGCTGACGATCCAGGTCTTGGAGTTGTTGGGGCCTTCCATGTCGTTCCAGAGGAAGGCGTCGCCCCAGGACCCGCCGGGCCAGCGCAGGTACTTGCGGCCGGAGGCCTTGAGCAGGTTGTTAAATGTGCTGTTGGAGCCGCTTTGGGCACCGTCCCAGGCGGTGAGATTGCCGCCGTACATTGTCATGGGGATGGTGCGGATGGGCGAGGCGGCATCGACAGTAATGGTCACATCGGCAGCGAAGATAGTCGAAACGTTTAAAACAAAGAAAATAAAAAGCACCACAACGCGCTGTGAAAAGCAGTTTTTCATTATCCTCCCCACAAACTAAAGGACCAGCCTGCGGCGGTTATTTGCGCAGAGTCGGCATCTTATTGGTCCAACGAGAAAGGCGGTAAGTGTCCTTCCAATTCGCCATATCGACGTGACCGTCGATGAACACCACATTGCTTTCACCGTCATTGCGTTTATCAAAGGTGGTCTTGTGGAACGAGGCAAGAGAGTCGAGAAGCTTGCCTGAGTAATTCAAAGAATATCCGTCCCAGGCCGCGGCCTTAGAGGGATGTTCCGGTGCACCGCAAAGGGCATTATCATTCAAGGTCGCCGAGTATCGGTTGGCCGTAACTGCATCCGTCCATGGGTTCTCCTCACCGAAGAAGAAGATGTTCGCAGGCGAATGAATCTCGTTGACCTTGACGACCAGCACGTGCGTGTAAACACCGCCGGCGGCCCCGCCAAATTCAAAACCGCCCAGCATGGCATTCATACTGTAGCCAAAAATGGGTTCCATCGGAATCAGACCGGGCTGCGTGCAAACATGGTTCGTGTGAGCAAAACGATCGAACAAAGGGCAGAGGTGACTCTTGTCCTGATCGCCCAGGTAATTCCATAACTTGCCGGCCAATTCCGGCCGTTTCAACGGGTTCTTGCTTTCATCATGAAATTGGCATTCGCGGGGCCGAGCGTCATTGATGGATTTGTAGATGGAGCCCCATGCATTGGGGAAAATGGCCGCATTTTCCTGGGTATAGGCCATGCCTGCTAATCCGTAGTTTCTCAGGTTGTTGCGGCAGATGACGTTCCATACGGATTCTTTTGCTTTTCTCAATGCCGGAGCAATGATTGACAAAAGCAAGGCGATAATCGCAATGACCACGAGCAATTCGATCAGCGTAAATCCTTTTCGGTCGCGCATGTCTGTTCCCCTTTATTTTTAAGCCTGCCACTTCTTTCGGTCCAAATAGACTTAAAAGGCCTTTTTGGTATAGGGCTTGGACCCTTTGACCCAAGCTCTCAATCATTGTACGATAATCAAGTTGATAGTGCAACAGTTTTTATTTTAAAATGCCGGATAAAAACCGTTTGCTAACCAACTCTCCGCCATTTGAGCAAAATCCGCAATATCGACCCTGCAGTAGGAGCTGCCTGTATTATCGACATTGAAGCCGCTACCCTCGAAAGCGGTGTTCAGACAGGTCTGTTTGCCAGTGACGTTGTAGTACTCCAGGGCGATCGTTTCCGCGGTCAAGACATAGTTGTAAACCCTTAAGTTATCGATCTTTCCGCCAAAATAGCTGCCGATGACGGTACGGTCGGCCTCGTTGGCGCGATTGGCGCCGAGCAGGATATTGCGGGTCCATGCGGCAAAGGACGGGGCACCGGTCGAGGCGACGCTTGTGACTTCGGCGTTATCGACGTAAATCCGCATCTGGCCGCCGGAGCCCAACTGCCAGGTGGCGGCGATCAAGTGCCAATTGCCGTCGCCGACAATGGCCTGGGCCTTGGCGACGGAGGAGGCAGTGCCGGTTTCGCGGCGCACCAGCATGCCGATGTCGTCGGCGACGGTGAGCTGGAAGCCTGTTGCCGCCGCATCGTTATGGTTGGCCAGGACGGCCCCGTTCTTGGTCGCTTTGACCCAACAAATGATGGAGCCGATATCCAAGCCGCCGCCGATCCCATTGGCTCCGGTCAGATAGGCCCGCGGGAATCCGTTGATAGGAAGCGTGACATACTGGTTGGTTCCGTTGAGGACCAGCGCCGAGGTCCCCTGGACGCTGTCGCCGGCCGCGGTCACGGCGCCATTGACGGCAGTACCGTTTTGGGCGCTGCCGCTGGTATCGTTGAGGTTGCCTTCAAAGAGGTACTCGGCGACCTTGCGTTCGACCACAAGGTTCACGACATCCGAATCAACCGGGGTCGCAGAGCTATTGGTGACCCTGCAATAATAATATTTCTGCGCGCCGGTCGTGAGGGAATTAAAACTCAGGACGTTGGTGATTCCGGCGGACAAGGCCACGTCGGAGTCGTCGATGAGGGCATCGGCGGAAGCATACCACTGATAGGATTCGGGCGTGACGCTGGACACTGTGATTGTAAAGGCCGGCGAGAGCGGCTGGCCCAACTGCCCGCGCGTGCTGACCGGCTGCGCGATGATCTGCGGCGAGGTTGAAAGCGTCACAAAGTGCCACGTCGGGCCAATGATGTTATTGGGGTCAACGTCGCCAATGGTGCTGACGCCCGGGGTCAGGGCCTGTGTGTAGCCGCTCATCGCTTCGACGACGGCCCAGTAATACGTTGTTTCAAACGGCAAATTGTTAATCGGCCCATAGGACGAATCCGGGTTTTCTATACCAGGGTCAACACCGGTAGCGCCGACATAGAACAGGTTGGGGTCGGTCGCGGTTGACATAAACACGTACTGATCCACGATATCCGGATGGACATTGTTGGCGGTGGCCCTATTGGGGTCGTCAGCCGCCTTCCAGGAAAGCGTCACGTTGGTAACGAGATTGACCATGTCAGCGACCGGGTCAACAAGCGGGCTATGCGGAAAAAGGTCGGCAACGGGACCTTCAGGATAGAGCCAGATGTTGTCCACATAGATCGTGGTCGATCCGGCGCCCGTGTTCAGAATGAATCCGAGGTTGTACCCCCATTCGCCGATCGAGTTCTGAAGCGCGGTAACCGCGTCGGCGCTCATATTGAACAAGTAAGTATGCGGCTGACCGTCAACCGTCAGAGCCTGTTCCTGACCATAATCCTGGCCCCAACCGCCGGCGGAATTCCAGAACGGACGGATGCTGGCCCAGCCGTCGGCCACCTGGCCCGCGATCGCCGTCACGTCGAAGGCGAGAACCGCACCGGGATTAAGCAGCGCCTGGTAGTAGATATTTCCTTCCACCGTATTGCCGTACTCGCCGAACGGTTTGCTGAACGTCGCGCCGTCACCGCCATCGGCATCGTCCAACTGCAGCGCTTTGCCGCCCAGAGTCACGGCGGCGGAAGGTTGTGTCACGGGGGTATCCACAGGATCGCTCATCCAGTTATCGTAGCGGTCACTCGAGATCGGATCTTCGAAATTGCCGATCAGCAGAGAATCCATGGCATAGCCGGCAGATACCAATCCCAAAACCAGGATCAAAAAACACGCTAACTTCTTCATCACAATTTCTCCTTTCTATTCCAAATAAAGTTCATGACATCTTCCAAAACCAACCAACCGAGCACGGCAGCACGCCGCGCCGCGCGAAATTATTCCATAATCCGTACTTCGAATCTTGGATCCGCCAACGCACAGAGATCATAGTGGGTGGGCGGGTTGCCGTCCGACAGAACGGTCTGGGCATCGGTCGAGAGGATCGACAGGAAACCGTCGGTGGATGCAATCGGCACTTCGATATCGATCAGGCTGTCCCATCTGACTTTTTTGAATTTCTGCCGCAGCTGTCCATCGACTACGATCCAAACATCAAACTCCGTATAAACCGGCGCCGCTTCCTGGACCGATGTGAATTGGCCGTAGGCGCTGCTTGAAAACGCCGTTCCGACCGTGGTGCGGAACGTGCAAAGCGTCTGGCCGCAAAATGCCTGGCGAACGGCATTGAGATCGATCGTCATGCCTACGTTGGCATGCATGTAGATCGCGGACTGGTCGAAATCCAGACGCCGATTCGCGAGGTATCGATCCTGGATGGCGGGAAAATACATGCAGTTCTTGTCAAAACTCAGTCCATGATAGGACATTCCGCTTGTCCGCGGACAATCGACAAACACGTGGCCTTTGGAACTGACGACCTGATTTTTTCCATTCGGGACAAAAATACCATCCAGGAACGGGGTGCCTGTTATGCTTCGGTAGTCGCTGGCGAACTTGTTATATTTGCCGACCAGATACGGCACGGCGTTTCCAGTGGCGGGATCAAAGTTGGCAACGGCTTTGTCGGAGGAGCCGTAGCCGTTGCCGCCGAGGACCAGGTCGCTGAGGCTGATGACCTCTCGGCCCTTCCAGACCAGGTTAGTTTTCGAATCGATCTTTAGAACAAAATTGCCCTCTCCCAGCGCAATGGCCTGGATCCGGCCTGTGGCGGTTTCGACCCGCTGGGCATTGCCTTCGGTTACCAGCATCGCCTTGGAGCGCGGCAGCGCCATTTGCGTCTTGCCTTTGAACACATGCAGCTCGGTTCCCTGCATGGGGACGGCAAACATGCCGAACTCGGTGCCCAGATCGATCACGGTTGAATCCAGGGTCCTTACCGTAAAGCCGATGGCCTGCCTTGGCACACTGGCGTAAAGCCGGCCGGAAAAAAGGATCATCCGGTCGGCGGACTTGAGTTCAAATTCCGCAGGCGCCTCGATCACGACGGAGGCGCCGCAATCAAACTGAATGGATGAAATTCCTTCCTGCAGATAGTAGCGGCCCTTGCGATTGGTTAATCGACTGCCCTTCTCGATCGCATCGGCCGCATAGTCGGCCTTGATGGAGTCGGTGACAGTGGCCACCTCCACCGGATCCAGGAACGGCAGATTCAAAAAAATGATCACCACCAGCAGCGCGGCCAGCGAGGCAGCGAACGTAATAAAGGTAAAGCGGCTTACTCTCCGGGCCGGGTTCTTTGAAGCAGCCGGGTCAACGGGCAGGAACGTCGCGTCAACGGGCATGCAGGGGGCCGTCTCGATGGACTCGGCGGTCTGTTCGTGCACCGCCAATTGCTGCCAAAGCTGATCGTCAAGGATCTCATCTTCCATGGCGCTGACCGCGGCGGGGTCCTTTTGAAGCAATTTGCGAAGCGACACGTGGATGTGCAGATATTCGACATAATAGCGGCGGGCCATGGGGTATTCAATGATCATCGCATTGAGATGATCGATCTCTTCGGAGGTAATGCTTCCCTCGAGCGATTTAGCCAGGAGGTAACGAATTGTGAAATCGATTTTTTCCTGGGGTTCCATTTTAGCCTCGGCACGTAAGGGTTCGGCGGACGCAATTCAAGAGCAAATGATTCAACCGGGCGCCGCTGCGATAAACGGCATCGATCGAGGTGCCTACTTTTTGAGCAACGATCCTGGCGCTTGCGCCTTCATAATAGCGCAGACGGATGAACTGCTGATCCTTTTGAGAGAGCTTTCGCAGGCAATCGCGCAGGGCGTGCAGGCGGTCCAGGCCTTCCTCCTGGAGCTTTTCGGTTTCGCTGATCAGCAGGTCATAGGCCTTATCGCTGAGGAAGGTGCGGGACTGGCGATGGCGCTTGCGATAATTGAGGATCTGGAATTTGGCGATGGTGACAGCCCATGAAACGAAGTTGGTGCCGGGCTCGAACTTGCTGAAATTCTCCCACATGAGCGAGGCGGTTTCCTGCATGATGTCGTCAGCGTCGGAATCGTTGGGGACCAGGCTGATGATGTAGGCGTAGATCCGCGCGTGATTGGCGGTGAGCAGCTTCACGAAGGGAGCTTTTTCTTTTGTATCGTCTTGTCTGTTTTCGTTTGCGTCCGTCATACCCTACTCAAGCGCGCAGGCACCAAGCCGAGAAAACGTCAAGTACGTAATCGCCGGCCCTCTTTAAGCAATAGCCTGAAAACAGCAAATCTGTGCTTTTTTTCGGAAAATCGCCTGGATTTGTACAATCAATTCCACGTGAGTCCGAAGCCATAGGCGAACAATGGATCGTAATTCGCATCGCCAATATTGATAGGGATTTGAGCCATTGTCCGAGGCCATGAGAAGGAGAGTTTGCCTGTCGGCTTAAAATCACCGAAAAGGATGTCCGTAATGCCCTGACCTTCGGTTCCGGGCAGCCAGGCGGCAACGATGGCGTCGGCGTTGGGCAGAATGTCTTCGATAATGAGCGGTCTGCCGGAATAAAGGATGACAACAACAGGCACGCCGGCTTTCTTAAAGTTTTCGACCGCTTGAACATCGACCTTACTCAGGTGCAGATCGGACCGATCGCCTACGCCTTCGGCATAGGGGTCCTCACCGATGACGATGATGCCGACGTCGGCGCCCTGGGCCCCGGACCCGTCGATGGAGGATGTCACCTTGGTATTGGCGGAAACGGATTTCTTGACGGCCTCCAGCAGTGTCGTTCCGCCGGTAGTCACATTGCCGCTCTTGCCCTGCCAATCGATCGTCCAGCCGCCGCACTGCATGCCGATGTTGTCGGCGGCACGGCCGCCCACGTGAATACGGGCAAGCGATTTGGATAGCGGCAGCAGTTTGCCTTCATTCTTTAACAGGACCATGGACTCGCGGACGGCCTGGCGAGCCACTTTACGATGTTCGGCGGAGCCGAACGCCTGCACGAGCGCGGGGTCGGGCTTGTACGAATAGCCGGGGGCCATCAGGCCCATGGCAAATTTGACCCTGAGAATGCGCGTGACCGCGTCGTCAATGCGCGACATGGGTACGGCCCCTTCCTGGACAAGCTCTTTGAGATTCGTAAAGAACGACGCAAATTCGTTGGGCTCCATGGCCATGTCTATTCCGGCGTTGATGGAGATAGCGACTGCCTTTTTGAAATCGGGGTCAAGCTGTCGGATCGCATTGTAGTCGGAAATCACGAAACCCTCGAAGCCCAGTTCGCCTTTGAGGACGTCGGTCAGTAAATACTTGTTGGCCGAGCATTTGAGACCGTTCCAACTGCTATAGGAGGGCATGATGGTGGCGACATTTGCCTCAATGGCGGCGCGGTATGGCGGCAGATGAATCGTGCGAAGGGTCTCTTCGCTGACGCGCATATCGCCCTGATCGAGGCCCCTGTTCCATTTGCCGGTTCCCATCCGCGTACCGCCGTCGCCGACGTAATGCTTGGCGCAGGCCAGTACCGCAGACGGCGCGGTAAGATCGGATCCCTGAAAACCGCGAACCGCCGGACCGCCCAGGAGAGAGACCAGTTTGGGGTCCTCGGAAAAGCCTTCGTAGGTGCGGCCCCAGCGTTCATCCTGGGGGACGGTGACACAGGGCGCAAAGGTCCACTGGATACCGCAGGCGCGGACCTCTTCGGCAGTGACGCGAGCGGCCTCTTCGACAAGCTTCGGGTTGCGCGTGCAGCCCAGGCCGATGTTGTGCGGAAAGATGACGGCGCCAAGGACGTTGTTGTTACCGTGGACGGCGTCAATGCCATAAAGCAGCGGGATGCCCAGGCGGGTTTCCATCGCGCGTTTCTGGAAGTCTTCGTACATCGCCGTCCAGGCCTGAAGGCTGTTGCCCGCGGCGGGGTCGGAACTGCCGCCGCTGAGAACGGAACCGAGATAATACTTCTTGACATCATCGGGGTCCCTGAGCCAGCCGTTGTCAGCCTGGATCATCTGGCCGATCTTTTCATCGAGCGTCATCCGGGCAAGCAGTTCTTTGGCCTGCACATCATACGAGGAAAACGATTTGTCCGGACCCGCGGCACGGCAGCCGCAAAGGGTCAGGCTTAGAATAGCGGTCAGCAATGAAAACGACTTGAGCATTGACAACTCCTTTTCATAGAAACGCGTTCTTGGATAACAATTTTGAACTGTCCTAACGGTCCAAAAAATAGCAGAGTTTGGGTCATTTTACAATAATCAACTTTTTGCCTTCGTACGCAAGGAGAGCATCAGATTTGTCCGCCGGGTTGAAGGGCCTGGGCTTCTGCGGGTCCATCCAAACGACCTCAAATGTGCGGTTAGTGAGCATCCCGGGAAACTGGCCCTTGCGGTCAGCAATGGTCAGCGTGCTGGTATTTTGATCGTAATCGAATTGAATGCGGCTGAACGCCCCCTTTTCATAATTGTAGTTGGTGTTTTCATCCTCGTAGAGACTGAAGCTGCCGCTTTGGCCGGTATAAACGACCAGCCGAATGGGGTCGGCTGGTTTTTCGTCGGCGTATTGGATGGCCGGGCCGAAGGGAACGATGGAGCCGGCTTTGACAAAGATCGGGATATCGGTATAGGGCGCATCGGCGGTGATGGTCTGGCCGCCGGTATAGTACTTGCCGGACTTGAAGTCGTACCAATCGGCGCCAGCAGGTAGATAGACGTTGCGGCTGGTCTGATTGTATTCGGTCACGGGATTGACCAGCAGGGCCGGGCCGAACATGAACTGGTCGGCGATGTCGAGCACCTTGGCATCCGTACCGAAATCCATGACCAGGGCGCGCATGATGGTGTAATCGTCGTGCGTAACCATGCCGGTCAGCGAATAGATATAGGGCATCAGACGGTAACGATGTCGGTCATACGCAAGCATGGTTTGATAGGCGGGATGGTCCTCGGGGGCGATGTTGAACATCTCGCGATAAGGCAACTGGCCGTGGACGCGAAAGAGCGGGCAGAACGTGCCGTACTGAAACCAGCGGGTCTGAAGCTGGCGCCATTCGTCCAGGTCGGCGGGGTTGACGTCGCGCTCGAAGCGCGGCTCGACGGCAAAGCCGCCGATGTCGGTTGTCCAGTAGGGAATACCGGCCATGCAGAAGTTCAACCCGGTGGCGATCTGGGTCTTCAGATCGTACCAGCGGGCTGCCACGTCGCCGCTCCACGTTGCGGCGGAGTAGCGCTGCTGGCCGGCGTAGGCCGAACGCGTGAGGATAAAGACGCGCTGATCGGCAGTCTTTCGCTGGCCTTCGTAGATGCCTTTGGCGTTCATCAGCGAGAAGGTATTGCGATAGCGCGCGGATGTGCCCAGCGCAGTCGGGCCGATCCGCAGCAGGTATTCCTTGTCATCCAGGTTCGAGTGAATATCCGGCTCGGTGGCGTCCAGCCACCACGCGTCAAAGCCCTTGGCAAAGAGCTTGGCGTTGATCTGGTCCCAGAATAATTTCCGTGCACCGTCGCTGTATGGATCATAGAACGTGGACACATAGCCCTGCCCGATCCAATCGCGCTCTTTGACTTCCACGTTGCGAGGATACAGCCAGCCGTTCTGTTCAAACTGTTTGTAGTTTTCCGTGCCGACATAGAACTTGGGCCAGACCGAGATCATGATATGCGCGTGCAGCTCATCGTGCAATTGCTTGACCATGGCGGCGGCGTCAGGAAACCTCGCAAGGTCAAAGTCGTGATCGCCCCATTTGTCCTCGGGCCAGTAGTTCCAGTCCTGGACGATGTTATCGAGCGGGATGCCGCGGCGGCGAAACTCCTGAACGACGCCCAGAAGATCATCCTGTGTCTTGTAGCGTTCACGGCATTGCCAGAGGCCCATGGCCCATTTGGGCATCATCGGGGCCTTGCCGGTGATGTCGCGATAACCGGCGATCACGTCGTCGGCGCTGGCGCCGGAGATGAAATAATAATCGATCTGGTCGGCGACATCGGAATAGAGCGATAGCGCTTGCGCCAGTTCAGGGGCCATGGGGCCTCGATGGTTGAAGCCGAGATAGCCGCTGTTGGGAATCCATTCGATCCGCACGGAATACTTTTTGCCGGGTTGAAGATTCTTTGTGGCCAGCCGCTCCCACGGGCACCAGTTCTGGCGCCAGGAATCGACAACCAGCGCATCGTCGATCCACATCTTCGCATAGTTGGAGGAATAGAGACGAAAGGTGTGTTCGCCGGCCTGGTCGGTTTGGATGCTGCCGGACCAGCGAATGGAAGTGGACCAATCGGGCTTGAAGCCCTGGGGGTACCTGTCCTGATCCTGAAGGGATTCGTAGTTGATGGTCGATTCGATGCGCGAGAGGACAACCGTTTTGAAGTCGGCGTCCTTGTAGTATTCGGCCGTGAGACCGCCCTGCTTGCCGTCTTTGTCGAAAAGCGTCAAGTCTGTCGAGAGCGGCTGGAAATCGCGGATATCGCCAAACTTTGTGCGGGAGTTGTTGTCCCAAAGAATGCCGTAGTTGCGGCTGGAGACAAGGAACGGATTGGAATCGACGATGTTATATTGTTTGAGTTCGACCGAATGGCCCTTGTAGTTGAGGATGCCGTTTTGATGGCCGCCCAAGCCGTAGAAGGCTTCTGTCTCGGGGGATTGGAAGAGCTGCTGAATATGGAAGGTCTGCTCGCCCATGACCTCGGCGGGGGTGAAGACTTTGCCGCCGCCGGACTTTTCTTCAAGGAGCAGTTTTCCGGCGGGGTCGTAAAAACGGACCTGGCCGGTAGTAAGGGAAATTTTGGCGGTCAGTTGAGCAGTTGAGACCTCGGCGGTATCGCCCTTGCGGCTTGTTTTGAATACCGGCTGCTGGCGCGGGACCTGCGGCACGATCAGGCTTTGGCGGGTGGAAAACTCGGGTTGACAAGTCGCGACGACCCTGAAGATACACGGCGCAATCACCTGAATCTTGACGAGGGCAGGATCCGAGGGGTTTTTCTGCTGCAATTTGACCTGGATGCCGTCTTCAAGTTTCTGGTAATCTTGGGCGTAAGTATGGGCAGCAACAAGAGATACATGCAGAGCAACACAAAAACAAAAAAATGTCAAGCCATCCGCCTTGAACATTTTACTCTCCTTAACAAAACAACTCTTGGAATTCAGGTACAGAGTGCACCTTATCTATATATAGCCTGTACAGCGGTGATTCGGCAAACATTTGGCAGGATAGTTTGAAACCAGCATTCCACGCCAAGATGGCCGTGCTGCCTAAGTAATGCCGGCAAGATGCCGGCGGTACCAGCATGGGCAGGATGCCCGTGATACTAGAATTTCAGGTAGGCTTTGGCGCGGGTGAGCAGTTTGGTGGGCCTGGCGAAGTCTTCGATGCGACTGATGCGGGACTGCCTGCGCTGATCGAGGATCCGTTTGACGGCGACGGGGCCAAGGCCGGGTACGCGAAGCAGTTCAAACTTATCCGCCCTGTTGATATCGATGGGGAAGCGTTCGGGGTGCAGGCGGGCCCATGCTTCTTTGGGATCGACCGCCAGGGAAAGCTGGTCCGAGTCGAACGGGATCTCGTTATCCTTGAAGCCGTATTTGCGCATGAGGAAGTCAACCTGGTAGAGGCGATGCTCGCGGGTGAGGGTCTGCCGTGGGTCGTGCGGCGCGTTGTCGGCGAGAAGGTCCGAGTCGCCGAGGCCGTGCTGATAGGCGCTGAAGTAGATGCGGTGCATGCGCAGGCGGTCATAGAGCCCGCCCATGTAGCGAACGATCTGGCGGTCGGATTCGCCGGCGGCGCCGACGATGAACTGGGTGGTCTGCTTGACATTGTGCCAGCGGGAACCTTTGGCGGTCAGTTCGCTGATCTGTTTGATGGGGGCGATGATGTCGCGAAGGTAGTCTTTCTTTGCAGAGACTTTGGCCAGGTACTCGGCGCCGGGGGTTTCGATATTAAGCGAGACGGCAGAGGCGAGCGAAACGGATTCGGCAATCGCGGCGGGACTTGCGCCGGGGATGACCTTCAAATGAATGTATCCGCGGAAGGCGTGGCGGTTACGGAGACTGCGTGCGATGCCGTTGATGCGTTCCATGGTGGTGTCGGGCGTGCTGATGACGCCGGAACTGAGGAACAGGCCGAAGACCTTGCCAGTATTGTAATAGTTCAAAAAAACGTCAACCGTTTCTTCCGGCCGCAGACTGCATCGGCGGATGTCCTGATTTTCGCGCAAGGGGCAGTACTTGCAGTCGTTGGCACAGACGTTGGAGAGAAGTACTTTAAACAGGCTTGCGCTGCCGCCTTCGGGCAAAGTCACGGGATAGATCCAACTGCCTTCGGCGCTGCGCTTGCGATGTTCATATTTGGTCGAGCCGCAGGCGCAAGCCAAATCGTACTGCGCATCGGCGCTGAGGATCTTGAGTTTTTCCAGCGTATCCGGCTGGCGAATGATCGCGGTCATCTTTTTAATCCTGCATCCATGCTTCAAAGAAATTTGGAATCCGGATTTCGAAATCCGAAATAAATCCCAATGCTGAAGTTATTATAGTAGATGAACAGGACCATTCAATAAAAAAGGCAGCCCAAGGCTGCCCTTTTCGCTTTTGTTTAAACGATTCAGCGATTAAACGGGGTGCGGGGTTTCATGCGTTCCGCGCCGGCTTTCGGTCGATGTGCCAAATTCGATCAGCATCGCGATAGCGGCCAAACCGACAATCACGTAAATGATCCTGGAAATGGCTGACATATCGCCGAAAATGACCGAAACTACATTGAAATTGAACAATCCGACCAAGCCCCAGTTAATCGCTCCAATGATCATGAGAATGAGTGTCACAACTGTTAGTCCATTTAGTCTTAGCATTTGTCAATCTCCTTTGATTGATTGTGAACTTTTTCGCTTTCTTGCCTAAAATGCGCTACGCCCGGGAGTTGGGAAAGTTTTAAAAGAAGGCTCCGGCGGAGCTAAGCAAATTGCCGCATTCACGCCTGCAAAAAACGTAAAAATTGTTCTTTCAAAGGATCTATATGGACGATATTATACTTGTAAGGATAACCCGGGTGTGTTTTTTCAAGGAGAGAACGTTATGAAATCAATCTTGTCAGTACTGTTTTTGGCGCTTTTAATCATGTCTTTTGGCTGTTCCAAGAAAGAGCCGGTTGGGCCGGAGACTGCGCCGATCCAGGCGCCCGAGACCAAGGCGGAGGCGCAAAGCGCCGCCGAAGCCGCGCAGGAGACTGCTGGGGCCGTCGCCGGCGAGATCAAAAAGATCGCCTCGGAGGTGGACCTGAATAAGAGCCTTGAGGCGATCAAGCAGGAAGTGTCGGCCATGACGCCGGAGCAGTTGAAGGAAACCGCCCTGAAGTACAAACAGATGCTGACTGAAAAGGGGACGGCGTTCGAGGCGGTGACGCAGAAGCTGGCGGCGATCCCGCTGAAGGATCGGCTCAGCCCGGAATCGCAGGCGCTGAGCGGCGAATTGAAGGGATTGACCGATACGATCAAGGCGCTTACGGAACGGCTGGCGGTGTATGTTTCGGCGCTCAAGGCCAAGGGCGGCGACACGACGGGACTGACGCCGTAATTAAAATCGCGGCGTCGATGAGGTCTGATTCGACAGAAGCTGATAGCCGCGCCGCCGTGTAGGCTTGGATCAATCAAAAGTAGTCGCGGATGAAATCAAGATAGGCGGCTCACCGGGGGTTGTATCCGAATGCGCACGAACGGATTCGAGCACCACTTTGAGACCATAGGTCCAGATTTCATCGGGGACATCGGGGCGTTCTGATCGGACTCCTTTCAGACATTCGAAAAGAAACGCGGTCGGCAGGTCTTGCGGGCGGACATCCTCAATAGACGCCTTCAGGGCTTTCGCGATGGTCTTGTCGTCGATGCCTTCGTGCTGATCGCAGGCGGCGACAATCGCAAATTCGATATTCTGAGCACATCGACGTGATGGGTGGTCATTTCCGTATAGATTTGTTTCGGACTTTCTGTGCGCCGGTAAGGACGTCGCTTCTTGTATTTAAGTTTGGCCATCGTCTCATTCCTTTAGGGAATCAAGCATTCGCTAACGGATTATACCCGGGGCCGGCGCCGAATAAAGCAGATCTTCTGCAAAATCGTTATCGGCAAGTTATCGGCAATTTGTCGGAAATCAGAAATCATGGCCACGACAGCCACCAGCCATCAAAATTAACGTTTCTACTCCGCGCATGTAGCCAGCGATGAACATCACCGATGCTGCACAAACAACCCCGCGTGTCTTCATGATTTCCTCTAACGGATTGCTCGATCCGTAACTGCTAGCATCAATGCAAACTTTCTAAAGTGAAACTTTATCCACCTGGATGGGATAGAACTGCCCAGACGGCTCTTCAGTTTCGGCCCATGGGCGCGTTCGATAATAATTCAGAAAACGCTCAGCGCTTGACACATCTTTAAATAGAACGTTTTCATTCAGATTTTCAAAATATTCCAATATCTCGGTGTCATCCGCCGGGTCGGAAGGATGCCATTGGGGAGTTACTGCTAGATCGGCAATGATTGAAAACTGATCATCCTCAACATATCCAATATCAAAGCCCAACGTATTTGCATTGAAGTTAAATATATCACGACGGATGAAAATGACTTCGAAGAATGATGTGTCTTCAATATAGGACAATATGTCCCTCACATCCTCGAGGCTTTTAAGCATTTTTTCAGTTACAAAATAAGCCCATTGCACGTTATCCAGACCCTTTTGGATTTCGCCCATACGCAGTCTCGCCAAGCCGCAATCCGTAATATCGTGCTCCTGATACCATCGTAGATTCGGTTTGTCGAAACAAATAAAAGGCTCGAATACCTCCCGTGAGATGCCTCTGTAATTGCGCGGATTTATAGACGTATAGACCTTCCGAAATTGTTGATACTCATCGAAATGCTTCTGCACTTTCTCTCTTTTCTCAAAACGCTCAATGACGTACTCCGGTTTGAGGACGATGAAGTAACCTTCGTTTTGCAGCGGCATTCCCATAGTAACGATTAAACTTTCATTCGCTTTGGCGGGTCATGGTAATGGATTCTTGATCATCGATGATTTTGCCGTCTTGCTTATAGACGCCGCCGATTCGGAAGGTATTTTCGTCGAGCTTTTCGGTTATGGAGGTGGATGCGCCGCGGCCGCCGACGGACCATTGCCAGTCGATGATCTGCTTATTGCCTTCGAGCCTGCCGCGACCGACGGCGATGCAGCGAAGGCTGTCAAAGAGATAGCAGTGGACTTCGCCGGAAGCGGGGTCTACGGTTTCGAGGCGGATCTCGCGAAAGCCTTCTTTGCGGAAGCGTTCGATGTCGGCATCGGAGGCGCCGGTCATGGTTCTTAAATTTTGGGTCTGCTCGGGGGTCATCTCGTCCAGGCGGCACTCGCTTGTGTGCATGAGGAATTGGCCGTTGAGTGCCGGCTGGATGATCATGATGCTCGTGCCTCCGCCGATACTGGATTGGCCGCGGCCGTGCCATTTGCCGGTGATCCAGTTGGACCATTCGCTATCGAGCGGTTTGGGCATGAAGACAGGGGGATTTACGGATGGCTTTTGGGCCTCCTTTGGGGCACAGGCCATCAACGCGGCTAAAGAAATCAGAATGAGCAGCCACTTTATTTTCATTTGTTTTCTCCTTCATTCATTGCAGCTCAAGGGCAGGCACGGGGGCCTGCCCCTACCAACGGCCCAACCTACATCTACTTTTTGTTGTTGAGGCGTTTGTCGAGTTCTTTGTCTGCGCTGCGCTGCACGGCGGCATGGGCGAGGTTCTTGCTGACGGCCTGCTTGCCGAGCGGCGCAAAGCAGACAGCGGCCAGCTTAAGGTGCGCCAGGCCAAAGGGGATGCCGATGATCGAAAGGAAGCAGCCGATAGCGGCCAGGACGTGCGCGATGGCCAGCCACAGTCCGGCCAGAATGATCCAGAGGAAATTGGCAAGCCCCGTGCCCAGGATACGCGTCCCGCCGACCAGGCGGGTATCGACCAGCTCACGGCCGAACGGAAAGGCGGCAAAGCCGGCGATGCGAAACGCCGCCAGGCCGAACGGGATACCGATGACCGTAATACACAGCAGCAGCCCCGCCAAAAACCAGAGGATGCAGGCGAAGATGCCGCCGCCGAGGATGAACCAAAGCAGGTTACCAATCAGTGCCATATTATGCTCCTTATAAGTGCGTTTAGCAACGCTCTGTAATTTTAAGCTTTGCTCAAATCAAAATGCAAATATTAAAAAGCAAAATGACAAAACAAAATGTAAAAAGCATGGAGCGTAAGCGACATGATTGCAGACGGCAAGGAAGATCACGTCGCAGCATCGTCATAGATCGCATCGGGGCGCTTACGCTTCCCTATTTCCAGGCCGCGGGGTTTTGCGGCGTGTACTCCTTGATCTCGTAAGAATTGCTGACGATCTGGCGGGCGTGCCAAAGGTCGTTGACCTCGCCGGTGGCCATGGCCTGCACGACGACGTTGCCGCTGGCGGTAGCTTCGACGGGGCCGGTGATGACCTTGCAGCCGGTGGCGTCGGCGGTGAACTGGTTGAGCAGCTCGTTCTGGATGCCCCCGCCGACAATGTGCAGCACGTCGATCTTTTTGCCCTGCAGGTCTTCGAGCATGCCCAGGACCTGGCCGTACTTGCGGGCGAGGGATTCGAGGATCGCGCGGATCATCTGACCCTTATCGGTAATTTCTGTTTGGCCGGTTGACTTGAGATAATTATTGATCTTGGCGGGCATATCGCCGGGGGCGAGGAACTCGCCGTAGTCGGGGTCGATCTTTGCCGCAAACGGTTTTGCGGCCGCGGCCATTTTGGCCATGGTCGCGTAGTCGAGCTCCGTACCTTCGCGCTGCCACTGCCGGCGGCATTCCTGCACGAGCCAGAGGCCCATGATGTTCTTCAACAGGCGGATGGTGTTGTTGACGCCGCCTTCGTTGGTGAACTGGTACTCGAAGGTCTTATCGTTGATGATCGCGTGCGGGGCCTCGATGCCCATGAGGCTCCAGGTACCGCTGGACAGGTACGCCCAGCTTGTGCCCTTTTTGGCGGGGACGCCGGCGACGGCGCTGCCGGTATCGTGGGCGGCGGTGGCGATAACCGGCACAGGCTCGCAGCCGATCTCCTTGCAGACCTCGGGCGTTAGATTGCCGACGACGGTGCCGGTCTTGATGATCTTGGGCAGGAGCTTGCCGGGCAGGTCGAGGCCCTTGATGATCGCCTGCGACCACTTGCCGGACTTCATGTCCATGATCTGGCTGGTGCTGGCGAAGGTGTACTCGGCATAGGGCTTGCCGCAGAGCAGATAGGAGATGAGGTCGGCAACAAACAGAAGCGTCTTGGCTTTCTTGAGCAGCGGATGATTGGCCAGCCGCATGGCAAGGAGTTGATAGACGCTGTTGAACTGCATGAACTGAATGCCCGTGTTGTCATAGACGCTGCGCTTGCCCATGAGGTCGAAGGCCTTGTCCATCATGCCATTGGTGCGCCCGTCGCGGTAGTTGTACGGGTCCTCCAGGAGTTTGCCGTCGGGACCGATGAGGCCAAAATCGACGCCCCAGGTATCGACGCCGATTCCGGCGGGCTTGCCCTGGCACAGGGGGATGGCCTTCTTGAGGCCGGTCTTGATCTCGTTCATGAGCTTAGTCCAGTCCCAATGCAGCGAGCCGTCCTTTGCGGTGTAGGGGCCGTTTGGAAAGCGGTGACATTCCTTGAGCGTGAGTTTGTCGTTGGCGATTGACCCGATCATGACACGGCCGCTTTCGGCTCCCAGATCGACAGCGATGTAGTCCATACAATCTCCTGTTGTTGATGAATTGGCGATATTCCGTTTGGTCCTGCAAAGTGAATCCTCATCAGTCCCAAAGGGCAGGCATGGGAGCCTGCCCCTACCGCGCGGCAATATACCTTAAAAAAGGCGTAGAGTGAACCAAATAATTGTGTTTGGGAAGTAATCGAACCGAAACAAACAACCTAAAAAACGGCTTGCGAAAACAGGGCGCAAGGCAATACAATCCAGCGGCCGGAAAAAATGTAAATGAACTTCATTGTGAGAAATGCACGGGCAAGATGCCCTATTACGACTTGTGCTTTGCGGGCGTTTGTGGTAGTAATTGGCGGCGTGTGTGAGGCACAGAAAATCAAGCACATAAGACTATGTGAACTGCCGTTTTGGGAGACGACGAGATGATGCAAACGCTTACCTACAAGATACTTAGACAACACCTGGCGGAGGGGGAACTAAAGCCCGGCACGCCCATCGGCATCAAGATGGACCAGACGCTCACGCAGGACGCGACGGGGACGACGGCGTTTTTGCTGTTTGAGCTGATGGGCACAGCGCGAGTGCAGACGGCGCTTTCGGTGTGCTATGTCGATCATAACCTGGCGCAGTTCGGGCCGGAAAATCATAACGACCACCTGTACTTGCAGACGATCTCGGCCAAGACGGGGGTGTATTATTCTCGGCCGGGCAACGGCATTTGTCACCAGGTGCACCTGGAGCGGTTCGGCAGGCCCGGCGCGACGCTGCTGGGCAGCGATTCGCATACGCCGACGGCGGGCGGACTGGGGATGCTGGCGATCGGAGCAGGCGGGCTGGACGTGGCGGTAGCGATGGGCGGCGGGCCGTTTTATCTGACGTGCCCCAAGGTGATCGGGGTGGAACTGACCGGCAAGCTGCAGGACTGGGTCAGCAGCAAGGATCTGATCCTGAAACTATTGAGCATACTGACCACCAAGGGCAACGTGGGTCACGTAATGGAGTATTTCGGCCCGGGCGTTCAGCATTTAACGGTGCCGCAGCGGGCGGTCGTGACCAATATGGGGGCCGAACTGGGCGTGACGAGCAGCATTTTTCCAAGCGATGAGCGGACACGCGAGTTTTTGGAGGCTCAGGACCGCGAAGAAGTCTATATGACATTGAACGCCGACCCGAATGCCTCGTACGACCGCGTGATCAAGATCAACCTGGGGTCGCTTGAGCCGATGGCGGCATGCCCATCGTCGCCGGACAATGTGGCGCCGATCCGCGAGCTCGAAGGACACAAGGTCAACCAGGTGGTGATCGGAAGCTGCACGAATTCAAGCTTCTCGGACCTGATGATCGCGGCCGAGATATTGAGGGGTCGGCGGATCGACCCGATGGTGGAACTGGGAATATCGCCGGGCAGCCGGCAGGTGCTGGAGATGATGGCCGACAACGGGGCGCTGTCGAGCCTGATCGCATCGGGGGCGCGGATCCTGGAGGCGGGGTGCGGGCCGTGCATCGGGCAGGGGTTCTCGCCGGCCAGCGGGACGGTGACGCTAAGGACGTTTAACCGCAACTTCGCCGGAAGGACCGGCACCAAGGGCGACCAGGCGTACCTGGTAAGCCCGGAAACAGCGGCGGCATCGGCGATCATGGGCGAGATCACGGACCCTCGCAATTTGAAGAACCTGGTGGGGATCCGTTACCCGAAGATCAAGCTGCCCGAGAATTATTCGATCGATGACAGCATGATCCAGTCACCTGCGCCGGCGGACAAAGCGAGCAAGGTGGAGGTGCTGCGCGGTCCGACGATCGTTGTGCCGGAAAGCCCAAGCCCGCTGCCGGCGGATCTAAAGGGCCAGGTCTTGCTCACGTGCGGCGACAAGGTCACGACGGACCATATCATGCCCGCCGGACAGTTTTTAAAGCACCGTTCGAATGTGCCGGAATACAGCAAGTACGTGTTTAACAGCTTTAACGAAGAGGGCAAGCCCACGTTTGCCGAACGGGCCAAGGCGCTCAAGAGCCGGCATATCGCCGGCATCGTGGTGGCCGGTGAAAGTTATGGCCAGGGTTCCAGCCGCGAGCACGCCGCGTTGTGCCCGGTTTACCTGGGGGTGCGAGCCGTGATCGCCAAGTCGATCGAACGTATCCATCGGGCCAACCTGATCAACTTTTGCATTGTGCCGATCGAGTTCGAAAACAAGGCCGATTACGACCGCATAAGCCAGGATGACCAGATCGAGATCGCGGGGCTGCTGGACGCAATCCGGGCCGAGGATACGGTCGTGGTGAACGACAAAACGGCGGGCTTTAGTTTTACGGGCAGATTGGAATTATCGGCGCGCGATCGTGAGATCCTGCTGGCCGGCGGACTTTTGGCCTATACACACAAGAAAGCGACGCGGCATTGATGCGAAAAGGACCTGTCGTCACGCTGTTTGGGACGAGCAAGGCCCGGCCGGGGGATGAGGCGTTTGAGATGGCGCTTGTGCTGGGGCGGCGGCTGGCCCAGGCGGGATTGACGATCGCCAACGGCGGCTACGGCGGGACGATGCTGGCGGCGGCGATGGGCGCGGCCGAGGCGGGCGGGCATGTCATTGGCGTGACGTGCACGGCCTTTAAGCGCGGCAAGGCCAACCCGCACGTGAGCGAAGAGATCGCGACGGATTGCCTTGCGAACCGGCTGGCCAAACTGATCGAATTGGGGGATGCTTACGCCGCCGTACCGGGCGGGACGGGCACGCTGCTGGAAGTGGCGGATGTGTGGGAGCATAAAAATAAGGGTTTTTCAAATGCGGCAAAACCGATTATACTGGTGGGAGCGTTCTGGCGGCCGCTGGTGGAGATGATGGCCGAGGCGGACAGCGCCAGCGGCGGTTCGGTCGAGTGCGTCGAAACCGCCGAAGCAGCAGCGGCGCTGCTGATCGCCAGATTGAAAACGCAGAGGTCCATTAAATGAGAACGATACTTTGTATTAGCCTGTTGATCGTAAGCTGCGGTGCGTTTGCGGCGCTGGAGAGAGCGCCGAAAAACGCACCCGAACCAGATGTCGTGCGCATGCCGGAAGGGTTCTTCCTGGATGGCGTGGAAGGCAGCCTGGAGTGGGACGCGGCGGCGCTGAAATGGAACTTTCGGCCGCTGCAGAGGATCGAATTGACTAAAAAGGAATGGCCCGCCGGAGAGAAATTGCCCGTTCTGCAGAGCAGCGTGCTGGAGCAAATGACCAAGCTGGCAGGCAGCGCATCGGAACTGCGCGTTCGGCTCTGGGCAATGGCAACGCTGTACAAGCATGAGAATTACCTGTACCCGGTTTTCTTTATGCCGCTGAAGGAATCGCAGGACGCCGCAGCCCCGGCGGAAAATGCGCACGCGGCCACTGGCGGACAAGAGGACTCGATCCTTCCGCCGGAGATCTTGCGTCAGCTTAAGGCGGGCTCTTCGCCGGATTTGCAGCGGTTCCAGCAAATCGCAGAGGTCACGGGGGATATTAACCTGATCGGACGGGCAGGGTATCTTGAAAAGCGCGGCCAACACGAGATCTTTGAGCCGGATGCCTTTGGACAGAACATGGACCCTCGCCGGTTTATTCTGCTGCCGTGCATGGGGATGGAGACGGCAGAAAAAGAAATGAACAGGACCCCAGGCAGGGAGAGGTATAATGTTTCGGGCCTCGTCACGGTTTACCAGGGGCAGCGGTACTTGCTGCTGCGGCGGACCGAACGGACATATACGCATGGAAACTTCACGCAGTAGCGTGAAGTAAATTCTAAACACTAATCCCGAAATACTAAACAAATCCAAATATTAAAATTTCAACCTTCAAAAGAAAATGAATTTTGATGAGCTGCTAATTCAAACGGGTGATCGCGATTACGCGGAGAACATGCAGAGGCTTCGGCGCGAGCATTCGATGGGCGAGTTCCTCAAGAGCCGCAAAGAATTGGCGGAGTCGGTTCGTAAGATCGTCGCGGATGTGGGTGAACGGGGAGATGCCGCAGTCGCCGAGTATACTGAGAAATTCGATAAGGTGAAACTTCCGCCGGAGCAGTTTCGCGTTTCTGCCGATGAGCTTGAGCGGGCCCACAAGGCGCTGGATGCGGAGTTGCTGGCGAGCTTAAAGCAGGCGATCGCCAACGTTTGGAATTACCAGTCGGAGATCTTCGTCGGCGCCAGGAATATGTCGACGGGAATTCGCTATACGCCGCTGCGGCGGGTCGCGCTTTGCATCCCAGGGGCCAGCGCCCCCCTGCCGAGCACGGTCATCATGACGGCGGTGCCGGCGCAGGTGGCGGGTGTGAAGGAGATCGCTGTGCTGTCGCCGCCCAGGTACAAGGGAAGTATTCACCCGGTGATTTTGGGCGTGTGTTTTGAACTCGGCATTTCGGAGGTGTACCGGATCGGCGGCGCGCAGGCGGTGGCGGCGGCAGGCTGGGGAACGAAGACGATCGCCAAAGTCGATAAGATCGCCGGGCCCGGGCACGATGTGGTGCAGCTTGCCAAGAAAGAGATGTTCGGCATGGTGGATATGGATTCGTTCGCCGGGCCGAGCGATGTGCTGATCGTGGCCAATGAGCAGGCCAATCCGGCATGGGTTGCGGCCGATATGCTCAGCCAGGCGGAACACGACCCGGGGGCGGGAATCGTGGTGACCGATTCGCTGGCGCTAGCGAAGAAGGTGATCGCGGAATTGGCGACGCAGTGCGCCAAACTTGACCGCGCGGCGCAAACAGAGAAATGCCTGCGGGCATACAGCGCCGTCGTGGTCTGCCCGACGATGGATGCGGTGATAGATTGGGCCAATGACTTTGCGGCCGAGCACTTGCAGGTGCAGTGCGGCAAAGAGAGCAAGCAGATCAGCCTGCGGCTGTTTAACGCCGGGGCGATCTTCATCGGGCCGTGGACGCCGGTGGCCGTGGGCGATTATTGGGCGGGGCCAAGCCACACGCTGCCGACGCGGCAGACAAGCAAATATTTCAGCGCGCTGACCTGCAATGATTTTATTAAATCCACGAGTGTGATCGAATATTCACAGGAGCAGCTTGTCAAAGCAGCGGATGACATCATCCGCCTGGCCCGAACCGAAAGCCTCGACGCCCACGCCAAGAGCGTTCAAAGGCGTCTTCAGAGCAACGGATAGCGTGCTCGTAGCAAGACATACATGATTTCAAATGTTGTCCAACATAGTGCCAAAGCCATTGTTCCTGCGATAAAGGGCTTGCATTTAAATCGGTATGCAAGTAACCAATTTATTAATGAAGCGCCAATGATAAGCGGAACATAGTGTTTCAAGGTAAAATGGATTGAGGCTAATCCCGGAATGCACTGCAATCCGAACCAGTTCTGCAAACGCGGGATAACATTAAACATCATAAAAAAAACGAAAAGCACATTCAAAGACCATGGCAAGTTTCAAAGCAAGTTCTTCTTTCTGATTAGGGCATCACTCATTAACTGCGTCCAATAGGCGGCAGCGGTAGAGTTTGGTGTCGAGCGATTTCTGGAAGGTGGTCCAGTTGCCGCCGTCGCCGGCATCGCATTCGATGAGCGTAGTCGTCTGGTTCATCTTGGCGTCGAGGTTGTCGATGTAGGTGACCATGAAGGCCTCGGGCGTGCAGGGCAGCTTGGGCGAGCCGAAGTCGTACTGGCCATGATGGCTAATGACGATGTGCAGCAAGGCATCGAGGATGTTAGCGTTAATCGGTTCGCCATCCATCTTCAGGTCGTCCGCCTTTTGCGTAATCATCTGGGTGCCCTGGATGATGTGACCGAGAAGCTGGCCGCGATCGGTGTACGAAAAGCCGATCTTGTAAGAAAGTTCCTGCGTCTTGGCGATGTCGTGCAGAAGGATGGCCGCCAGCACGAGGTCCTTCTGGATCTTGGGGTAGAGCGGAAAGATCGCCATAGCGACGTTGAGCATGTTGAGCGTGTGCTCCAGCAGGCCGCCGATATAATTGTGATGCATCTGCATCGCCGCCGGAGCCATACAGAACTACTTCATCAGGTCGGTGTCGTCGAGAAAGGCTTTGACCAGCCGCTTCAGGTCGGCGTTCTGCATGGTCGCCAGCACCGCCTTCATCTGTTCGTACATCTCGCCGATATTCTTTTCGGTACGGGGGACATAATCAGTAATGCGGACCTGGTCGGGTTCGATCGCCTTGACTTCGTTGACGACGATCTGCAGACTGCCCTGGTAAAGCTCGCTCTTGCCGCGAATGAGGACAAAGCCCTCGCTGGGGATAGACTGGTAGATCTCTTCGGTGGCCTGCCACATGCGGCTGTTGGTGCGGCCGGTCTTGTCCGACAGGTACATCGCGATGTAGAGGTCGCCCTTGGCGGTATTGCGCAGCACGGGCTGCGTAACCATGTAAACGTCCTGGATCTGCTGACCAGGTTGAATATCTTTGACGAACAAATGTGCCATTGTTTCTCCTGATTCGGTAGCACGGGCATCTTGCCCGTGAAATATCATTCAAAGCCCGGATTATAGCGAAAGAGGCGGCCTGCGAAAAGAGAAAACCGCCGTCGTAAGGCAACAGGGTGCATCAAGATTTTTAGGCAGAGTTCTTTATTGCGTATTCCCATACATCGCTATGCATAGCACACCGGATTTCCAACATGGCGGATGCTCCCTGTCGTCCCCATCGCATTCCCGGCCCTTTCATGCGGCTTTGTACC
>JAJFTK010000135.1 GCA_021372945.1 Planctomycetaceae bacterium | reverse complement strand
ATAATGGACTCCTGAAGAACATCCGGAGCCAGAATAACACGGGACCAAAATGAAATCGATACAGGTCACAATCTATCGTAACTCTTTTTTGTAGTTGTAGTTATCGTAAAACAACCGTTTTTTAACGGGACAGTAGTGATTTTTGATATTGAATATGAAGAGCTAACGTGTTTTGCCGGCGCAAAGTGCGCCGAGCAAAAATTTATTATATACCTTAATGAAAGGAATTAGAGATGTCAGTAAAGATCAGAATGACCCGCATGGGTCGGCGGCATCGTCCGTATTTCCGCATCAACGCGGTAGAAAGCCGCACGCCGCGCGATGGGCGTATCCTTGAGAAGCTGGGGCACTATGACCCGCTGGAAAAGGACGCTGCCAAGCAGTACGTGCTGAACAAGGAGCGGTTTGAGTACTGGCTGAGCCAGGGCGCAGTCGCCAGCGACACGGTGGCCGAGATCCTCAAGAGCAAGCTGCAAATCGTCTTGCCGCAGTACGAGGCCAAGCAGGTCCGCCGGGCACGTGCCCGCAAGATCGCCCGCAAGAAAGGCATCCCGTTCACGGAAGGCGAACGAGCAGCGGCGGCGGCAGCGGCCGGCGAAGAGAAAAAAGCAAAGTAACCGTAACGGACCAGGATGCGCATTGACGTATTAACGCTGTTCCCGGAGATGTTTGGCTCGCCGCTTGAATATTCGATCATCAAGCGGGCGCGGGAGCAGAGATTGGTCGAGATCGTTCTTTCAAATATCAGAGATTTTGCCACGGACAGCTACCGCAAGGTTGATGACAAGCCCTATGGCGGCGGGCCGGGAATGGTGATGCTGTGCAAGCCGATGTTCGACTGCTTCGAACACGTGCAGGCGCAGAGCACCGAACCAGGGAACGTGATCCTGCTGACGCCGCAGGGACAGCCGCTGACGCAGGAGAAGGTTGTCGAACTTAGCGCCCTGCCGCGATTGATCCTGATTGCGGGCCGCTACGAGGGTTTTGACGAGCGGATCCGCACGGGGCTCAATGCCGAGCAGATCAGTATCGGCGATTATGTCCTCAGCGGCGGCGAACTGGCGGCGATGGTGGTGATCGACGCGGTCGTGCGACTCTTGCCCGGTGCACTGGGCGACGAGGACTCGGCGGCCGACGATTCGTTCTCCAACGGCCTGCTGGAATACCCGCAATACACGCGGCCGGAAGAATTTCGCGGGATGAAAGTTCCCGAGATCCTTCTAGGCGGCGACCACGGCAAGATCGAGAAATGGCGAAACGAACAGCGCATCGAACGTACGCGGAAATGGCGGCCGGAACTGTATGAAAAATACATATCAAATATTAAAAATAATAGCTGAGATATGTTGAGGCCGCCAGAGGCGGCACTTAAAAAACAGATTCCTCACACCCTGCCAAAGGCGGGGTTCGGAATGACCTTTAAGAAAATAGGAGAATATTCTCGTGAAAACTGAATTAATCGAAGCCGTAGAAAGCAAGAGCTTTCGAAAGGACAAGCCTTACTTTGAGGTGGGCGATACGGTAGATGTACACTGCAAGATCCAGGAAGGCGACAAGACCCGCGTGCAGATCTTCAGCGGGATCGTGATCAGCCGCAAGGGGCACGGAATGAATGAAAGCTTTACCGTGCGCCGCATGGTGGGGGATGAGGGCGTGGAACGCATTTTTCCGCTGCACTCGCCCAACGTGGTGGACGTGCGGCCGATCCGCAGCGGCAGGACGCGGCGGGCCAAGCTGTTCTTCTTGCGCAAACGCGTGGGCAAGGGCGTGCGGCTGTCGCATCGGCACAGCGAGCACACGGTCACCAAGTAGGCCGCCTGCGATGCTGCTGCCGTGGGTGCGAACAAGTCTGCTTCGCGATCCCAAGCGGCTGGGCCGATGGGGCCAGCGGCAGGCGGAGCGATACCTGAAGCGCCGCGGGTTGGTGCTGATCGCACGCAACTTTTCGTGTGCCGGCGGCGAGCTGGACCTGGTGATGGCCGACCGCGAGGGCACGATGGTGTTCGTGGAGGTCAAATCGCGGCAGAGCGAGTCGTTCGTGCCGGCACTGGCGGCGGTGAACCAGCAAAAACGTGAACACATTCTTCGAACCGCAAAGCGCTTTCTGAGTCAGTTCAGGATTTCAGAAAAGCCTTTGCGGTTCGATGTTGTTACGGTGCTGCTGGAGCAGGCGGGGCCGGCGGTCATCAAGCATTATCCGAACGCATTCCGATAAGTCGACGAGATCAACGGGTTCTTTTGACAGGATTAACTGGATTCAACAGGATAATTAAACCGGCGGTAAGGTCTCACACCTACACTGGTGACCTTTCTAGTTATCAATGAACAAAGAAAACAGCACATCTGAGTATAACGAAGAAGAAGGCGGCGGACCGCGGACCGAACTGCCGTATCTGACGGCGGAACTGCCGGGGATCGGGGGTGCGATCAAGACGATCCCATCAGATTTTTTTGTGGAGGAGGTGCCGCTTTATGAGTGCTCGGGCGAGGGCACGCACGTCTTGGCTTACGTTCAAAAGAAGAATATGACGACGATGGATATGATCGCGTTCGTGGCGCAGCAGTTGAATGTCAGGCGGCTGGACGTGGGGTACGCCGGACGCAAGGACAGCAAGGCGGTGACGCGGCAATGGATCTCGATCGAGCATATCGACCCCAAACAGTTGGAGAGGATCGAGACCAAGACGCTCAAGGTGCTCAAGGTCGGAAGGCACAACAATAAGCTTCGGATCGGGCACTTGAAGGGCAACCGTTTCATGATCCGCCTGCGGCAGCTTGCGCTGCCCTTGAAAGAGGCGGCGGCGATCGCCGAGCAGGCGCTGACCATCCTCAATCGACGCGGGGTTCCCAATTACTTTGGGCCGCAGCGGTTTGGCTATCGCAACGACTCGCATCTGCTGGGGGCGGCGCTGGTCAAGAACGATTTGCAGGCGTTCTATGATACGCTGCTGGGCAAGCCCGAAATGGACGTGCAGCCGGATTTTATCCAGGCTCGCAAGCTTTATGAGGAGGGCAGGCTTGAAGAGGCGTTTTACATGTGGCATTCGGCGTTTGGCGATTACCGCCGGGCGCTCAAGAGCCTGATTCGCAACCATGGCAACCTGCGCAAGGCCTTTCGAGATTTTGATCATCGGCTGATCAGCCTGTTCCTGGCAGCGTGGCAGTCTGAACTTTTCAACCAGGTTCTGACACGGCGGATGCCGAACATTGACAAGCTGCTCAAAGGCGACATGGCCTATAAGCATGACAACGGGGCGTGTTTCCGTGTTGAGGATGCGGCGGTCGAACAGCCGCGCTGCGATGTCTTTGACATCAGCCCTACCGGGCCGCTTCCGGGCACGCGGATGACACGGCTGACGGACGAGGCGGGCCAGATCGAAAATCCGGTGATCGACCCCATCCAGATTGATGAAGAGGACGCCAAACGGCTCAAGAAGTACGGCGCCGGGGGAGGCAGGCGGCCGCTGCGGTTTCAGCCGAATCTCGGCGCGATCAAGACCGGCGGCGACGAACACGGCGAATACCTGGAACTGCACTTCGAACTGCCCAGCGGCTGCTACGCAACGGTCCTGCTGCGGGAAATCACTAAATAGCCGCTAAGCAATCGGCACATCCTGCGGCTCCAAAAACCATAAGGGCGCCAAGCGATAGATCGCCTTGTCGGCACAAGAATTCGCGTGGAACGCCCTGAACGCATCTTCACATGCCGCTTGGCCGTTTAGAAATGCGGATTGTGGGGCCGGCATCATCCTATCAAAAAACTTTAGCGAATTATGTTCTTTGACCTATTCCTTTCTGAACGGATACCCAGAAGATTGTTATACAGATGCATCAAAAACTTTTTAGAAAGGAACGAGCAATGAAATCAAGAACTCTCATTATTGTCCTGGCTGCAGCGTTGGCTCCGTTAGCCTTGGCGGCAACAGACAGCACCTACAGCTCAGGTACCATGGGTACGGGTATGGGCATGGGCATGGGCGCCGACAAGGGGGATGAAAGTCTGGCCGAAATGGCGCTGGGGCGCATGGGCGAGCAACTGAATCTGACCGCGGAACAGAAGACGAGCATTCGGCAGATCGCGGACGAATCCAAATCGACCATGCAGCAAGACCGCGAGTCGGTGCGCACGGCATTACAGAAACTGCGCGATGCCGCCGACAAGGGCGATCAGTCAGCCGTCGATACTGCAGGCAAAGAGGCAGGCGAAGCGCTGGCCAAGCAGGCTACCCAAAGGGCCGAAGTAAACAAGAAGGTCGATGCTGTTTTGACCGAGGAGCAGCGCGCCAAGCTTGGCCAGAAGAAGGAAACGATGAAGCAGCGGATGGAGGAGCGGCGCGAACAGAGAATGGAGCGGCGCGAAAGTCAGCAGTATTAACGAAAACAATCGTTGACCAACAATTCCAGGAAGGCCCCGATGGTTCACACCGGGGCCTTCTTCGTTCCACTGAAAGGTCGGGCGCCTCCCCGGGTCCGACTAAGCTAATTCCTCAATTGCCGGTATTCATCATCATTCTGTAACCTATTACCATGTTTCTACACTTCCATGGAAGATGAAAGCCTGGTATGACGTGAAAACCAGACACAATAAGGTCAATAACAGAAAGGATTTACGATGAAAACACGAAGTATTTTCACCCTTGCGATGATTTCAGCATTGCTGGTTGGGCTGACGTTTGCGGCGGCAACCGACCAACCCGGGGGCCCGCGCGGTCCTCGCGGCGAGGGAATGGGCGGCATGGGCGGCGGGATGCGGGGCGAAATGGGATTCGGTGACGGCAACCTGGCGCAGATGCTGCAGGGCAGGATGGGCGAGCAGCTCAACCTGACGGCAGAGCAGAAGCAGAAACTCCAACAAATCGCGGACAGTTCCAGGGACCAAATGCAGCAGAACCGTGAGGCAGTGCGTACGGCGATAGAAAAGCTGAATAATGCCGCTGATAAAGGCGATGAAGCAGCGATCAACGATGCCGGCAAGGCCGTTGGGGACGCGATGGCCAAGCAGGCAATCGAAAGAGCCAAGGTTAATAAGGAAGTGAATAATGTGCTGACCGCCGAACAGAAGACTCAGCTCGAACAGAGCAGAGCCAGGATGCGCGAGCAGATGCAGCAACGCCGCCAGGAAAGAATGCAGGGCGAACGGCCGCAAGGCGGCGCCCAATAAACTTGCAGACATCTAACACTTTACAAAGCCTCGACTTACAAAAGCCGAGGCTTTTTTGTTTTAGCCGGTAATTTTGAAAAACGGCTGTAACCTCCAGTCTAATGATGGACACTTTCTTTGAGAGTTGTGCGCGGGACAGTGAATTGCAGGCAAAGAAGGCCGTTTTGGCTCGGTATGTTGGCAGTTTCTGTGACAATAGAATATTGATAAAACTCTTTCGGGGCCGTAAACTGCTGAGATGATGATGGATCTATGGAACCATTTCATTATCCGACAACGACGAGTTTTGAGCATCTGTGCATCGGTTATGTCGCCTACATTCGTCCCAGCCGGCGTGCTGGCGCTGTCTTTGACAAATCAAGATCCCGGTTCTACACCCATTCGCTTTGCGGACCAGAATGATGTGGTCAAGTCGCAGCAGGGAGACCCGGACGCGTACCGGCGGCTCATTGAGAAGTACCAGGGGCATGTCGGCAAGCTGCTTTGGCGGTTTACGCGCGACCGGTCGAACCATGAGGAACTGGTGCAGGAGACGTTCGTGCAGGCGTATTATTCGCTGCACACGTACAAGGCCCAGGCGCCGTTCGAAAATTGGCTGGCGTGTATCGCAACTCGCGTGGGCTATCGCTTTTGGAAGGATACGCAGCGGCATCGTCACAGCGATATCCTGGAAAACGACTGGGAGCAGATGGCCAAACCTGAACCGCAGGGGATGACGGCCGAACAGGCAGGCGAACTGCTGCACAAACTGCTGGAGCAGTTGCCGCCGCGGGACCGGCTGGTGCTGACGCTTCGGTTCGTGGAGCAATGCGATATTGTGGAGACGGCCCGGCGAACCGGCTGGAGCCAGGCGCTTGTGAAGGTGCAGACGCACCGGGCCAAACAGAAGCTTAAACAACTGGTTGAAAAAGCCGATATGGAATTAGATACCCTTTAGGGTAAGAAATTGTCGCGCGAAACTCCAAAGTTTTGGGCAGCGACATAGCCGCGCAGAGAGCGCTGGTTACAAGTATGATTGGCAAGATATGAAAAAGAGAACATTCAATGACTTGGTCCTGCTGGCCCGGCAGGAGCTATTGCCCCCGGTGAACGTGGCCGACCGTGTGATCGCCTCGCTGACAGGACTTGGGGTGCAGACGGCTGACGTCTATCGACCCTACGTGTGGATGGGGGTCGCGTCGGCTGCCATCGCGGCGTGTATCGCGATCGCGGCGACCGTGGCGTGGCAGGGCCAGGCGGACTCGGTAAGCGAGATGCTGACGTATATCTCTTGGGTAGCGTTATGAACGTGAAGGATGAGAAGAACGGCATCGCCGTGCCCAAGCGTCCGGCCAAGCCGCTGGCGCTGAGCCTTCTGATTCTCTTGAGCGGGATTTTAATCGGGGCAGGGCTGACGTTTATCATCATGCAGCGGCAAGTTCCCAAGCCGCCGCCGGGACCGGAGTATTTCAGCGAGCGGTGGATGCGGCACCTGGCAGGCGAACTGCAGTTAACGGAAGAGCAGAAGCAAAAGCTTGAGCCGATCATCCAGGAACACTTCAAGGTGATGGAAAAAATCCGTGCAGAAGCCCGGCCGAAAATCGCGGCGGAAATCGAACAGATGAACCAGGCGATCTCGACGATCCTGACGGAGCCGCAGAAAAAGATTTGGGAAGAACGACAGCAGCGTATGCGCGAGGGGTTTGGCCGCGGTCCCGGCCAGCGCAGACGCGGGCCGGATGAAGGCGAGCGGCGCGGCGACGACGAGCGACGCGGCGATCGTGATGGACGCCCGCGCTGGAGAGGCCAAGATCCCAACCGGCCGCCGCGACCTGAGCAGCCCTAAGCAATGCCGGCAGTTTGCCTGCGCTGCTTGACCATTCCTTCCATAGTTTGCGTATTCACGCGGTCGTAGGGGCAGGCTCCCACGCCTGCCCTTGTATCTTAACTTGCAAGCGATATAACAGTACTAACGTTCTTTAATAAGAGAATCGTTCGGGCGGGGTTGTGGGTTGCAACCCACAACCCCGCGGCGGCCGCCGAGATCGTCCTGCCCTTGGGCAGAAACC
>JAJFTK010000041.1 GCA_021372945.1 Planctomycetaceae bacterium | reverse complement strand
ACTTTTTGAGGAATTTTGCCGATAGTAATCATGCAGCCTCCGTGCGAATAAGTAATGCTCAACACAAGACTTATCGGCATTTGAGGCTGTTTTGTTGAATCACTGCTATCATCAAAAATCTTTCAATCGGTCAGTTTGAGTAAATTAAATATACATAACGCACACTTTCAACATTTTTCAAATTGCACGTACCTACAAGCTTGCGAATTCCCCCGCCATCCCCGACAACTGCCCATCCGCCCTTGTTTTCTTAATCCCCGCCATTTCTAATTCTCCAACGTTTGAACACTGTGCTCTAAAGAGAAGAAATATGTCGCCCGCTGCGCGGGCTTGGGCAGGCACGGGGACCTGCCCCTACAAACCCCACCCTTGCGGGCGAGGCTATCCCGATGCATCGGGACTGCGCAGGCTCATCGTGCCGAATCGGCCCGTTTTCTGACTCCCGCCATTTTCGGCCCTTTTTGATCCGCGTGGGCCCACCCTACCTGTCATCAAGCGAAACAGGCCAATCCTGCTTAAACGCCCTGGATGCCGGATCAAGTCCGGCATGACAGTCTGCAGCGTCATCAGCGAAATCAGCGTTTAACCTTCCGTGTCCTTTCGTATTCCTTAACAGTGTTAATCGGTGTTAATCCGTGTCTAAAAAAACCGTGTCAATCCGTATTCACATTTTCAAATCGTACTCGCCCAGCTCCAGCGGATAATTGCCGAACTGGCGGACCAGCTTGACGATGTAGTCATACGTCTGGCCGGAGACGTCGCTGGCGACCGAATGATCCGATTGGAAGATGTAGCCGCCGCCTTTGGCCGCATTCAATTTGCCAAGCACCTCCCGGCGGATCGCCTCCTCGTCGCCCGTCTCCCAGACCTGGATATTGCTGTTGCCGCAGATGCCCAACCGCTGGCCGTACTTTCGCCGCAGCTGGACCGCGTCGAGGTCGGCCTTGGCCTCCAGCGGGTTCATCGCGTCGATTCCGATCTCGATGTAATCCTCGAGGATCTTGTTGATGTTGCCGCAGCCGTGATAGATCACCATCAGCCCCTTGGAATGCGCATAATCGGCAATCGCCTTCACCCACGGCTTGAAATACGTGCGCCAATAGTCCGGCGAGAAGAACATGTTGTTGCGATACGCCACGTCGCCCCAGATGACAAAGCCGTCGAGCAGCCCGCCCGCCGCATCGATCTGCGCCTTGGCGCAGTCCAGGTAAAACTGCCCGATGCGATTGATCTGCCTGCCCATCCGCTCCGGCTCCATCCCGATCCACAGCATGTTGCTCGTCGGGCCGATCAGCCGGGTCAGGCACTCGTTGACTTCGATGATGCTGCCGAACACCGGAAAATCCGGATGCAGCGATTTGACCGTCTCGACCCACGCCGGCGTGTTTCTTTCAAACCCATCCCCCACGCCGGCGATCTGGTTATCGCCCGCCGCAAAATATCGCCGGGGGTCTTTGGGGTCGTCAAACTCCAGCGCCTCGAGCTTTTCGATCGTATCGGTATCGAAGCCGATAAATTCCGGCATGGGGGCGCTGAATTTTTTGCGCATCACGGCGCCAAAGCCGGTTTTGACAATGACCTCGTCAGCGTCCTCCTTGAGCGTTTCAAACGGCTGGATCTTCGGGTCCATGTTCGGAACCGTCACGATCCAGTCCAGGTCGTAATAGTAGTACGGGTTGGCATCGGCGGGCAGGCCAAGCTCCTTTCGCCAGCGCTTAATAAAGCCGCCCCAGAAGAAATCGCTGATCGGCACGCGGTCCGGCTCTCGATGGCTCAGCGCCGTCTTCATGCGCGACAGCTTCTTCAGCGTATTGGGTTTCCGTTCCCGGGATTGCCCTTTTCCAACTGTGTCAAACATACCCATATGAAGTCTCCAAAACCAAAAATCCGAAATCCAAATTTTTGCCACAGAGCCCACAGAGATTCACAGAGGTTCTATTTATTTTTCTCTGAGTTCTCTGTGTCCTCTGTGGCTAATGTTCTCCCAGGTAGTTGCCATAGGTCAGCAGCAGCACCGAGGCCACCAGCACCAATAGCCCCAGCACGATGGCGATTCGCGTGCGGGCCGAACAGCCCTTCCACTCGCGGAAGAGGATGCCGGTGAGGTTGCTGAACAGCACCAGCATGATCATGTGAATGGCCCAGCTTGTAAACGAGTAGTGGCCCATCCGCACGTGGCCGAGATTATAGAAGAAGAACTGGCCGTACCAAAGCGTGCCGGTCAAGATCGCAAACACATAGTTGCCCCACAGGCTGCCGCGGTCGCCTTCCTGCCTGAGGTGGAAGAATTCGCCGAACGAGCGATTTTTCGTTGCCAGATAGACACAGTAGATCATCGAGGTCACGAACGCGCCGGTGTTGGCCGTCAGGTAGATGACGTTGCCCCTCCAGTGCCCGGCGCCATAAGATTCCGCGATCGCAGCGACAGGTTCGGCCACCGCCAGCGCAAATCCGTAAACCGCCGACAGCACGCCGGCGATGAGCGACAGCACGAATCCCTTGAGCAGGTTGAACTGTCCCGCTGCCGCCATGTCGCGTTCCTTGAGCCGGCCGGCAATGCCGCAAATCGCGATGCCCAACGCGCCGACCGCCACGCCGGACATGACCCAGCCGGAGCCGGTCTTTGACAGGATGGTCCCGAACTCACCGCGCACCAGCGGCGGCACGAGTGTACCCAATACCGCCGACAGTCCCACCGCGATCGCATACGTCAGCGCAAAGCCGATGTAGCGAATGGACAGGTTGAACGCGATGCCGCCGATGCCGTAGGCCATACTGAACAAGAACGACCAGACCAGCGCCATCGGACATTGGCGGATCGCATCGCCCAGCACGTTCGGCAGATCCGGGATCGTCAGCGCCGCGCCGATGATCGGCCACAGCAGCCAGCACCACGAGGCCTGGACCATCCAGAATATTTCCCACGACCATCGCCGGACCAGTTTCTGCGGCGCATAGCAGTTGGCCGCAAGCATCGCGCCGACTCCGTGGAGGCCCACGCCAAGAAGAGGATCAGGATTGATTGGAGTCATGTTCACCATTCCCTGCCAAGGTACCGCCGGCATCTTGCCGGCATTATTCGTCGCACGGGCATCTTGCCCGTGTCGTTTTCTCTTATCCTGTTAATCCTGTAAATCCTGTCAAAAGAATATCATCGTACCTGACGCATCGAAGGGCCGCGGTCAGTCCAGATGAAACACTTCTTCCATGCTCGCCCACCACTCGCCCTCAGCCCGGTCCGCCAGCGGCTCGTGACAGGGCTTGCAGACCGCCCACCACTTCTGCGTCGTTTCATCGGCAGCCATCTTTGCCATGTCCGCATCAAAATCCTGCCCGGCGTATTCAAAATAGCTGAACAGATAGTGCTTGCCGTCCGGCAGCTTTCGCAGGTAGATCGAATAGTTCTGAATATTGCAGGCTTTGATCATGCTCAGGACCTTGGGCCAGACAGCGGCGTGTAGTTTGACATACTCCTCCAGCTTGTCCTCCTTGACCTGCACAACACTCCCATAACGCTTCATCGTATTCTCCCAAATTTGTTTCGTCCCGATGTCGGGATCGAGCTTCGAATTTCGGATTTAAATACATTCGTGTCTATTCGTCCCGATGAATCGGGATTCGTGGTTCTAACGTCCTCCGCATTCACGTACTTCAGGTAATCGCTCCGGCAGGGACTGAAAACCTCAAGCGCCACGCTGTCCTCCAGGATCTCGGCCCTGTGCTGCACGTTGGACGGGATCATCCAACTGTCGCCGGGAGTCATGACCTGCGATGTACCGTCGATGAATAGCCTGATCCTCCCCTTTAGAAGGTAGCCCGTCTGCTCCTGCTCGTGCGCGTGTTCCGGCAGCGCCGCATCCCGGGTCAGCCGAAACTCCGTCATCAGAGTCCCCTGCCCATGCACGATCGTCTTGATCTCGATCCCCTCCAGCACCCGAACATACCCCTTACCCGACCTCTTGCCAAACATACCTGTCAAAACCTCCTAACTTCTGCAAACTAAGAACTTTGAACAAAGAACTCTCGAATTATATCCTGTAAATCCTGTAAATCCTGTCAAAAATTGCTAGATATAAAGAAATAGCGGATTGACAATTCGCCGGTGCCTCCCTATTTTTACGGATAGCTTTTGAAAGGAGCTTGTGATGCAGTACACATATCTGGGCAAAACGGGCATGAAGGTCTCGCGGTTGTGCCTTGGCACCATGAATTTCGGCTGGAAGACGAGCGAGCAGGACGCCTTTCGCATCATGGACGAGGCCCTCGACATGGGCCTGAGTTTCTTCGACACCGCCGACGCCTACGGCATGGACTTCATCGACCGCGGCGGCACCGAAAAGATCATTGGCCGCTGGCTGGTCCAGGGCGGCGGCCGGCGCGATGCCGTCATCCTGGCCAGTAAGGTCTTTGGCCACTGTGCCTCCGCCTACGAACGCCGTGAAGAAAACAGCGCCAACGATGGGCTATCCAAGTACAAGATCCTCAAGCATTGCGAAGGCTCGCTCAAGCGCCTCCAGACGGATCATCTGGAACTCTATCAGATCCACCACATCGACCATAACTGTTCGCACCTGGAGATGTGGGAGGCCATGGACATCCTGCAAAAGCAGGGCAAGGTCGTCTATGTCGGCTCCAGCAACTACGCCGGCTGGGATATCGCCGAATGCTGCATGACCGCCGCGTCGATGCACAAGCAGGGCCTGGCCAGCGAGCAGAGCATCTATAACCTCAACAATCGCACGCTCGAACTGGAGGTCATCCCCGCTTGCCAGCGATTCGGCATGGGTCTGATCGTCTATAGCCCGCTTGCAGGCGGCCTGCTGGGCGGCGTACTGGAAAAGGCCCAGATGGACCGCCGCGGCATGGAGCGGGTGCAGAACCAGCTTGCCGGCTGCCGCGACCGCATCGACGCCTACGAAAAGCTGTGCCGCAAACTCGGCCGCTCCCCCGCTGATGTCGCGCTGGCCTGGCTGCTGCACAACCCGGCGGTCACGGCCCCCATAATAGGCCCGCGAACGCTTGACCAATTAAGGCAAAGTGCCGGCGCCCTGGAGGTCTCGCTTTCCGGCGAAACGCTCAAGCAGCTTGACGCCATCTTCCCGGGCCCCGGCGGACCGGCCCCCCAGGCCTATGCATGGTAAGCATGTTATTAATACATAGAAACCTGCCAATCTATGGACTTAAACTCCTGAATTCGCAAATTTGTTCATAATTTAGCCCCAAAAACGTAAAATACCGGTTGACACCCGCACGAGGTCCATTATAATAATCCGCTTTCATTGAGATTCGCAGGAGTTATATAGATATGAAGAGTTTCTTAGCCAAAAACGAAACAACCGAACGCAATTGGCGGGTTATCGACGCCAACGGGGCTATTTTGGGCCGGCTGGCATCCAAGATCGCCATGGTCCTGATGGGCAAGGACAAGCCCACCTACACCCCGCACGTCGATACCGGTGATTTTGTGATCGTCGTCAATGCCGAAAAGGTTCGTCTCAGCGGTGACAAGGACGAGCACAAACAATATCAGACCTACAGCCGTTATCCCGGCGGCCAAAAGAGCATCCCTTTTAAGAGGATGCTTGAACGCAGCCCGGAGCGCATTATCGAACTGGCCGTCAAGCGGATGCTCCCCAAGAGCACGCTTGGCGCTCACATGTTCAAGAAACTGAAAGTTTACCGCGGCAGCGAGCACAACCATGCCGCTCAACAGCCGCAGAAAATGGAACTCTAACCAAAGCACGGAATTGATATGGCCGACACAAACGCGAATAGTCCTTTGATCGATCCGAACATGTTTAACCAGGCTCCGGCAGCGTCGAAGACTGAACATAAAAAGACCATGCCCGATAAAGGCGGTTTTATCTGGGGCACGGGCCGTCGCAAGAGCAGCGTCGCTCGCGTCCGCATCAAGCCCGGTAAAGGCGATCTCAAGATCAACGATCGGGATATGAACGAGTACTTTAAGCTCGAAAAGAACCGCAGCGAAGTCATCGCCCCGCTGAAGATCACCAACACGCTCGAATCGGTTGACGTCTTCGTCAACGTCCAGGGCGGCGGCATCACCGGCCAATCGGGAGCGATCATGCTGGGCATCGCCCGGGCGCTCAAGAACTATGACCCGAACCTGGTCAAGTCTCTTCGCGACATGGGCTTTCTCACGCGCGACAGTCGTATGGTCGAACGCAAAAAACCCGGCAAACCCGGCGCACGCAGGAGCTTCCAGTTCTCCAAACGTTAATTTGCTTTCTGCAAGACTTCTGTTTACAATAAGCCGCCGGTTTCAGGCGGCTTTTTTTATGCTCCGAAGTGACGGCCTGAAAGGCCGATGTATTCCAGCCCAGGGCAACGCCCTGGGAAATGAAAAGCAAACAACAACTCTTTCGCCCTGAAAGGGCAATATGGTTCAGGACTTAAATATGATACGCGTTGCAATTATCGGGGGCAGCAGCTACACCGGTGCAGAATCCATCGAGATCCTCCTGCGGCATCCGCAGGCCAAGTTGACCTATCTGACGGCCCAGAGCGACTGCGGCCATGCGGCCGATGTCTTCCCGCAGCTTCGGGGCCGGCTGGATATGATGCTGGAGCCGTTGGATATCGATAAGCTCGCCTCGCTGGCCGACGTCGCCCTTTGCTGCCTGCCGCATAAGATCTCGATGAACACGGTCCCAAAAATGCTGGCCGCGGGCCTGAAGGTCGTCGATTTCAGCGCCGACTACCGCATTAAGGACGCGGCCGTTTACGAAAAGTACTATGAACCGCACACGGATAAGCAGAACCTCGCCCATGCGGTCTACGGCCTGCCGGAACTATTCCGGGAGCAAATCGTCGGCGCAAAGCTCGTAGCCAATCCCGGCTGCTTTCCCACCGGGGCCTCGCTGGCGCTGGCGCCGCTGCTTAAGCATGGCATTGTCAAAACCGGCGGCATCATCGTCAATTCCGTAACGGGCGTATCCGGCGGCGGCAAGAACCCAACCCCCAACTTCCATTTCCCGTACATGAACGAAAACATCTATCCCTACGGGGTCGGCGTCCATCGGCATGGTCCTGAGATCGAACAAGTCGCCTCGATGGTCGCCGGCAAACCGGTCGAACTGCTCTTTCAGCCGCACGTCGGTCCGTTCGACCGGGGCATCCTCACCACCACCTACAGTGACCCGACCGGCTCTATTACATCCGAGCAGGTGATGAAACTCTATCAGGATTTCTACAAGGGCGAGCGGTTCGTGCAGGTTGTCTCCAAGCCCCCTGCCGTTAAGCACGTGGCCAAAAGCAACTATTGCCACATCTTCCCGACCGTCGTCAAGGGCAAGGTCGTCGTCTTTTCGGCCATCGATAATCTGGTCAAAGGCGCCTCGGGCCAGGCCGTCCAGAACATGAACCTCATTTGTGGTCTGCCCGAAACCATGGGACTGGAATAGGATTTAGCCACAGAGAACTAAGAGAGAATGGCTCTCTGTGATCTCTGTGTGCTCTGCGGCAAGAAACGATTACGGAACATACGGATGACTCAAGGCATTCTGAAAATCGCGACGTGTCAGTTTCCGGTTTGCGATAACGTAGAAGCTAATGGGCAGCATATCCAGGCGCTGATGCGGCAGGCCGCCGATAAAGGCGCTCACATCGCGCATTTCTCCGAATGCGCCATCAGCGGCTACGCGGGCGTCGATTTCGGTTCGTTCGATGGTTACGATTGGGACCTGCTGCGAAACAGGACGCTCGAAATTATTCGGCTTGCCGGCGAGCTGCGATTGTGGGTCGTCCTCGGCAGCGCCCACCCTCTTACTGCACCGCACAAACCGCATAACTGCCTGTACCTGATCTCGCCGGAAGGCAAGCTTGCCAACCGTTATGACAAACGCTTCTGTACATCGATGGACCTGGACCATTTCACGCCGGGCGATCATTTCGCTCATTTTGAAATCAATGGTGTCAAATGTTCTCTGTTGATTTGCTTTGACCTTCGCTTCCCTGAACTCTATCGGCAGCTTTACAGGAATGGGGTAAAATGCGTCTTTCAATCTTTTTATAACGCCCGCCAGCAAGGCCCAAGCGTCCACAGCGATATCATGCGTCAAACCATGCAGGCCAACGCCGCCAACAACGGCTTCTGGGTCAGCATGTCCAACTCCTGCGGCTGGTTCTGCCCGTATCCATCCTGCTTCATCCAGCCGGACGGCCGCATCGCCGGCCAGCTTGCTGAACACAGGGAAGGCCTGATGATCCACGCAGTGGACCTCAATGAAGATTTTTACGACCCCGCCGCACCCTTCCGCAACCTGGCGATTGCAGGCCGCCTGAATAATGCCCCAGAGCGGATCGTGGATCCGCGATCCGCCGACACCAGCGAACTTTAAACCACAATTCTGTTGTTTAGAAGCCCGCCTTCTATCTGTGGCGGCCATTGTAACCAGCGGCGGACTCGGACGGCCGCATTGAATTGTCTTGATTTTTGCGGATTTTCTTTTATCGTATGCGAATCATTTTAACCATTCGTGGAGTTCGCCTATGTCAAACAAAACCATTACGGCCCCCAAAGGCTTTTTAGCGGCCGGATTGCATTGCGGCGTCAAGGCGTCCGGCAAGCCGGATCTGGCCCTGCTCTATTGTCCCGACGGCGCACGCGCCGCCGCCATGTTCACCACCAATGCCATCCAGTCGGCCGCCGTCATCCTCTGCCGAAAGCTGGTCCAAAACACACGGACCGTTCACGCGGTAGTCGTCAACAGCGGCAACGCCAACGCCTGCACCGGCGCCAAGGGCCTTGCCGCCGCGAAGGTCATGTGCGCCAAGGTCGCCAAAGAATTGACCATTGACGCCGAACAGGTCCTTCTGGCCTCTACGGGCATCATCGGCCGCCAGTTGCCGATCACAAAGATCACCGCCGGAATTGAAAAGGCCGCCGGCCTTCTAAGCGACAGCGAAAATGCCGGGCTGAATTTTGCCAAAGCGATCATGACCACTGACACGCGTCCAAAGCAAGCCGTTCGCAAGGTCGAGATCTTCGGCAGCAGTGTCACCCTGGCCGCTGCCACCAAGGGCGCCGGCATGATCGGCCCCAACATGGCCACCACCATTTGCATCATCACCACCGACGCCGCCATATCGAAGCCGCTGCTGGGCAAGGCCCTTAAAAACGCCATCGGGCTTTCACTCAACCGTTTGACGGTGGATGGTCACCAAAGCACAAATGATACAGCTATGATCCTTGCCTCCGGCCAAGCCGGTAACAAGACGATCAAACAGCAGGACTCCGGCTACAGGCGATTCGCCCGCGCATTGGCCGATTTATGTTCCGACCTGGCCCGGCAGATGGCCCTCGATGCCGAAGGAGCAACCCGCATGTTCAAGGTGGAAGTCAAAGGCGCCGCAAAAAAAGAAGACGCCCTGCGCGCCGCCCGCGCCGTCGCCGACTATGACCTGGTCAAATGTGCCGTGCACGGCGGCGACCCCAATTGGGGTCGTATCATTTGCGCCGTCGGCTCCAGCGGCATCAAACTCGATCCGGCCATGCTCTCCTGCAGGATCGGCGATGTTTACGTCTTTCGCCATGGCCGGCCCGCCGACTTCGATGCCAAGGAAGTCTCCGCGATCATTCGCCAAAAAGAACACACGATCACCATCGATCTGGGCCTTGGCAAATACAGCGATTTCTGTTATGGTTGTGATCTAAGCAAAGATTACGTGACTATTAACGCCGATTACCACACATAATCAGTATTGTCGAGCAGTTTTGGCGTTTGGGATTTTTTGAAATATCACACGATTTGAGCAAAATCGCGAAATTTGATTGCAAACACTTTTGGAATCGCTAAACTGTACGCAATTTTAAACTAACCGTCTCTTGAGGCTTTTTCATTTGAAAGGAACAAACGTGAAAGGATTAGCAAAAATGGGATTGTTGGGACTGCCCCTGGCGGCATTTTCATCAATGGCCCTGGCACAGGAAGCTGCTCCGGCAACAGCGGCGGCCGATCCGGATGGCATGATCCAGTTGGTCTGGTGGATCGCCCCGATCAGTTCACTGCTTGCCATTTTCTTCGCCTGGTACTTCTATAAGAAGATGATGGCCGCCCCGGCGGGAAACGCCCGCATGGTCGAGATCGCCATGGCCGTCCGAGAAGGCGCTTTCGCCTACCTCAAGCGGCAATACTCGGCGGTCGGTTTTATCTTCCTGCTCTTGTTTATCCTTTTCATCGTTCTGGCCTACTTCGGTATTCAGAACCCGTTTGTGCCGCTGGCTTTTCTGACCGGCGGCTTCTTCAGCGGCCTGTGCGGCTTCCTGGGCATGAACACGGCCACCAACGCCTCCTCGCGTACCGCCCAGGGCGCAAGCGAAGGCCTCAACCGAGGGCTTCAGGTTGCTTTCCGTTCCGGCGCTGTAATGGGCCTGGTCGTGGTCGGCTTCGGCATGCTGGATATTTCTCTGTGGTACCTGATCCTGGATAAGTTCATTTATACGGCTGAGCACATGCAAAACGGACTGTGGATCCTGGTTCAGAAAGGAATGAACCCCGACCACAAGCTGGCCGAGATCACAACCACCATGATCACGTTCGGCATGGGTGCTTCCACGCAGGCCCTGTTCGCACGCGTTGGCGGCGGGATCTATACCAAGGCCGCTGACGTCGGCGCTGACCTCGTCGGCAAGGTCGAGGCCGGTATCCCCGAAGATGACCCGCGCAACCCCGCCACCATCGCGGACAATGTCGGCGATAACGTCGGCGACGTCGCCGGCATGGGCGCTGACCTGTACGAAAGCTATTGCGGCTCGATCCTGGCGACCTGTGCATTGGGCGCTACCCTTCCGGCGATTGCCACGCAGATCAGCGGCATCAGCCCGCTTAAAGCTGTGATGGCCCCCATGATCGTGGCCGGTATTGGGAACCTGCTTTCGATCGTCGGCATCTTCATGGTCCGCTGCAAAGAAGAGGCCACGCAGAAGAACCTGCTGCGTTCGCTGTTCATCGGCACGTTCGGCAGCTCCTTCTTTATCCTTGTGGCGATGCTAATCATGGCGGCCATCGGCTGGATCACATGGGGCGTGTTTGGCTCCATCATCTCCGGTCTTCTCGCCGGCGTGATCATCGGCCAGTTGACCGAGTACTATACGTCCGACGAGTACAAACCCACCAAGGGGATCGCCAACCAGGCCGTCATGGGCCCGGCCACGGTGATCATCGATGGCTTTGCCACGGGAATGCTCTCCAGCGCCCTGCCGGTAGTCGTTATTTCGGCTGGCATCATGGCCGCGTTCATTTTCGCAGGCGGTCTGGAGGACTTCTCGCTTGGTCTCTACGGCATCGGCTTTGCCGCAGTCGGCATGCTTTCGACGTTAGGTGTGACACTTGCAACCGACGCTTACGGCCCCATCGCTGACAACGCCGGCGGGAATGCCGAAATGGCCGGGCTTGGACCCGAGGTTCGC
>JAJFTK010000120.1 GCA_021372945.1 Planctomycetaceae bacterium | reverse complement strand
AAATTCTTCAGGTTTTAGGCGTCATGCTTTTTGAAAAAACACCCATCAAAAGCATGTTTTCTGCGAGTTTAATCGACTTTTCAAAGAGCGAGTTATATAACCAATTGTTATTATTCAACTTATAACGGGACAGTACTGATTGCAATTCTCTTCGTTAGTTTTGACAGGATTTACCGGATCCTTCCGACAGAATTACAAGATTTCTCCCTTGTTTTTATCACTAATCACTTAGAACACGTCTCGGAATAAGATCCTCCTTCTTTTTGTATTCCTTCAATATCTGTTCATTAATTCCGCAAGCAAGTAGAAAATTCATCGCAAATGATTTGAGTCTTGTCCTCGTCGGCGTAAAGAACCCTAATCTATCAAGGTTTGCCTGTGATGCCTCGGCCTGTTCAGCAGTTAGTTTGCTATTACTAACAACCAGTTCGATTCTTTCCTTTCCTCTCACTGGTTCGCACCTCAACATTGTGCTAATGAAAACTACATCGGTCGAGGACATTGTCTTTAGTGTGTGCACGTAAGAAACGTGAGAGTTCGCAGCATTTTCAACAGCTCCGCTTAACAGATCTGCCCACATATTCTGCAAATCATCTTCAGAACTATCCCCACATTCGCGTAAGAGCGGAACGACAAAGTCATTGGGAAGCTTGTGTGCGGTCAAGCCCTTTTCCTTTAACTTCTTCTGTGCCTTTTCAAGTATGTTTAGCCGGTTGCACCATTGCCAGTAGACAACATGATCAGAGAAGTAATAACCTAGCGCCTTTGTAGATTCGTCGAGAAGATTCTCTAAAAGTTTACACACCGTATCGATTGGGCGTTTCAAAGTGTCGCTTACTGTTTGTAATAGATCCTTGTCCATGCTTTCTCCTTGTACAGCAACTAAAGTAAACCTGAATTTGGACTTTGTGTTAAGAAATCGAGTATTTTCATATTTGGAAAGCAATACTCGATAGCGTCAGGACGGAAACCATCCATACCAATTTTGTGAATTTCTCTTTTCTGATGCACATTTAGACCTAAGTCAGTCCCATACATGTTAGGCCTTTTTATCAATTCACAGGGCAACAATCTTTTGAGGTTGGTAGTATTGAATCCGAATCCAAGGAACAGCACTTTTGCAGCACTCTTGATATACTCCTGTGCAATTTTTAGCTCAGGTACGTTGTGCGGATTTTCATGCAATATCTTTATGCTACTTGCGGCGTCGTCTATTAACCGCGCCTTCAGTCCCTGAGAACTGTTCCATGCTTCGTATGGAATTACGCAGGCATCTCCATTTTGCCAATGTAGGCGGCCTAAACTCCCATAAACATGAATAACTTGCACTACCTTCATGACATCCCTGAGTGACTGTTCATCCAAATTAAAGGAATTTCTGATTGCCTCATAAAGATAGTACTCAAGAGAGCGATCGTAATTAAACGTAATTACAACTAACTGGTTTTGACGTAATTCCGGCAAAGTGCCGCCGAGTTGGTTGAAAAGGTATTGGTACCAGTCCTCAACCGACCCAAATTCTTTGTTCCTGCTTGACCTCACTGCTATCGGATTTTCGAATAGATGTACGGAATGCTCGTAAGGCAACAGGGTCATTGCAATTATTTTCTTACCAAGTTCAATAAACTCCGCTCGGCGTTCCAAAAATGCATCAATTGAATAGACCGGACTTCGTGCCAGTGCCCGTCCAAGGTTTCTAATTTCATCCACTGTGTGCCCGAGTTCAATTAGGGGAGCATAGGCTTCAATGGGCCGCTGAGTTATCGCATAAATCAAATCTTTAAGCTCTATTCCTAAAGGAAAACCGTATGCGTGACTTGCGCCTGCTCCCAGAACTAGTACTGTCTTTTCTGTAATCATGGCCTATCTTCTCAGTATTCTGCGTGCCGTTCCATGCCTTCCGGAAAACGGGTACAGGTACAACCTTGACCGGCCCTTCGACTCGGCTCAGGGCAGGCAGAACGTACCAGTCCCCGTTTTCAGCCCCGGATTTTGTAGCCGAGGAGTCTGGCCGGCATGAAGAGGATGGTTTTGACCAGCGCGAGGACGGCGTTCATCGCAATGCCCACGACCTTGAATGGAATGGATAAGAGCCAGACGATGGGCCAAAGGAGGACTATCAGAACGGCCAGCGGCCAGCACAGCAGCAGCAAAATCCCCCACAGGATCATCACCATTAAGACCTTCATGCCCGCTCCTTTTCCCAATTGACGATTGATGATTGACGATTGTCGATTGTCGATTGTCGAATATTCTGCATCCTTTTGTCGGCAATTGTAACGCGCGGAGAGGGAGAGTCAAACAAAATGAAGAATGAAGAATGACAAATGAGGGAAAGCGGGGACAGGTACAACCCGCTCAACCCTGGCGGGTCAGGCAGAACGTACCAGTCCCCGTTTTCCTTACAGTTCGTTGAGACAGGCGGTCAGCTCGGCGACAACCAGCTTGGCCTCTTCGGCGGAGAGGTTATTGTGGAACGGCAGCGCCATGGTGCTCTTTGCTACGGCGTCGGTCACGGGGAAATCGCCCTTCTTGAAGCCGTACTTTTTGGCGATGAAGGGCTGCAGGTACATCGGCGGGAAGTAGTTGCTGACCTGGATGCCGCGGGCGTGCATCTTTTGGATGAGCGTGTCGCGCTGCTCCTGCGTGTACTTATCGGCCAGGCGGATCACATAGACAAACCAGCTCATGCGGCAGCCCTCGGGCGTTTGGGGCGACGAGACGCGCTTTTCGCCGGCGAGCAATTGTCCATACATGGAGGCGACGCAAGCGCGCTTCTCGACAAATTCCTCCAGCCGGGCCAATTGGGCGATCCCAAGGGCGCAGTTGATATCGCTGAGGCGGTAGTTGTAGCCGACCCGCTCGTGGGCCAGCCAGCTGCTCTTACTGCCGCGGCCCTGGTTGCGCAGGCAGCGGCACGTCTCGGCCAGTTCGTCATCGTCGGTGAGGATGATGCCGCCCTCGCCGGTGGTCATCTGCTTGTTGGGGTAGAAGGCAAAAGTGCTCATCTTGCCGAAGTTGCCGGCTTTAACGCCGTTCAGGCTGGAGCCCAAGGCCTCGCAGCTATCCTCCAGCACGGTCAGGTTGTGCTTTTTGGCGATTGCGGTGATGCGGTCAAACCCGGCAGGACTGCCGAAGACCTCCACCGGCACGATGCCCTTGGTCTTGCGGGTAATTTTGGCCTCGATTTTGGCCGGGGCCATGTTCAGGGTGACCGGGTCGATGTCCACGAATACAGGCGTAGCGCCGCACATGATGATGATGTTGATGGTAGCGATAAAGGTAAAGGGCGTGGTGAGTATCTCGTCTCCCGGCCCCCAGCCCAGCGCCTGCGTACACAGGAACAGCCCGCTGGTGCCGCTATTGACGGCGATGGCGTGCTTGCGGCCAAGATAGCGCTCAAAGCCCTGCTCAAACTCGCGCAGTTTGGGTCCCAGAGAGAGGTTGGGGCTGCGAAGGACCTGGCAAACGGCCTCGATCTCGCTTTCCGTTATATCCGGACGTGACAAATGCACTTTAAAATTCATTCCATACCCTTTCGGAAAAGTTTATGATTGTATCGACGGCCCCAATTTTTTCAAACAATATCCGGCTGAGGCGCGAAAAAACCAAACCATTGACATCTTTTAGGGGTATGGTACACTGTGGGTATCCAAGATACGGAGTAGCTTATCTTTCCTCTAGAGTTTTTAGCGAGATCCATATACATGACAGATAAAAAAGAAGAATGCGGTATTTTCGGGATATATGGCGACCCGGAAGCCGTGCAAAAGACATTTTTCGCTCTTCATAGTTTGCAGCATCGCGGCCAGGAGGCGGCCGGTATCGCCTCCAGCAACGGAGAGAATATTACCTGCTATACGGGCATGGGACAGGTCAGCCGTGTGTTCCGTGCGGACCGCGGGTTTTTGGAGAAGCTGACCAACCCGATGGCGATCGGGCACGTGCGGTATTCGACGACGGGCACGAGCAACCCGGCCAACGCGCAGCCGTTTTTGAGCGAGTTTTCGCGCGGGCAGGTTGCGGTGGCGCATAACGGCAACCTGATCAACGCCACGCTGCTGCGGGATGAATATGAGGCCTACGGCCACATCTTCAAGACCAGCAACGATACCGAGATCATCGTGCACCTGATGGCAAAGCCCACGCACGTCACCAAGCCCGATCCGCTGGGGCACGTGCTCAACCACCTGCAGGGTTCTTATTCCCTGCTGTTTTTGTTTGAGGACCACGTTGTGGCGGCCCGCGACCCCTACGGCATCCGGCCCTTGTGCATCGGACAGACCAAGGCGGGCTGCTACTGCATTGCCAGTGAGACGTGCGCCCTGGACGCGGTCGGCGCCGAGTACATTCGCGACGTGGAGCCGGGCGAGATCATCACATTGGACAAGCACGGACTGCACAGCCGGTTCTTTGTGACGCCCGGGACTATCACGCCGGCGCACTGCATTTTCGAACATGTCTATTTCGCCAAGCAGAGCAGCCGCATCTTCGGCGAGTGCGTGCACGAAGTGCGTGCCCGCTGCGGCCGCCAACTGGCAAAGGAACACCCCGTGGAGGCGGACGTAGTCATCCCGGTGCCGGACTCGGGCACCAGCTCCGCGATCGGCTATTCGCACGAGAGCGGCATCCCGTTCGATATGGGATTCGTCCGAAGCCATTACGTGGGCCGCACGTTCATTTCGCCGACGCAGGATATGCGGGAGCTGGCAGTCAAGCTGAAGCTGACGGTGGTCAAGGAAGTGGTCAAGGGCAAGCGGGTGGTCGTCGTGGATGATTCGATCGTTCGCGGCACGACGACCAAGGGCAAGGTCAAGTCGCTGCGGGAGGCCGGGGCCAAAGAGATCCACATGCGCGTGGCCTGTCCGCCGGTGAAGCACCCGTGCTTTTACGGGGTGGATTTCCCGACGCATGAGGAATTGCTGGCCAACCAGAAGAAAACGCTGCAAGAGAGAATCAATTACCTGGACGTGGACAGCCTGGGTTACATTTCGCTGGAAGGGATGCTAAGCTGCGTGTCTTTTCCGCCGGACCATTACTGCACGGCCTGCTGGAGCGGCAAGTACCGCATCCCGATTAATAACGTCGTTAACAAGTACTCGATGGAACGTCATCAAATGCAGCTATTCGATCAACTGGAACTGTAATTCTGTATCAACCACGAAACACACGAAGAGCACGAAGGTAAATGGGTAAAGAAAAATTTGTCAGCTATAAAGAATCCGGCGTTAACATCGATGCCAACGACCGCATGGTCGAACGCATCAGCCGTTCTGTCGCCAGCACGCACGGACCGCGCGTCATCGGGCTTGAAAATGGATTTGCCGGGCTCTTTCGGCTGGACTACGATGAGAAGCTTTTCAAGCGCAACTATCGGCACCCTGTGCTGGTCGCCTGCACGGACGGGGTCGGCACCAAGGTGCTGATCGCGCAGAAGGCCGGGCGGTTCGATTCGGTCGGCATCGACCTGGTGGCGATGAGCGTGAACGATATGATCGTGCAGGGGGCCGAGCCCTTGTTCTTTCTGGATTACCTGGGCGTCAACAAGCTGGATCCGCAGACGATCGCCCAGATGGTCGAGAGCATCGCCGCCGGATGCCGGATGGCGGATTGCGCCCTGATCGGCGGAGAGACGGCGGAGATGCCGGACATCTACGGCCCGAACGAATATGACATGGCCGGCTTTGCGGTCGGCGTGGTGGAGCGCGACCGCGTGATTACGGGCAGTCGCGTGCAGGCCGGCGACGTGGTGCTGGGGCTGGCCTCCAGCGGGCTGCACAGCAACGGCTTTTCGCTGGTGCGGCATATCTGTTTTAAAAAGAATAAGCTCAAGGTCACCGACCGCATCAATGAACTCGGCGGCGCGATGCTGGGCGACGTCCTGCTGGAACCGACCCGCATCTATGTCCGGTCGGTCATTGACGTGCTGCATCAGTATAAGGTCAAGAAGGTCGTGCACGGCATGGCCCACATCACCGGCGGCGGCCTGGTCGGCAATATCCCGCGCGTACTGCCCGGTGACTGCAACGCCCTGCTCAAGAAGAATTCATGGCCGGCGCCGGAGATCTTCGGCTACCTCCGGAAGATCGGCCCGGTCGAAGAGGACGAGATGTTCCGCGTGTTCAATATGGGCATTGGGTTCGTGATGATCGTGGCACCGAATTTTGCCGACGCGATCACGGCGCGGCTGACGCGATCCGGCGAAAAGGTTTACCGCATCGGCACGGTCACGATCGGCAGCAAGAAAGTTGTCCTTAAGTAAAGGCGCTGCATGAGCAAGCCATCCGCAGAGGGTAGAAAACTTAACGTCTCCGGGGCGGGGGAGAACGGACTGATCGCCCTGCTGGCATACCTGGTTCTCAGCGGCTGGCTCTTCTGGCCATACCTGCATCAATTTACCCGTTACGACCTGGCCTACGCGCTCAACCCGGTGGCCGCCGCCTGGGGGGTTTATTTCCTGGGCCGCCGCTGGATCAACAGTTGGGCGGCCTCGGCCCTGAGCGGCGCCGCTTACGGGTTTGGTCCGTTTGCGCTGGGTTTCTCCATTTATCACCCGCTTGCCGGGGTTATCTATGCGATGATCCCGTGGCTGTTTTTGCCCAGCGTGTACTGGGGAAGGGCATCGTCGCCCGGCACTGCTCGCCTGGTCCTGCGCGCGCTGTTCAGCGCGCTTCCTTTCGCGGCGGTCTTTTTTATTTTTTGGTCAACCGCTCAGCCGTGGGCGGGCCCTTACTTCCTGATGCCCAAAACCTCGCCGATGGATATTAACAACTTCATGGAACTTTTCTTTCCTTTGTACAAGGTTGGCAGCAAGGTGATCTTCAGTGTTTACCATGTTCCGCTGATCATGGCATTGATGGGTATTTTTGTGATGGCCTCCTTTCAGCGGGTTGTTATTCTGATCCCCTTTGCCGTCGGCCTGGCCCTCAGTTTCATGGATCCGATCCTGCAGGTCAGCCCCGTCGTGTGGGAGGCGTTCCCGCTTTTACTGCTGTCAGTCTTGAGCGGTCTTGGCTTTCAATCCATGCTGTACGCCGGCAGGGCCGACGCTAAATGGATCGTCGGCTGCGCGGTGATCTCCGGGGTCCTGGCGGCTTTCTTTGGGGGGCTGTCGCTGCATCCGCTGACGGGACGCCAGTTCGATCTGACGGCGATGCTCTACGCCGTCACGACCGCCGCATTGATGATCGTTTACTATATGGCGAAAACGCAAAAACGCTTTCCGTGGGGCAAATGGATCGTGTTGGTAGGCGTCAGCCTGCTGGATCTGCTGCTGAGCTGCCGCTACTTCATCGAAGCCATTTTCTAAACATCCTTCTTCTTTTTGGGAACGGGCAGACCCAACTCCTTGAGCACCTTGACCATATCCTCCCAGACGCGCTTGCGGTTATCGTAGGAATAATTGCGCAGCAGGTAGGCCGGATGATAGGTGGGCATCAGCTTGGCCGGCGGCGCGTTATCCGAATAGCGATATTCATGAAAACGGCCGCGGAGCTGGCCGATGGGGACGTCTGTCTCCAGCAGCGTCTTGGCCGCATGTGCGCCCAGCGCCACAATGACCTCGGGCCGGATCAACTCAAGCTGCCGGATCAGGAAGGGACGACAACTCATGATCTCCTCGAGCTTGGGGTCACGGTTCTCCGGCGGACGGCACTTGATCACATTCGTGATGAACACGTCCTGGCGTTGAAGACCCATCGCGGTAATAATATCGGTCAGCAGTTTGCCCGCCCTGCCGACGAAGGGTCTGCCCTGCTGATCTTCTTCGACGCCCGGGGCCTCGCCGACGAACACGAGCCGCGCATGCGGGCTGCCCTCGCCGGGCACCGCCCTGGTCCTTGTAGAGCCGATCCGGCACTTGCGGCAGGCGCAAATCTCCTCGGCAATCTTTTCCAGGGAGTCGCCTTCGGCACCACAGTCGGCTCTGGCGGCAGGCGGCGAAGGTTCGTTTTCCGCCGGACGCGGTTTACCCTTCAAGGTAAAATCGCCTGTGAAAAATGATTCCATCTCCACGTGCTGACGCAAAATTCTATCGGGATCATAATCGTGCATAACGCGGATTATAGCAAATCCGGCCAGATACACAAAAAAAATCCCCTCGCCGTTCATGACAAGGGGATTTTCAATTCCATTGCCTGCTGCATTCTCGCGGATTAGACGACGCCCTGCGCCATCATGGCCGTGGCAACCTTTAGGAAGCCGGCGATATTGGCGCCCGCCACGAGGTTATTCTTCATGCCGTACGCAGTGGAGGCATTGACGCACTGATCGTAGATGCTGTTCATGATCATCTTGAGACGCGCATCGACTTCATCAAACGTCCAGCTCAAGCGCATTGAGTTCTGGCACATTTCCAGGGCGCTGGTCGCGACACCGCCGGCATTGGCGGCCTTGGCCGGCCCGAACGAAACGTTATTTTGCAGCAGCACTTCGATCGCTTCCGGCGTGGAAGGCATGTTGGCGCCTTCGGCCACGGCGATGCACTTGTTCTTGACAAGGGCATTGGCGCCGGCCTCGTCCAATTCGTTCTGCGTCGCGCACGGCAGCGCGATATCGCAGGGAACGGTCCAGATCCCCTGCCAGTTATCGAAGTGCTGGGCGCCTTTGCGCTCCTGGACATACTGCTTGATGCGGCCGCGTTCGACTTCCTTGATCCGCTTGACAATATTCAGATCGATGCCGGCCTCGTCCACGACGTAACCGTTGCTGTCGGACATGGCGATCACCTTAGCGCCAAGTTGCGTCGCCTTCTGGTGAGCGTAGATGGCCACGTTGCCGGAACCGGAAACGATAACCTTCTTGCCTTTCCAGTCGGTCTTGCGGTCCTGCAGCATGCGGGTCGTGAAATATACGAGACCGTAGCCTGTTGCCTCGGTGCGGGCCAGCGAGCCACCGAAATCCAGGCCCTTGCCCGTCAGCACGCCCGTAAAGACATTGGCGAGTTTCTTGTATTGGCCGAACATATAGCCGACCTCGCGGCCGCCGACGCCAATATCGCCCGCCGGCACATCGGTGTCGGCGCCGATATGGCGGAACAGTTCGCTCATAAAAGCCTGGCAGAAACGCATGACTTCGGTATCCGATTTGCCCTTGGGGTCAAAATCACTTCCGCCCTTGCCGCCGCCGATGGGGGTTGTGGTCAGCGCGTTCTTGAAGATCTGCTCGAATCCGAGGAACTTGATGATCCCCAGGTACACGGACGGATGGAAACGGATGCCGCCCTTGTAGGGACCAATGGCACTGCTGAACTGAACTCGGAAACCGCGATTGATCTGGACCTGGCCCTTATCATCGATCCACGGGACGCGGAACATGATCTGGCGTTCCGGCTCGACAAGCCGCTCAAGGACCTTCATCCGGGCCAATTGCGGGTTCTTGTCAATTACAGCTTGAACCGATTCGGCCACTTCTCGCACGGCCTGATGAAATTCCTTTTCGCCCGGGTTGCGGGCGACAACCTGCTCCATAACACTTTCTACATATTGCTGACCCATTTGTGCCCTTTCCTTTCTCTTACTATTGAAACAAAAACAACAAATCGAATACTGAAAGTCTTTACAAACTAAAATCCTATACTTATAATACTATAAGCAAAGACGAGAAGTCCAATAAAGTTCAATAATACATTAAATAAGATTACATTATGAATCTGGAAACATTGCAGCTTTTTTGTGACCTTGTAGAGATGAAAAATTTCTCACGGACAGGCCAGCTTCACGGCATCAGTCAGTCAGCCGTCTCCCAGCAGGTTGCTCAGATTGAGCTGGAACATAAGATCCAGCTCTTCGACCGCAAGAAGCGACCGATCGAATTAACCGGTCCCGGCGAGATCTTTTACCGTGCCAGCAAGGACATCCTGGATCGCTACAACCAGCTTCAAAGCGATCTGTCGCTGCTGTCGCGTTCGATCTGCCGCATCCGTATGGCGTCGATCTTCAGTATTGGAATGCACACGCTCCAGCCTTATATCAAGAAGTTCATAAAAGCCTTTCCGGACGTGAACCTGGCGGTGGAGTACCTCGATGCCAAAGATATATACGACCTTCTTTTGAGGGGCAGTATCGATATCGGCGTGGTCGCCATCCCCAAGCGCAACCGCAACCTTCAGGTGTTCCCGTTTGAAAACGAACCCCTGCTGCTGGTATGTTCGCCCGAACATCCGCTCAGCAAACAGGAGAGGATGGACGTGCATCTGCTGCAGGGAGAGAAATTTATCGCCTTTGCCAAAGACATCCCCACGCGTGTGCATTTGGACAGTTTGCTGAAGGAATACAATGTGTCCGTTCAGACGATTATGGAGTTCGATAATACGGAGACCATCAAGCGTGCGATCGAGATCAACGCCGGCATCGGCATCCTGCCCAAGGCCAGCGTACAGACAGAAGTCACCGCCGGAACGCTGGTCGCCATCCCGTTTTCAAATGAACATTTCTATCGCCCTACCGGTATCGTTGTCCGAAAAGACCATCAGTTGAATAAAGCAGCCCAGTACCTGGTTGACCTGATGCGAAAGGAATTCGATACTTCGCTATGAAGATTCGCGCAGTTATCTTTGACCTGGACGGCACGTTAACCAAGCCGTTCCTGGATTTCGATTTGATCCGGACCCAAATGGGACTTTCGCCGTTGGATGGCGGCATTCTGGAGGCGATGGAGGCGATGGAACCCCAGGCGCGTCAAAAGGCGCAGTTCATCCTGGCTCAGCATGAGACCGCGGCGGCCGCGAACGCCTGCCTGCATGAGGGCGTGCATGAGCTATTCGGTCATCTGCGCGGTCGAAACATATCGATCGGCCTGCTCACGCGCAATACGCGGCAAAACGCCCTGGCGGTCGCCGCCATGCACGCCTTGGAGTTTGACGCCATTGTTGACCGCACGGACGGACCGGTCAAGCCCGACGGCTTCGGCGTACGCAGGCTATGCCGGATATTCGGCGCAGCGCCGCGCGATACGCTTGTTGTCGGGGACTTTCTTCATGACCTGCGTTCGGCCAGGCACGCCGGAGCGTGGGCCGTGCTGATACGCACTCACCCGCAAGCGCACCAATTCGAGAATGAAGCCGATTACTCGATCGACTGCCTGCATGAATTGATGCCTCTCATCGGCAAACTGGAACAACCAACCTAAGGAGTCACAATGAATCGCAAACTTTCACTGCCCTGCTTTCTTATCGTCTTGAACGGCTGCCTGTTGACATTCGCGGCTCCGTCCCCGAACGAGCCCAATACGCCGCCGGTTCGGCAAGCCGCTGAACCCAACCAGGTTGCGTTGGACGACGTTCTGGCCTCCATGCATACGGCGACGCAGAAACTCACTTCCGCCCAAACGGACATCTTCTATTTGACCATCGAGGATCCCGACCTGCTTGCGACCAACATCCTGCGAACGGGCGTCCTCTATTATCTTAAAGATGATCAGCGTTCGCACTTGAGGATTCACTTTAACAATCTTAAGCAAGATGATTTTGAGCCGGAAGAAAGACCCGAAGACTACCTGTTTGACGGTGTTTGGCTGACCCGGATCGATTATAAACTCAAGCAAATCGACGCTTTCCAGCAAGCGCCCGAGGACAAGCCGGCGGATGTGTTTGAGCTGATTCGACAAAATTTTCCGCTTGTCGGCTTTTCCGATATCAAGACACTAAATAAGGATTTTACGATTTCTCTGGCTCACTCGGCACAGGACCCCTGTGACTCGATCCATCTGCTTTTAACAACGAATCCGCAATCCCCTTTCGCGAAAGAGTACGCTAAAATAGATTTTTGGATTAACAATAGCTCTTTCTTGCCGGCTCGTATCCTGGCTTATTCTGTCCAGGGCGATTTGCATGACATCCGTTTTTCCAATCTGCAGATAAATAAAAATTTGGAAAAGGCCGTTTTTACGATTGAAAAGCCCTCTGGTTTCCGTGAGAATAGAGAACCGTTAAAGAATACCGGGAATGAAAGGAAATAACATGCCCAAGGGCTTGGTTATTTACTATAGCCGAAGCGGCAATACCAAAACAATGGCCAATGCCATTGGCGAAGCGATGAACAGGGCCGGCCTGCCGAGCCGCTGTAAGGCTGTGGCGGACGTCAAGGTTGACGAATTAGTGGATGCCGATGCGATCGTGGTGGGTTCGCCAACGTACTACGGGCGAGCAGCGGCCGCGATCGCGCAAATGTTCGATGAGTCGGTCAGCAGGCATGGCAAGCTGGATGGCAAGGTCGGAGCCGCCTTCAGCAGTTCGGCAAATATCGGCGGCGGCAACGAAACAACCATCTGCGAGATCAACAACATGATGCTGATCCACGGGATGATCGTACAGGGCGACCCCCAGGGCGACCACTACGGCCCGGTCTCCATCGGCAAACCCGATGACCGCGTGCTGGGCCAATGTGCCCGCAGGGGACAGCGCGTCGCTGAACTGACGCTGAAATTGTTTGGGTGATTTTTGAGAATTTAGATTGAAAAATTCGTTTTCGAGTTGTAAAACGTTCGTTTATTCCATGGAAAATTAATCTTTTTTAACTGTACTTCTAAGGAGGTATACATGCAGGAATACGAAGAACTCAAGAGACTGGTGGCGGAAATCGAAGCGGATATTAACAAGGCTCAGGGCGGCAACAAGGCCGCCGGAACCCGCGTCCGCAAACAAATGCAGATGATCAAGCAAGCGGCGCAGACCGTTCGCAATACTGTTCTGGAAATCCGTTCCACGGAATAGGTTTCGAATCTGATGCAATCATTGACCCCCCGCTTTTGCGAGGGGTCAATTTGTTTTTGTAAATAGTCACTACTTTCTCGAGGTACGAATGCCCCCTGCCCGGTTCATTGATCTTACAGCTATTGATCTTACACGCGTCGAATTTGGCCGCGAAGAAATCGCCAAGGTAAACCCGCAATCCTTTGAAATGTGTCAATTGGACGGCGTGATCTGGCACGATCTTGGAAAAATGCTTTGCCTTGGCTACAAAGATGTCACCGACCATGAATTCTGGCACCGCGGCCATATCCCCGGCCGGCCCATCATGCCGGGCGTTATCATGGTCGAGGCCGCCGCGCAGGTGTGCAGTTTCTTCATGAAGAGGATTTATGGCCTGGAAGGCTTTATCGGCTTTTCGGGCATCGAGGATACACGGTTCCGTGACACGGTAGTCCCCGGCGACCGCCTTTACCTGCTGGCGCATATCAATCGGGTCCGCAGCCGGCAGTTCTGGGCGCAGGTACAGGGCGTCGTTGGCGATAAGATGGTCTTTGAGACGGCCATCAGCGGCATGAGGGTCTAGCCGTGACCATCCCGAGAGAGCTGTTTGACACATCAGTGGCTCTTGAAGGAAACCAATGGAACGAGCAGCTTCTTTCGGCCATACCTCCGTGCAAAGGGCTGCTGCTTTTTGCTGACAGCGCCGGTCGCCCTATCCAATTGCTTCAATCGGCCAATCTCCGCCGGACCGCGCAGGCACGTCTGTGCCGGGCCGAACCATCCGAGCCCGTGCGGAAGGCTGACATCTCGGCCCTGACAACAACAATCTACCTGGCCTGCTGCTGCAACGATTTTCAAACCGCGTTATCATATCTTCGCATTTCAACGGCATTGCGGGGCGCTTCCATCGAGGAGATGAAATTGCCGTCTCCTTCATTTGCGGCGGTGGATCTGAATGCGCCTCTGCCGTACTTTTATGTCTCATCAAATCCCGCCGTCTCGAACAGCCGAAGCGCATGGGGCCTGTTTGCTTCACGGCGGGATGCACAGGAATTCTGCACTTCCATGAACCGCGCGTTCGGACTTTGCCGTGACCCCGCCCTGCTCCAGACGGGCCGAGAGGAAAGCTGTTCATACCTGCAAATGCGACAATGCCTCGGCCCATGCATTGAGCGGCTGCCGCGCGATAGGTACATGGAGTGGGTCACCAGCGCGCTAGCCGCGGCGGATGGAGAAATGGAACAGGCGATTGCCGCGTTAACGGCCGCGATGCGGCAGGCCGCCGCCGACAAACGCTACGAACAGGCGCAGGATTTCCGGGAACGGATCGACCTTTTGCGCCAGCTTCAGGGTCCGCGATTTCTTTGGACGGAGAACTTGCGGCGGTTCTGTCTCTTGCATGCCGACCGCGGGCCAAAGGTCCAGGTCGATGGTCAAAAACGCAAACAACAGCAGTTCACCGCATGGAAGATCACGAACGAAAGGATCTTCGAGATCGGGCAATTCGTGTTAACTCAAGGCGAGCAATGGACCGCTCGATTCAATGAGGAATGGGGCAAGCCTTCCAAGCCATATGATTTGTTGAGCCCGCAGGAGCATTTCGGGCTGCTGTCGCTGCTATTGTATCGAAGCCGGCCGCAAGGCATCTGGCTCAACGCATCGCATTCCGTCCCGGCCCTTGAATTGGTGCTCCACCGAGCCGCCGAACTGACGCAAAAAAAAGAGGACGCCGAGCCAAACTCGCCGTCCTCAGAATTGTAGCCCCAAGGGGATTCGAACCCCTGTCGCCGGGTTGAAAACCCGGTGTCCTAGGCCTGCCTAGACGATGGGGCCGTACCGCTACTCCATGCTGATGGCCTGCACGGGGCACTCGTCCACGCACACGCCGCAATCAACACAGCTATTAGGTTCGACGCAGGCTTTGTTTTCCTGCATTTCGATGGCTTCACTCGGGCAGGCGTCAACACAGGCGCCGCAACCGGAGCAAACACTCTTATCAACCTTGGCCGGCATGATCTAATCCTTTCATAAATCTAAACATTAAAATTACTTAGCAGGTTCGGAAGTTTACAAAATTCAAACAGTGAATACAACAGTTTTTTTTACGAATTTTACCTTTTTAGAGGTGCTATCGGGACACTGAAGGTCCGGATTTTTCTAAGGGGCCGCAGGTGCTGTCTGCATCGGCGCTATTGGATTCACCATGTTCGGCTCTGTGACATCCGGATTGCCGGCCTCGGCCAAATTGGGGTCTGCCGCTGCCTGCGGCGGGGTATGCGTCAAAGCCATCGCCATCCTGCGGTTTAGCCCATACGTATCCGACTGAGCCGCCCAATCAAGGACCTTGTCAAACGTTTCGGGCTGCGCCTTGGCGAGCACCAGCATCGCCATCAGGCGGACCGGCCATTGCGAGTACGTCAGGTTTTTGGAGATGTTCGGCACCATTCCGAACTCCAGCGGAATGTCCAGCGTCATCAGGCTGTCCATCGTCAGGACGCGGATCTTCCAGTTATCGTCAGCCAGGGCCTTTCGAACCGTATCTACCAGGATCGTATGCTCCGCCTGCGCATGCTGGAAGGTCGCCTGCTGGAATTGAAATGCCCGCTGCTCGGCGAGCAGGCCCGTCAAGAGTTCAACCGCCCTGAACCGCTGCCCTTCCTGGCCCTTAGCCAGCGTCTCCAGCCGCTGCATCAGAAAATCGCGCGTCAGCGATACGCCCGGTCTTCGGATGATAGCGCGGACCGGGGCGATATCCTTGAGGTTGTTTGCCGGCTGGTTCTTATTATCGGTCACCGGGTCGAGGTAGAGAACGAACTCGATCTCGAAAGAGGCCTGCGGATACGTGCGTAAAAGTCTCAGGAGCTTGCCCGTCTGTACATCCAGCGGTATGGACAGGTGTTCGCCGGACATGATCGGCTTTGAAGGTCTGACCGTTTTCAGGACGATATTGGGGATCTCGGCCTGAAGGTCACCGCGGACAAAGGCATCCACGCGGATGCGGCCGTTCAGAAATGCCTCATCGGTGATTACCAGGGGACCTGTGCCGATGTTCTCAATGATGACCCTGGCTCCGAAATCGGCTGCGTAAAAGAACTCCGACCCGCTGAACAAAAGCCTGGCGGTGAATCGCTTCGAAGGCGGCATGAAGTCCGGCATAATCTGATTTCCAAACGCGGCCTCCAGGGCGTTTCGCACCGATTCCACCGCGAGCGGCTGGACATAATCGGATCCCAGGTCGCCAAGCATATTGAACGCCTTTTCGGCAACAAAGGAATACGGCTCCATTGCGATCGCCGCCCGCAAGGTCTCGATCGCCTGCGTCTTATTGTCCTGTGACATTTGAACCAGGGCCATCGTCAGGGCGGCGACCTGGTCGGTGTCTTTCAAGGGCTCGGCTTCTTTTTGCGCCAGTTCGTTCTGGCCCGACTGCGCCAGCGTATAGGCAAACAGCGCCCGCACGCCGGGTCTGTCCGGCGCCTGCTGGTAGGCCTGGTTACTCCAGGCCAATGCTTTTTCCGGCTGCTGCAGCGCAAAGCTGTAGAACCAGGCCAACTCCTCCGGCTGGATCGGCCCGGTCACTTCCGTTTGCTGCAAGAGACGCTCCGCCCGGCCAGCGGCGTTCTCTAGGATCGATCGGGCCTTATCGACTTGTCCCATTTTGGCGGCGGCCTTTCCGGCCAATGCCTCCAGGGTCAGGTTAAGACGATCTTTTTGGCGATACTTGTCAGCCAATTCAACACATTTTGACTGCAGAGAAGGGGTCAGATAACAACTCGTCAGCCACCCCGTCAGCAGGTCATCCGGCAAAGGTCTATCGGAGGCAGCGCCCTGGTACAGCCGCCAGGCGTAGTCGTAGGCCTTTTCAGCCTGTTCATAAAGCTGCTGGCGCAGCAGCGCCTGGCCGTAAAACATGGCCAAGCGAAGATCGTAAGGGTTGATATCCAGCGCCGTGCGAAGCTGAACAATGTACGCTTCGGGCTTGACGGTCAGATTCTGTCCCGCCGTCAGTTCCTGCAGCTTGACAAAGGCAAGCTGGTTATAGCGATTCAGACTGCACGCGATGCTCAGATCCTGTACCGCCTGCTGGTTGTCCGCCTTCTCGGCGGCCAGGAGTCCAAGCTGAGTCGCCAGTTCGGATGCAAACGCCGGATTGGCTGTATGGTATTTATTGAGAAGCTGGCCAAGAAGCTTTTCGCGCTCTTCTCGCGAATTGAGATGCTCAAGCATGCATTTGACCGCGTCACTGGTCACTTGCAGGTCGGTGCGGCTGCCCACGTATCGCTCCAGCGCCCAGGCCAGCCTTGGCGTATAATCCTTTCCCGTAAAGCATGCACTGGCCCCAATGGTCAGGACCATTTGAGGCAATTCGGTCGAACGTTCGTCCAGTTCGATCGCCGCGTCCAGCAGCGTCATGGCCTGTTCCACCTGCCTGCTGTTCAAGGGGTCCAGCTGGTAGAGTTCCTGGGCCTGTTTGGCGAAGAGGGCGGCGGTGTTTTCGGAAAACAGTCTCTCTTCAGCCGCCAATGAGTTCCCGCAAGCAGATAGAATGAGCGCGCTGACCGTTAAGAAATACCCCGCATACCTGTCCATCGGTTCTCCAGATCCTTATAACAATCCTGATTTCATCGGTCATTGCATGTGATAACTGAACTTCAAAACGCGTGGCCTGGCCAGGTTTTTGAAGTCCTCCATATCCATGCGGATGGCCGATTCGTGATTCCCCGCTTGGAAAATGATGAATTCATCTTCTTCCAGGCCCTTGTCCAAAAGCGTCGGCAGGCCGTACAACTGACCGAACGGCGGTTCGGCGCCCACCGCACAATCCTTAAATAGCCTGCCCAACTCATCCTCATCGGCTAATTCAATTCGTTCGACGCCCAGCGTCTGCTTGAGGGCGTCAAAGTCGATCTTGCAGCAAGCCGCCAGTACGCACAGGTAAAACTCGTCGTCGGCTTTGATCACGACCGGTTTAGCCACGTACCTGCCGGAGACGTGTTCTTCGGCGGCCACTTGCTGGGCCGTAAACGTCGGACGGTGTTGGCTCATTTCGTAGTGAATGCCCGCTGAATCCAACAGCTCAACCACTTTCATTGGACACCTCCGCTTCTTTTAACTTTATTGCTGGATTATATCGGCAATCACACGTTTGTCAATTGCAGCCGATTGAGAAAATTGCCTAATTCAGGGACGAAAATCGCAGAACTTTGTCGTCAGGATTTGTGAGAACCGGTGAGAAGTGAAAGCATCCGGTTTTTCAAGAGCCACGAAGCGATAATAAAAACCCCTCCGCAAACCGCGACCGACACAATAATCCTGAGAAGGTCAAACCGGTGGTTGACGGGCCAGCCGGAAGTGAATCTGAGGACTGCCAATCCCGCCAACAGCATGATCGCCGTCGCGGTCACTGTCTTAATGAAGCACAGCGTATCGCCCGGCTCAAACCAGCCTTTGAATTGCCGGCCCAGGACAAGCAGCAGGATAAGAGCCTGCAAGTAGGAACAGCACGCCGTCGAAAGCGCAAGGCCCGCCGCACCCAGCGGCCAGATCAGCACAAGGTTCAACGCGATGCTGACCGCCACCGACAGCGCCGCCGTGCGTGCGGGCCACTTGGAATCCTGGATCGCGTAGAATGCCCGCGTCACCACCTGCTGAAGGAAATACCCGCATAGCCCTATAGAATAGCAGATCAGCACGCCTTGCGTAATGCGGCTGTCGTTGGCGGTGAACCTGCCTCGTTCAAACAGGACAGTCACAAGCGGGCGGGCGATCAGGATAAGACCGACCGTCGCCGGCAAGGCCACAAAAAACGTGGCCTGTATCCCTCTGCCAATGGTCCTGCTGATGAGGGCATGGTCCTTTTCGGCGGCCGCCGCACTGAGCACCGGGAAAATGGCCGTTGCCAGCGAGATCCCCAGCACCCCCAGCGGAAACTGGTACAGCCGCTGCCCGTAAAAAAGGCTCGATACCGCCCCCGCCCAGACGGGGTAGGCGACCTGATGCCCGAAAAACATGAAAAAGTGCCCTTTTTCTTCGGAGCCCGACAGGACCCTTGCGATGATGTCGCCGGCCAGCGTGTTGATCTGCGTCGCGGTCAGGCCCAGGATCATCGGGCCCATCAGCAGCATGATCTTTTTCAGCGCAGGCATTCGCAGCTGCCAGGCGGGCCGCATGGAAAGGCCCATTTTCCATAGCGGCAGCAGTTGTGTAAGAATCTGTACGAGCCCGGCCATGAGAACCGAAATGGCCATGAAAAAGACCTGGTACCTGGGTTCCAGTTTCAACAGCCATCCGCTGACGGCCAGGGCGGAAATCATGATGATGTTCAATATCGTCGGCGCGTTGGCCGGCGCGGAAAAATGCCGGTGCGCGTTGAGAACGCCGCCAAGGATAGCGACTGTGCAGACCAGGGTCATATACGGCAGCATGACGCCCGCCAGGATCAGCATCAGGCGGGTGTTGCCCGTCGGCTTGGCGGTCAGGATGTAAATGAAAAGCCCGACCTCTCCGGCCAGCACGATTCCAGTCAGGATGACAAAGATCAGCGTCGAGACGGTACGGGCCAATACATTTGCCTGTTTGGGATCCTTCTTGTATTCTTCGCTGTAGACCGGGATCAGCGATGAGGAGGCTGCGCCTTCGCCAAAGATGCCGCGGGCGAGATTCGGGATCTTAAACGCGATCACCCAGGCATCCATCAGGTTGTCGGCGCCCAGGAAGAAGGCAAACGCCATATCCCTGAACATACCGAAAATCCGGCTGATAAAAGTCAGCACGGCGATCTGTCGAAAACCGCGTATCATTGCACACTGTTCCTTTTGAGTCAGAGATTCTTTTGTATCGACCGTTTGAACGGATTCGCTGTAAATTTCAAATGGACAGGTATATCCGTTCAGGTCGGGGTAAACCAACAAAAAAAGCGGCGCTTTTGGGCGCCGCTTTGAAAATCCAACAGGTTTGCGGATATGTCGATCAGAGCGATTCCATCCAGTGCTGCGAGAAAACAGCAAAATCCGCCAGGTCGATCGTTTGGTTATCCGCCAGGTCGAGCGCCTCATCGAAGCCCGGCTGCCCTTCTGACGTCAACCATGCGCCGGCAAGCATCAGCAAGTCCGGCAGATCGACGTCCGTGCTGCGGTTAAAATCGTAAGGCGAATAATCGGGCTCATCATACGGACCGCTCATCCACTCGGATGCAAATACGGCAAAGTCGGCCAGGTTGATGACCTGGTCAGCGGGGGTGGAGATATCATAGAGCGCTGAATACATGCCATCGCCCTGCTGCGATAGCCATACGGCGGCCAGCGCCTCCAGGTCGAGGACGCCAACGGAGCAGTCAACGTTGAAATCCGAGACGATCGGGGCAACAGGGCTTTGCCGGTGCAGTTTCAGTACAAGCGGCGCCGAGTTGGCCGTCTCCAAAGCGCCGAACATCGAACGCGTCCAGAGCAGCGGGTCGCCGTACAGCCCCAGCGAAGTCTGGTAAATTGTTCGGCCCGAGGCGTTGATGGTGTAAAGCTCGCCATTGGAAAAGCCTTTGATTTCATTATCAAAGCTGATATCTACAAGGACATTCTGCAGACCGTCGTAAGCGAACGGCGTCTGGAAATCAAAACGATACACCCCCGTGCTTGAGATCGTTACATCGTCGCGGAAAACTGTTGTCCAGCCGCTATTCGTGAAATCCGGTTCCGCCGGATAGACGCTCAATGCGGTGGGCTGCATGCGGATCGTGAAATTTGTCATCGTCTTGGCGGCCTTGTACTTTACATATACATCAAAGCCGGTGATCACGCTGGCGGCGCCAAAGTCAGCCTTTGTGTAGATGATCTGAAGCCTGCAATCGTTGCGGTTGGTGTTTAGCGGATACGGTGAAAACAAAGAGGTCTGCTGTCCTACCGCCAGGTCATAATCGAAAGTGATCGTTACCGCCGCTTCGTTGGAATTGCCGCCGTTTGGGGCATAGCCGGTATCATTGGCCAAAAACGTGAATTGGTCCTGCCCGTATGCATAGACGCAAGGCAGATAATTAACCGTATGCAGTTCGTTGAGCAGCGTGTATGGAACAGCCGTGATCGGTCCAAAGCCCGGGTCGGTCAGCCTGCCATGTTCCGGCAGCGATGCAATAATATAACTCAGCGGGCCAGGCAGCCCATCGTCGGTCGCCGTCAAGATGATCTGCTTTTCATCGGTATCTGTAACCGTTAAAGCGATCGGCGTCGCCACAGGCGCTGGGCTGACCGGCTGCCAGAAGAGTCTTGGATAATCGACGCCGGCTTGTATCTTCCAGTCGGCCGGATCGCCATCCGCGGCCGAAAAGTCCCATCCGACGAACGTGGACTTTGTCTTCATCTGGAACGTCGTCTTGCCGCTCACTCCGGTCGGATCCGGATTGACACTGCCGACACCATCGGTTGTTCCGCTGGTTTGCGTATCCCAGAAACAACCTGCAAGCGAACCCGAACCCGTTCCAAGCAATCCGCCCACATTGGCCGGACCGCCAACCGTACCCATCGCGTAACATTGGGTTATTGTTGCACCGTAAAACTGGTCATTATCCCCAACCAAGCCTCCGATATCAGAAATAGCGCCATCGACGGGCCCCATCGCGTAACAGCGGGAAATCACTCCCTGATTGCTTCCGACTAAACCGCCAATATATCTGCTCCCTGAAACGTCTCCGGCGACAAAACAGGATGTGATTGAACCACCATTAACCCCAACCAGCCCGCCAACGCCAACTTCGCCGCTGGTAACCGCATGACTGGAACACTGCTGCATTGCTCCTTTGTGCAGACCCACAAGTCCTCCGACCATTCGTTCTGTTCCGGTCACTGTGCCTGAGGACGCACAACCTGTGATCGTGCTGTTTCCGGCATCGCCGATAAGGCCGCCCAAATCAGATAACCCCAATACGATGCCTTCGCTGCGGCAATTGGTGATCGTACATCCGAAAGCTTCCGCGGCAAGAGCGCCGGCATCGACGCTTGCGGGCGCTTCGACATAAGCGTTCACAAGACTGATGTTGGATAACTCGGCATTTACGATACGGCTAAACAGTCCTGCACGGGTTGCCGTAGGACTGCTGTAAGTAAAATTCAGAATATCGAAGCCGTTTCCATTGAACGAGCCGGTAAAAGGAGTGCCGCCGCTGCCGATGATGTTGTACTCCGTCCCAGCGAAGCTGGACATATCAATGTCAGCGGTTAGGATGAAATGGTCATCCCAGTCGTTCGGATTAAGGCCGATGGAATTCATCTGCTCCGGCGTGGCGATCTGGAAAGGATCGCCAACTGAGCCGGTACCGCCATTGTAGGCTGCCTGAGAATAGATAGAAAATGAGACGAAAAAAACGACAATAGCGCAAGTAAGCTTGAACATACCCTCTCCTTTAACCATAAATTAGTGCAAGAATCCCCTTGTGAAAGCGTTAATTATAGCCTAACAAGGAATATTGTCAATATTTTTCGCCGATAATGGGTTTTTTTAGGCAAGTTCATGGTAGGCGGTGGCCAAAACGGCCGCAAAAACCTTGGCCGCCCCGGCTTCTTTGAGCACTTTTGCGCATTCTTCCAGCGTTGCCCCGCTTGTGGTGATATCGTCAACCAGCAGGATATTTTTGCCTCTGAACGGGTGAGCCTTGCGAACCGCAAACGCTCCCTTGACATTTCTTCGACGCTGGGCCGGCGTGAGGTCCCATTGCTGCTGGGTATAGCGAACGCGCACAATGTCCGTGCGGATCGTGGCATGGGGCAGTGATAATTTTTTGGCCAGCAGATGCGATTGATTGAAACCCCGGCTCAATCTTCTTCGCCAGTGCAGAGGCACCGGTACAACATAATCGATCTGAGACGCCAAACTCGCCGAAAGGACGGCCTGATTCAGAAGCGAGCCCAGATAATCGGCCCATTCAGTTTGTTCGCGGAACTTCAAAGAAAGGATCAAGGCCCGGAATGCGTTTTCGTAAGCACCGACGCGGGCCATGCCGTCATAGGCGAACGACAGATCCCGGCAAAACCCGCATCGGCCCTGCACGATGCCGAACGGGCTGACTTCCCGTCCGCAGCTCCGGCAGTAATCCGCCGCCGCGGCCTTGGAAACCTCCTGCCAGCACGGCCCGCAAAGCCCTTCATCCTGGCGCGTAATGGCGGCCCCGCAGGCGGCGCAGCTTTCAGGCCAGAGCAAATGCCTGACGCCCTCCGCCCAGCGGCTGCCGCCTGTCCTTACTGCGCGGATGACCGATGTTTTCTCCATAGGTTGCATTGTAGGGCAGGCGAACCGTTAGAGCAATCTATTTAAGATCGAAAAGCGAATTATCCAACGGCTCGAACCAGCCGACCGATTGCTCACAGGAACGCACGCCGTACGCATTCACCAGGTTATCGGCCGCGATCGCCATCGCTTCCACATGACCGTCGCACCAGGCGACATTGGCCCGCTGATTATGCCGGAAGTGGATCGACGGCGATGGATGCCCCCACGACAGATCCGCCTTGCCGTTGACCACAAAGTAGTAGGGTTCCGCGAACGAGTACTCCAAATAGTACGGCTGACCGCCGTCCAGCTTGGCCATCGCCGTATCGGCGAACATCAGCGTCAGGCCGGGCGAGGCCGCTTCCGATTCGCGCGTGGGCCGGGCACAGTTCTCGGCGCTATAGCTTTCCCACACGCGCGAGCCCAGGTACGTCATGTTGTAGCCGTAGCCGCCGCAGCCCTGCTCAAAATCCCAGTCCCACGGATCGCCGTTGCGGAAATTCACCTTTTGCGGGCACTCTTTTAATTGGCCGTCGGCCAGATACGAATGCAGAGGGCTGCGGCTCGCATCGAATAGACTATTCAAATCATCACGCACGCCGTGCCAGCGTTTCAGGTTGCTGCCCGTAAAGATATCCGGCGCGGCCAGAACGTACTGCGACCGGTTCTCCATCGCGTAGCCCATATTGGCCAGCGCTAGTTGCCGGATGTTGCTCTTGCAGACGAGCGACCGCGACTGCTCCTTGGCCTTTGCCAGCGACGGCACGACCACGCTGAGCAGGACGGCGATCACCGCGATCACCACCAGCAGCTCGATGAGCGTGAATGCCCGTTTGAGCGGACATGCCTGTTTTCTGAATCGGATCATGGCTCAAACCACCTTTCCGTCATCAACCATTGTTCGCAAAAAACGAGCAGGTCATCGGCATCAATTACATTATTCGCCGTCGCCGCAAGTTCGCATTGAACGTTCCATTGCGGCAGATTCGGGCTCGACAGGTAGACGCCGCTGAACACCGCGAAGTCCGCCAGGTTGACAACGCCGCTACCGTCCATATCCGCCGCAAGGGTCTTCTCATGCATTACGCCAACCGCGTCCAGGTCAAAACCGCCGGTCGAGAAATCGGTCGGCCACGGCTCATTGACTTTGTTGCCCGTCGAGTCGTAACGCGCGTAAAGGTCCTGCAGGCAACCCACGACGTCAACGAGCCGCACGTGTGTGATCGCCGTCACGTCCACCAGGTCGTTGACATCCCGAACGTCCGCCAGGTCGAACGGCGTCCCATAGCCCATCGGGTACTTGCCCGCGAAGTTGTGAATATCGGTCGCGTCGATCGAATTCAGGTTCGCCAGTTGCGTCTGCGTTTGGCTCAGGGATACGGCGGGAAAGCGTTCGTAGTGAACGCCGTCGCTGCTGACCTCGACGAACGCCAGTTCCAGAAACAGCTTGTTGGGCGCTATCACAACGAAACCGTTTTCGAAGACGGCGAAGTCGTATCCCGGCCCATCGGTGATCGGATTGGCGAACGTTACGACCGCGACTCCCCCGTCGCCAAGCGACACGACGCCTTCGATGCTCTGGCCCTGCGCAGGGCCCAAGGCGTCCTGCGGCATTCCATGAGAGACACGGCCCAGAGACGGATTATTGATGCGAACCAGCCCTCTCTGCACCGACACACCGGTCGCCCACCCGGCGAAGACCGAATCATCATTCGGATCCGTCGGCATCGGGACGGCAATCGAGTTAGGCTCCCCCGCCGCCGGAGCGAACGGGCCGGCCAGGGCCGGAAGATGCATCCCCGCAAACAGCAAAATGAAAAAGCAAATCCTCAATCCACTATCCTCTTATGCGGAAGGCTTTGCCTTCCTTATTGACCGCGCCAAAATTCCGCCCAGCAGGAGCAAGCCGGTCACCGCCGGTTCCGGCACGATGGTATCAATGGCAAAATACGCGGGCGTGTTCATGCCGTAACCACTGTTATCACTGGAAGATAGACTGAATACGAGGCTGTCCACCTGTCCAAGCGAACGCAGGTCCACATACTGCCAATCGTTCACAATGTAATCGAGACCATTATCGTCGAACCGGTAATCGGCCAGGTAGAACTCGACCGGTCCCGTGGACTGGCCCGCTGCGGTCTTTCCGATGATGCTGAGCCGCAGCCAGTCTTTATCGCTGCCGCCGGGCCCGCCAAACTTCTTGGAAAAGCCGGGATTGCCGTAGAGCATATCCATCGCCGCGTAGGTGGTATTCGTGACGTAAACGCCGGCGATCGTCGTCGCACGATCAAACACGATCGTCGGGGTGATGCCGCTGAAGGCATCCACGTAGCCAACCCCGAAGTTAGCGCCGCTGTGAGCCCGTCCGGCGTACGTACTGAACTGGTTCATGAACCCCGCTGTTTGATTATCCGTCTCATTGGAGAACGCGAAACCGCCCCACATGCCCCAATCGCCGTCGGAATGATTCTCGAATCCCGCCGAGCCGCTTTGAAAAACCTCCAGGCCCATCGTACCGCCGATCCCGTCGGACGGATAGTCTCCGCTCCAATGCGAATTGGCATTCAACGTCAGATCATCGAAATCAGCAACCATTCCCTGCACCGCGCCGATCATTAAAATCGCAAAAAGAAATCCTATCGACCTTTTCATCTTTTCTGTTCCTGTCCAAAAAATTCAACACCGTTTAAGAGTTTGCCGCGGCTGCCGGCAGATCCCAAACAGCCGCGGCACGCTCAGTTTTTCTGCCGGCCCCGCACAGGACCGGCTTTTGGAAATAGCACTTCACAATGAGGCTGTTACATTCGCACCTCCTTGCCGATCCGTTTCGCGCGGATCCAAAAAGTCCATAAAAAAAGCCGCTGCTCTCGCGTAAGAGCAACGGCTTTGAACTTTTCGGGACCCTTCAGCACCGCCTGTCCGGACAAGCAATCGCCAAAGGTCACTATGCCGTCGTTCCAAATCGCGAGAACAACCTACATAACAGCTTATCCAGGCAGGTTTTCTGACTTGTCCCTGCTGCCGGCACCCTTCCCATCCCGCGCTATTTCTTAAGCCGCTGCCATCTAAGCAATCGAATCACAACCGAGATGCTTAACCGATCGACAGGCTTAACATATTAGAAATAGGGCGGGACAGTGGGATCATTGCCGGCACCTTGGTGCTGCGATGCAGCACCGCGGGTACATACAGCGGCGCGACCGTCACGGATTTTGACCGTGTTCCCTTTGACTATACGGCCCCCAATGAGCGGCCGTACCTGAATTGCCTTATCTGATATCAAAGAGCATTAACCAGCGGCATCTTAGCCCCGGCTTAAAGAGGCTGCAAGCAAAAAATCCAAGCGTGCGCAGCCTCAGCAAGATACGGCTAGTTCATTTGGCCCGCGCAAAGCCCTTTTGGCTTTATCCAAACTGGTCCAGAAGGTTGCCGATCAGCTTTTGCGCGGTTTTGAAACAAATCACCAGGTCGGTGAAAAATGACAGGTTTTTTACATATTTCGTATCGTAGTAAACCCATTCCTGGAAATCCATCGAGTTTCTGCGCGTGCGGCAGACCTGCCAGAGCCCGGTGATGCCCGGCCGCACCGAAAGACGCGCATCCCGCCAGGAGGGGCAGCACTCGTTCTCGGCCACCGGGGAAGGACGCGGGCCGACGACGCTCATTTGCCCGGCCAGCACGTTCAGGAACTGCGGCAGTTCATCGATGCACGTATCGCGAAGGAACTTGCCGATGCCGCTGATCCGCGGATCGTTTTCGATCTTGAATTGCGGCCCGTCCACCTGATTGACCGCTCGCAGTCGGTCCTGGAACGTATCGGCGCTGACGATCATCGTGCGAAACTTGAGGCAATCGAAGGCCCTGCCGTGCAGACCCTGGCGTCTGGCTCCATAGAGCACCGGCCCCGGCGATGTAAGTTTGACCAGCAGCGCAACCGCCAGCAGCAGCGGCAGCAGCCCCAGCAGGATGCACGAGGATACGACAAGGTCGAACAGCCGCTTGCCAAGCCGCGCGTACGAACAGCCATGTCTCAAGCGGAATGTGCTGTCCGGCTGACTGAACATCCGAAGCTGCATCAGCGGTGAAGGAGAGCTGAACGTCTTGGCGGCGGCCGTTTGGACCTCACGTGCGGGCGTACTGCCCTGTTTTTGCGCGTGCATGGCCATGAATGCGGCCAGGCCCTGCTCAGACTCTAAATCCAGTATGCGGCCGCCGGCGTTGAAAAAAAGCATTTCAAGGCCCCTGCGGCGCGCGATGTCCTTCAAACGTTCCCCATCGAACGGCCATTCGCTCGCAAGATCCAGGGCGGACAGGCATTTTTTTTTGATGATCAACATGTGCGGACTCGCCCCCGGCGGCGAAGGTTCCACGATATCTTCGTATATCCGTCTAAAGCCGGCGATATGGTCGTCCTCTGTCAGGCAAAGCGATTCCTTTCCGCCCTGGAGCTGGAGCCGGATGGTAATGCCGATCATCTCTGCGTCGGCTCCTGCGATGAGGCCGCCAAGTTTTTTCTCGTCTGCCTTCAGGAGATAGCGGGCATTCAGCAGCAGGAGGCGATCGGCTTCGTGCGCTTCGGCATTTTCTAGCCCGTCCCTTTCAGCCAAATGCGGATTCGCTTGGATCCACTCCGGCGGAAAGATGGTGACGGTCGCCGCGCTCAACGTGCCGCAGGGCGCAGCCTGCTGAAGGATCGACAGCCAACGGTCGGCCGACGGCGGCTCGTTTAAAAACGCCGCAAGACGTCTGTCGCGCCGCCCAAAATGCAGGACACGGATGAATCGAGGCATGGTTCTCTCAGGCGTTCGATTGTTTCTCTTCGCTCTTCACGGATGAGATCAGCAGCATGCTGCTGCGGTTGGCCATTTGCAAACGGTGTTTTTTGTGAATGGATTTGTCATAGCTGTAGCCGTATCCGTAACCGTACCGGCGATAGCTATGCGTCATCTTGACATTGTTGACCACCGTGCCCAGGATCTTGGCGCGGATCTCCGTAAGCCGTTCGATAGCCTCCTGCATTTCCGGTCGCGTGGTATGCCCGACGAAACTGGTCAGCAGCGTGCCGTCGGAGATCTTCGACCATAAAAGCGTGTCGGCGAAGGCCAGCACCGGCGGCGTATCGATGATGATCTTGTCGAAGAATTTGACCAGCGCGCGGATCCGCTCCATCGACTCCGGATTTGAAAGCATCTCCAGCGCATCGACGGAATTGCGGTTATCGGCGGCCAGCACATACAGCCCGATTCCGTCGATCTTGTAAACGGCCCGGTCGATCGGGTAGCCAAACAGGTAGTCCTGGAGACCGCGCAGTCCGGCCGGCAGATTCAGCACCATCCCGATGTCGGGCTTGCGAAGATCGCCGTCAATCAGCAGGGTCTTCTTGCCGGAATGCGCAAAGCTGGTCGCCAGATTCACCGAAAACGTGGTCTTGCCGTCACCCATCCCGGGGCTGGTCACGGTGATGATCTTCGTGTTTTGCGCATCTTCGAGCAGGCCGATATTGGCCCGAATGGTCTGGTAGTCGTCGAATAACTGCTGCGGCAGGAGTTTTTTATTAATATCGTGCAGACTGGTCGTGGTTCCGATGATCCGCATCCCGATCTGCTTGGTCACCTCGCTGGGGGCCTTGACGCGTTTATCCACTTTATCCACCATCAGGGCCAGCGCGATGCCAAGGGCTATCCCGCCAAAAGCCGCGGCCGCCGTCAGTTTGCGGCGTTTTCCCTTGGCTTCCACGCTGCGGGCATAGGAACCCACCGCGATTCGCGGCTGACGGGAGCGTTCAATATTGATCTCTTCGATCCGGCGTGTCAGATCGCTGTAGATCGCTTTGGTCTGCTCCAGTTGTTCGCGGTAATCGTCGATCTCAAACTGCTTGCGGCCCAGGCCGATCGTCTCGGCGTCAAGCTCTTCAAGTTTTTCGCGAATCCGCGTCTCGTAAACCACCGTCTGAGCAAGTTCGGCCCTGGCATTCTCCAACTCGCCCTGGCGGCTCTGGCTGGTCTGCTGGCGGATCTGTTCTTCAACCTGGATGACGACTTCATTGCGCCGTTTGTCCGTCTGCCGCTTGAGATCCTCCAGGACGTCCATGCGGCGTTTGAGTTCCGGGTTGGATTCCTGCATGGTCGTTCGTCCTTCGCGCACCATTTCTTCATAGCGCTGAACATCGCCTTGCAGCGAACGCACCAGCGGATCGGCCTCGATCAACTGCGACTTCTGCAGGTTGACGGTCTCCTGCGACAATTGCGTTTTTACCTGGCTTTCCTTGGTGTTCACCTGCGTTTCCAGCATCAGCCTGCGGATGCTGGCGGCGACCAGTTCTTTCTGCAGGGTGCCGACCTGTTCGAGCATGATCTGCTGACGGGTCGTCAGCTCGCCCGTGCCGTACTCTTCCACGCGCTGGCGGATCTTGAGCCGATGCTGCTCCATCTCATCTTCCAGCATGCGCCGCCGCTTTTCCAGCACGGAGAGCCGCTCGTCTTCACCGCGGCTCTCTTCCGAAACCGTCACGCTCATATAGCCGCGGATCAGCGCATCGACCACTTGCTCGGCCTGCTTGGGGTAATCGGTCGTCATCCGCAGAAAGATATATTCGTTCTCGCGGTCAGGGAAGATCTTGATATCCTCATTGACCAGCATTTTTCTAAGCTGCGGAACGTAATTCTGCAGCGGATCGAAGAAGATCAGGTTCTTATCTTTGAGTTCATCGGCCGCGCGGTTCAGGACAATGTCGCGCCCAATGATTGCCGCCTGCGTATTCTTGAAGTTCATGTAAGGCGGCGGCGTATCCTCCACCTGGTAAATAATCCGCGGAACGATCGTGGAGACCTGGATCGCGCCTTCGGTATCGTATTTTTTCCCCATGAAGTAATAGATGCCCGCAAGCGCTACGCCGGTCACTAGGACAAAGACCCCAAATACCACGTACCAGCGGCGCAGGACGGCCCCCAGCACCTCCGCCATGGAGACTTCGCGGCCTTCCATGGGTTCCGAATAGTCGATCAATTCTCCCTGCAGCGGCGGCCTGATTTTATTTTCCAATTCATCCATTGTGCGCATCCCTCTTTTCATTTAGGTGGATAAACATGTTTACATCGGATCCATCAAGCCCTGCCCGGATCGCCGGGGCTCGACTACCAGCATGGAAAGGATTCGAAGTTCCAGAACGATGATCATCAGCGCGGCGGGCATCATCGCGAAGCCCCCGAAGTCATGGAAGACCTGCTCCCATCTGGAGGTATCCAGAAACGTGAAAAAGATCGCCGTCACGGTCAGCCGGGCGGTATTGCAGATCAGGGCGATCGGTATGCTGCTCAGCAGGACCAGGCCCTTCTCCCACCAGCGGCGCTCAATGACCAGCACGACCATTCCGCTGACCACCAGGAAGGCCGTCAGCATCCGCAGGCCATTGCAGGCCTCGGCCACCGCCACCAGCGTATTATTGATATGAATCACGTTGCCCTCGTGTGAGACGCTAAAGCCGAACGTTTCCAGGCAAAAGACCGCAGAACTGGTGGCCCATCTTTGAAGCGGCGCGGTGATCTGCATTTCCACCTGCCTGGGAAACGGAAGCATCAGGAACAAAAACAAAAAGACCGGAACGAATTTCCTGAACAGGCGCTGGCCGCCGACGATCACCGCCAGCGCTCCCACGGAAAGAACGAACGAAAGCCTCTCGATACAGTCGTACCGGTAAAACAGGCCGAATAGACGAAACGCCTGCGCGCCCAGCAGCGCTGCAAGCCCCCACATGGAAGGATTGGGGCGGCAGACCTGCCGAAACCGGCCGCGGCGGCTCCATAAAATGTACATCGCCACAACCGGCACCAGCAGGCCGCTGGAATATTCATCGCTGCGAAGCCAAACGGACCACAGGTCCTTAAGGGTATCCCAGTATGTAACCACCAGAACGGCAAGGAGCAATAGCGACGCATTGACCGCGCTCCACAGGTTTTGTCTCGCAACGAGCGCCGCGGCCGCGGGGCGATCAGCCGGCTGCGGGCGCTGCTTGCCCAACGCGGCCCGTTTGGCAGCTTTGCGGCTGGAGCGAGCCGCCAATTGACAACGCAGCATTTGGCCGCTGATCTCGGTATTAGCCGCCAGCAGGCTTCCTTCGACGATACTTGCACCCCGGATCACGGCATCGTCCCAGACGATGGATTCGCGGATCGTGCTGCAACCTGAAACGTGCACGTTTCTGCCAATGATCGCGGGCCCTTCAATGATGGCGCCATCCTCGATCACGCTGCCTTTTGAGATCATCACCGGCCCTGAAAAGCGTACCGCCGGAATCATCATGGCGTTCTCCTCGAACCATAGCATGCGCCGCCGGTCAAAATAATAGCCTTCGATAGCGATTGCCGTTTGCGTGTGACGCAGCAAGTGCTTCTGAACGGCAAGCACATACTCCTGCCAGGTCCTAAAATTGCCCGAATCCACATCCAGGGTAAAGGCTTTCGGGGCATTTCCGGTTCGGACCAAGTGGCGCACCAGTCCTTCCTTGATGTCCATAAAGCCGACCTCCGAAATCATGCGAACGGCCTGCGGCGAACACACATAGATCCCTGAATCGAGCCGGTGGTCGACGGCCTTGTCCTCGGGGTTTAAAAAAACAGAAAGCAGTGCGCCCGCTTGCCGGTGCAGACGGCAAAGCTGCCCCGCTTCAGGCGGACTGACGATCGCTCCGGAAACTGCCAACAGCAGTTCATCCCGGACAAAATCGATGGCGTCCCGCAGACAGCCGGCCGGTCCGCGCGGAAAGGGATCGTTGAGAAATTCCACATGCGTACCTTCGGGCGGCTTTATGATCGATCTTGCCTGGGCCGCCGAATCGCTCTGGCAGCAGACGGCAAAACGCGCAATGCCTTGCGCCGCCAGCAGTTCGATCGTCCGCTGGATCGCCGGACGCCCGAAGACAGGCCAGAACCCCCTATTCAGGCGCGAACTCAGCGGACAGCGCCCAAAATCAACCGTACCGGCAAGAATGACGGCTTTTACGTTGGTCAGCTCGTGGTCAGAAATAGGATTTGCTCGCTTGGTGCAGATTCGATGCGAAGGCCTGGCGCAGCCGCCGCATGCGTTAAATACAGCAACGTCCAATGAACGCTTCTATCTGGGCCTGCGGATCAATTCACTCTTTTCTTCTTCTTGTCTTCGATGACGAGCCGAAGTGTATCTTCCAGGGTGTAATTTCTCTGGAATTGAATGCACTGTTCGATGCGCTCAAGGCTGGGAACCCTGCGCCGCATGTCGTCGAACGGTTTGCCGTAGGCGGCCTCGTACGAAAGATATTCCTTGCCGCCCGTGCCGCCGGTCAGCGAAAGGATCTTGTCCGCCAGCGCCTCGATCGTAATCTCCTCGCTGGAGCCGAGATTAAATACCCTGCCGTCCGCCTGCGGGCATTTCATCAGGGCCATCAGCCCATCCACGGTATCGTGAACGCAGCAGAAGCAGCGTGTCTGTTTGCCGTCGCCGTAGATCTGGATGGGTCTGCCGCTCAGCGCCTGGTCGACAAATCGCGGGATCACCATGCCGTAGCGCCCCGTCTGGCGCGGCCCGACCGTGTTGAACAGCCGCACGAGCACGACCGGCAATCCGTACTGTCCGTGATAGGCCAGGGCCAGGAATTCATCGATCGCCTTGCTACACGCGTACGACCACCGGCTGAATCGCGTGCTTCCCAAAACCGTATCGTCGTCTTCGCTGAACGGGATGGCCTCGCTCTTGCCATATACCTCGCTGGTCGAAGCGACCAGCACCTTTTTTCGAAACTTGTTGGCGATCGAAAGAACCACTTCCGTGCCGTGGATATTCGTTTCGATCGTATGCACCGGCCGGTCAACGATCAGCTGCACGCCCACGGCCGCCGCCAGGTGAAACACCGCGTCGCATTTTTCCACGAGCAGGTGCATCGTGCTGTCATTGCGGACGGAGTCATAGACGAACTCAAATTGACTGTTACCCTGTACGTTTTTGAGGTTGTCCGCCGAACCGGTGCTCAGGTCGTCGATGACCGTTACGCGGTGTCCTTCCCGAAGGCATCGCTCCGCCAGGTGAGACCCGATAAAACCCGCTCCGCCCGTAATCAAAAAATCCATGGCTCTTCTCCATTTGCGTCTTGTTGGCCGCAAAAACCGCTGGTTCCAATTTGTACGACCGCTCAATCATAACGCCCGAAGACGCCTCCTGTCCAAGATATTTTTTCAGACTTTCAAGATGCTCTGCTCGTGCAGGAAATCGGCGATCCGCCTGATGAGCGTATCGGTATCGCAGTTCCGGCGGGCGGGTTTGAAATACGGCATCACCTGGAGCTTCTCTTTGAGTTCCTGCTTATCCCGGGCGGTGACGACCACGCCCAATTCCTCGAATCGCAGCGCGGTATGGAACTGGTGGTCATTGACGTGCTCGCGGTACTTATGAAGCCGCGGCATCACGAGCATCGGTTTTTGCAGCGTGACGGCGGTGATGATGCTGCCCATTCCGGCGTGGCTGATCACAAAGCGGGATTGTTCCATGCAGCGCTCGAATTCACTTTTATCAAGGATCGGGTACGATGTGAAATGCATGGGTCTATAGCCGCTGCCTGTCTGGCCGACGACGTCATCGGCGATCGCGCCCTCTTCGACCAGTTCATCGACGCTCCTGATCAGCCGGTCGAACGGCTCCTGTGTCCCGATCGTTAAAAAGATCATACTACCGAACCCTGGTATTCAATATGTTTCGCTTCATCCATCAGGTGCTGCCATTGCGTCAGGCACAGATTGCACCACGGCCGTATCATCCGTCCGCTCAGTGAAAGTCGTGTTGTGTTGGCTATGCTGTCAATCCAGATCACTCGCGCCCCGAACAGCTTGCCCCAAAAGCACGCCAACAATCCGGGCGCCGCGCCGGTGCTGATGACTACATCGGGCCGCTCTCGCCGGATCACCTGCAAACATCGCCACAAAACTGCCGCCGTACGTAATGGATGCTGCCGATTGCAGTCGCCCACGATATACGTCCTGCCCATCGAGCCAAGCTGTTTTGCGACCGCCGACAGTGTGGAGATGAAGATCGTTTCCTGCTGTTGCCATGAAGGAGCGAGTTTGAGCAGTTGGACCAGGTGTCCGCCGGCCGAGGCCGCCAGGCACACCTTCAAAGGTCTTTGTATCACCATACGCCAAGCCTCCTTTGCACGGGCCGAAATAATAGTTGCGGCCAAAAGACCGGGCGAAATCCGAAAAAACGCCTGGCCAGCGCTCGCCACAGGTTTCTGCGCCGGCTCTGGCAAAGTGCCCGCACCTTCGCCTGGTAGTCGCACTCGTAATCCGCAGGGTTGTCGATCGGCTCGCGGCAAAGCGTATTGCGCAGCGAGAGCATGGTCTGATAGCGCTGGGCTTTTTTCCGATCCGCCAGTGCCGGACGAAAATCATTCTGCCGCTCGATCGGAATCGTCTCCACGGTTTGTATCGTTCTTCCCTGCATGGTCACACTCAGGATGAATGACCATCCCGTCGCCGGCGCAAAGCCATCAAAAATAAAATTCCCAAGACTATATGCCACCAGCTTCCGTTCGTCCCAATCCAGCCCCTGCACCACATGCGGGTGATGCCCGATGATACAGTTGGCCCCGGCATCGATCAACTGTTTGGCGGTCTGGCGCTGCGCAAGCGATGGGTAATCCATGTATTCATCGCCCCAGTGCACCGACAAAACGATCACAGCCCGGGGATGGCTGTTTCTTAATTCTTGAACTGCCGCTGTAACCTGCGACAGCCCTGCCCCGCCGTTGTAGGCATATCGTTCCTGTCTAAGGCAAATGCCTCCGAGAAAAACGCTCGTCCCTTTGATCTGTTTTTCCACTAATGAAAACCCCTCTCCGAACTGTTCATGCGTTCCGGCGCCGATCACTGTTATGTTGGCGTTCTTCAAATTGCTCACGGTATCAGTCGCCGCCGGGCGGCCCTGCTCGAGGATATGGTTGTTTGCGACATTGGCGACCGTTACCCCCCATTGCGACAGCAGATCGCACGTTGAGGGCCGGCCGCGCATGTGCATCCGGCGAAGACTGTTTTCGCGGCGGCCCGCATCCGACAGAACGCATTCGATATTGCCCAGCACAAGGTCATGCCAGCGCAGCAGTTCCGCGATCCGCTGATCCACGAATCTTCGCCCGTAAAGGTCGATCATGGCGGCCGTCCCCCTGCCAAGCAGCGAAAACGAATCGCCGCACATGATATCGCCCACGAACGCCAGCCGAATCGGTTCGTTCATACGGCTGCGCCCCGGCCGATGCCTTCATTGATGATCGCCGAAAATTGTTCCACCTTTTGCTCCCAGTCATTGGCCCGCGCCAGGTCGATGCGTTTTTGCCGGCGCTGCGGCGTATCATGATCCAGTTCCCAGCGGATGAGCCTGCAGAACTCCTCAGCCGAGGACGCCACGCTGATGACGTCGGCGTACTTGCGGGCCTCTTCGATCGCGACCGAGACCACGGGCTTACCGCAGGCCATATACTCGAACAGCTTGAGCGGGTTGCAGCTCTTGATCCACGGGCTGATCTTCCAGGCCAGCATGCAGACATCGAACCCCGCGCACACCGCCGGAATGCGTTCATAGGGCAGCGGTCCAAGCATCCGCACGTTTGCTTTTGACTGCAGCCCGCTATAGTCACCGCCCGTGATGCGTCCGGCGAATACAAAAGACACGTCCTTGAGCCTTTCAGCGCACATCTCCCAAAGCGCGATGTCGTTTGAACCCGTCAGCGTCCCGAAATAACCGGCAATCGGCTTTGGAACCCCTTTGAGTTCCGGCGGCATTACGTTTTCCTGCGCCGCCTGGTAAAACCGATCAAACTCGACGCCATGCGGGATGTAATGGACATCCTTGCGATGTTCGTGGTAAAGCCCGTACAATGTCTCAGAGACGCAGATGATGGCCCGCGAGGCCTCGATCGCCGCCTGCTCGCGCTGACGCAGCACACTCTTATCGGCCACGTACCCGTCATGCGTAAACAGATCAGAGACGTGAAACAGCGTATAGCAGTTGCGGTAGTGCTTTAAAAGATCCGCGGCCCGCAGATTCTCCATCCAGATCAGCGGATCTCGGATACCGACGATACCGCACGCCACCCGAAGCTGAAATATCAGCAGCATGTTGTTGATGCGGTCCACGGACGTACTGCCCTGCACCGGGATAAACACGGGACTGAAGATATAAAGATTCTCGTCGGCCTTTCGCAGCCATTTGGCCAGGCTCTTCAGCTTGCGAATCACTCGTCCTGTAACTCCTTTGCGCTTGCCGCCGGTGACGCCGAGCAGGTCCGAACTGAACGGGTTGACGTACAGCACGCGGTTATGCCGGGCAAACCGTTTGATCAGGTGCGTGGTGCAGCTTGGATTCATTCCCCACCAGTCGCTGGGTGCAAAGCAAATAATAGATCGATCCTTCAGCATGGCTTCAGTGATGTTCATAACACGCAAAGGACAGGTACTTTCCCGCGGTAGTCTGTTTCATTTTCTCGATCCGACGCACGCAAACCTGCATCTCCGAAGGGATCTCGTCCCGCAGCAGTTTCAGCAGTTGCCGTTCGCTTTCGGCGTTGAACTCGCTGAGGCCTACGTATTCCAGGGCGACCAGGTCGTCGCGTTCCTGAATGATCTGCGCCTCCAGGATCGGCATCTTGTACATCGCGTAAAGCACGCGCGCCAGAATATACTCGATCGCCATCGCGCCCAGGATCCGTCCGGAAGGCGTGCGAATGTACGTGCCCTCGCGCCCGATGATCCGCTCGATCATGGGAAATGAGCGGCCGCAGGCGCAGATGCCCGACCGCGGCACCACCAGGTCCCCGATGTCGTAACGGATCAGCGGCATAGCCATGTTCCAAAAACCCGTCGCGACGATCCGGCAGCAGCCTTCATTAGGTCCGTCCACCGCCAGCAGTTCCGTCAGGCCGTATTCCGGCACGATGTGGTAGCTGCCCTCTTCGCAGGTATGGATGTAGCAAACGCGTTCGGCGCTGCCGTAATAATCAAACACCCGGCAGTCGAACGCCTCCTCGATCACCTGCTTATGCGCCGCGATCAGCGTCTCGGACGTTGTCAGCACCGCCTTAAGCGGCAGCCGCAAGCCCTTGGCGAGCATAGCTTTGGCCAGAAAGTACGCCGCCGAAGGATATGCCTGCAGTGCCCTGACCTCGTAGCGGCGCATCGCGTCCACATACATGTCAACGACCTCTAGACTGAGATGGATCGTGGAAAGATGCAGCTCGCGCATTCCGGCGTCGTATAAATAGAGCCGCCCGTGCTCGTTGGCCCCGGCCACTCGCCGCCACGTCAGCAGCGCGCAGCGATCGTCGAGATCGACTCCCGCCCAATCGAACTGCCGTCGGACGAAACAATGCTCATGCTGGATCGAGCGCAGGTCCCGCCGCAGCGGCAGAGGCGTGCCGGTCGTGCCGCCGGTGTGCACCGTTCGCATGAATCGCGGGTTGAACCGGGTCGAGACAAATGCGCTGCCCGCTTCCTTGAGATCCTGCTTGGTGAGGATCGCGAACCGCCTGATGTCTTCGAGCCGCTGAATATCCTCCGGCCCAAAACCCTCACGCTTCATATAGTCTCGATAGTACGGAACCGTCTCATACGCGTGGCGCACGATCGTCTGCAGCAGTTCGAGCTGGATGCTCTTGAGTTCGTCGGCGCCGAAGTACTGCGTTTGGCTGAGCCATCGCTGCCGCTGGTTGAACGGGCCGATGTGCCGCTTCAGGATGCGGGTATAGAAGCCCTTCCAATTCACCTGCAGATCGCGTTTGAGAGTGGCTACCGCGCCCATAAAAGCTCCTTTTGTTCGGCAGCAAGCTCGACCTGGCTTCGCCAGTCCACGACCGCTTTTCGAATGGAAAGGTCGCAGCCATCGAGCCCATTGTTGGCAATGTCCAGGATGATCGGCAAGAGCTGCCGGCTGTAGCGCTGGGAGCTGCTGTACGGCGCCAGCGCCGGGTAGCCGTAGATTCCCATGTGCACAATGCCGTCAACCTCGTAGGTCGGGTCGCGCATATCCGTCGGGCGGCTGGTCTCGACCGGGTTGGGGTAATCCACCGAAAGGTCAACGATCATGCCGGGTCGATTCATCCGTTTGAGCATCGGACGCGTCACGACATATTCATGCCGGTCGCGATTTTCCTTGGGCCAGGTGATGCCGTTGACCAGGATGTCGGCGCCCTCGAGGAAGTGCTCGATATACGGGTAGTGGCTCTTGCGCAGGATCTTTACCTTGGCGCCCAGTTTGGAGGCGATCGTGATCGCTCCGGTCGATACCCTGCCGTAGCCCATCACCAGCACCTTGCAGTCCCACGGCACTTTTTCGAAAAGATGGAACGCGAAGATCATCCCCTGCTCACCCGTCATGTCCGTACAGTCCACCGCGCGCTCGCCGTATTCGTTGCAGATCGCCTCCATCGCGACCGCGATTCCGCCGGCCTCGGCAACGGCCATCGCGTTCTGAGGGCTTTGCTCGGGGTGGATCATCGCCAGCGCAATCGCCTCCGGTTTCATCATGGCGGCCTCCTGGGCGGACAGCGCCTTGAGCTTGACGATCATGTCCCTTCCGATCGCCTCGCCGGGCGTCTGCACGATCACGGCCCCGGCGCGCGCATACTGTTCGTCGCCGATCTGCAGCCCGCTTCCCGCGCCCGTCTCGACGTAAACGCCGATCCCGGCTTTCGTTAATTGCTCCACTTCCGGCGGCATAAGGATGACCCGGCGATCGCATCCGCCGCCGCCCCGCTCTCGAATAATTCCAATGTCCATAGTTGCTCCTCTCTTAGCTTTATCTTTTGTTCCCTGTGTCTGCATCCAGCGTCTTTTTGAATTTCGCGATCAGGTCGCGGTCAAATACCTGCAGCGTCGGGATCTCCCAGCTATTGTTGCCTTCCAAAAAGACCGGCCCATCGGCGCCGAACGCGATGTCCCACCCGATCGAATGGGTGCCATAAAAGAAATCGTGCAGCCGCCTGGCCTTTTCGACCGCCTCCGCAAAGAACGGCAGGCGCGCACCCTTGAACGCAAAGCCGCTGTCCGGGTGCCTCAGGGCCCACTTGCCGAACCCGGGCTTATAGATGCCGCGTTCACATAGTTCTCCGGTGGCCAGGTTCACGCCGACCGCGATCCCGCCCAGCGCCAGGTTGTCGCAGACGTTTTGTCCCACGCCCAGCCGCAGCATGGCCGACAGTGCCTCAATGCCGCGCTGAGATCGGGCCGTCACCAGCCGTATCGTGTTCACACAGGAAGGGTTGATGGCGTTGAGCAATTCATGCTGCGTCACCGGTTCCTGCAAAATGTTCTTTTCGCCAATGCCGGCCTTCAGCTCATCCAGGCTCACCGCTTTTTGGCCCAGTCTTATACTGCCGTCCTTCAATTCCAGCCGGAACACGTGTTCGCCTCGCTCGCCGATCACGTCTTTGATGAACCAGGTTCCATTTTCGTACCTGACAAATTCCTCCCATGTAAACGTTCGCCGCGGCGAGGTTCGACAGACGCTGCTCCGGTCCGCCAGTGCGTACACCGGCGGCGTCGCAAACCCCAGGCTCTTAAGATATTGACTGAACAGGAACTTGTCCTGCAGGAGGCAATTGTAATTGATCACCCTTCCGCCGACCTGCCCGGCCGCGTTAAGCCGATCGCGCAATCGGACGAATTCCTTCTTGCCCGCAAACTGCCCAACCGGTGGTCCGTCCTTGCGATCGCAGCCGTAGAAATAATAAAAATAATGGATCTCTCCATGCCGCAGCATCCACCAGAGGTGCTCCAGCCAAATCCGTAAACGGCTTTTGCGCGGGGCCTCCGGGTAATAGGAACGGGCCGTGGGGTCTTCAAAAATTTGCATCATCGAGTGCGAGGTCATTGTCCGCGTCTACTGAGGTTTATTTGGAGCCGTCAGACTGGCCAGAAACGTCTGTTTGATGCTTATGTCATGGATCTGCTGAAACCCAATGCACCAACTATTATTGCCTTCGATAACGGTCGGGCCCTGTTCCGTGATCGCGACGTCCCAGCCGATCGATTGCACGCCGTAGAAGAATGCATGCAGTTCTTTCACGAGTTCGGCGGCCCGGCTGAAAAATGGAATCTGAAAGGTTTCGAACACCACTTTCGTTTCAGGATGCTCTGTGGTCCTGCCTCCGGTGCTGTCGCGGAACATGCCGGCCTTTTTCAGACGGCCATCTTCGATATAAATGCCTACACCGATCCCGCCGCTGGACCAATTGTCATAAGGGTTGCGGGCCGCGCCCATGCGAAGCGTGCCGCTGGTCAGAATGATGTCCGTGCCGCGCCGCAGCGTCACCAGCCGCAGCGTATTCACCGAATACGGATAAAGCCGGCTCATCTCGGGGTGCTGGACGACGCGTTCCTGGATGATGTACTTGCCGTCGATCTGCCGTCGCAGCGATTCGACCTGCATCTGTTTACCGTTGACAAGAATCTGACCGTTGCGGACCTCGATCGGAAAGACCGCCTTGCCGCAGCGCCCCAGCGCATCTTTCAAAAACGCGTTGAGCTGCTCATGTTCGGCAAGCTGGTCCCACGACTGGCGCCGGTTCGCCCGGATCCAGTCGATCCCTTCGGCATCGGCCAGCGCATAAATCTCGGGCGTTACGAAGCCAAGCGATTTGAGGTATTGCCCGAAAACGAATTTGTCCTGCAGCATGCAGATGTACCTGGCGCGGTGCGTCCCAAATTGCCGGCAGGCGTTGGCCTTGTCGCGCAGTCTGCAGAATCCCTGTTCCGGCAGGTACTTATCCGGCCGGTCGAACGAAGCGCGGTCAAATCCCCAAAGGTAATAGAAATGGTTGAGTTCGTGATGCTTGAGCAGCCACGCCAATTGATCGCGGATGATCCGCGCCCGTGTTTTGCGCTGCTCATCGGGATAAAAGGTCTTTACGCCGCAATTGCTTGTCAGGTCGTGAAAACTTTTTACAGCCGCCTTGATGCGTCGAATGATTCTGGTCATAGAGGACTCCCTGCAAGTGATCGTTTCTGCAAACCCCTGGCTCCGCGAATGGTCCTGGCCGCTCCCTGCATGTACGTATTGGCGATCTGGAACGAACGGCTGCGCTGCCGCGGCGCCAGCAAGCCGCGTAAATACCAGTAAGGCGTCCGCAGCAGGAAGAATAGCGCCACCAGAACGCACGCGGCCCAATACTCCCAAAGCGGCCTGTTCTTTTTCATAAACAACAGGATGCTGCCTCGAAGCTGCAGCATCATCTCGGGCCGCACTTGACGGCTGCTGGCGCCGCCCAGGTGGACGATCTCGGCGTCCGGCGTAAACAGCAGCTTCCACCCTGCCCGGTGCGCGCGGCAGCACCAGTCCGTCTCTTCGCCGTACATGAAGTAAGCTTCATCCAGCAGCCCGACGCTTTCAAATGCTCGCCGCCGCACCAGCATAAAGCATCCGGTCACCACCTCCACTTCACGCACATTCGAACGATCCCACCAGCCCATGCGTTCCCGGCCGAAAAACGGGTGCCGCCGGAACAGCCTGGACAGGTAAGTCGTTAATAAAAACAAATTCAGCAGCGATGGATACATGAAGCAGCTTGGCTGCAGGCTGCGGTCAGCGTTCAGGACACGGCAGCCCACAACGCCGGCCTCCGGGTGACGACGCGCAAATTCAACGGACTTTGCCAGCGCGTTGTCCAACACCAGCGTATCGCTGTTCAGCAGCAAAATGTAATCTCCCTTCGCCATGCGGATGCCCTGGTTATTGGCCGCCGCAAAACCGCGGTTCTGCTCGTTGGCGACGAGCGTTGCCTGCGGGAAACGATCCCGCACCATCCGGGCCGAGCCGTCGGTTGACGCATTGTCCACGACCAGAACCTCGAACGTGATCCCGCGGGTCTGCTCGTAGATGGAGTCAAGACACCCGGCGAGTATCTGACGTGTGTTCCAGTTGACCAGGACGATCGATAGATCCATTTGGCCCCTTTTCGACTTGTTGACTGATAACCTGCTTGCGCCCGGGTGAAGGCAACGGCCGCCTGGGCGTTAACACATCCGGCAGCGCCGCCGCCATCGCGATCATCAGAAAATAAACGTTCGACGGCGGTCCTTCCAGCGACACCGAGAACGAGGAAAGCGCCAGCGCAAAAAATGATGCGCTCAGGCCCCAGACGATTTGTCGATCCGATTCACTCTGGGCTCGCTTCCAGGCGCGGACAAGGTGCCTGAGGACCCAAACGTTCATGATCGCAAACGCGGCAAAACCCACCAGCCCGTGCCGCGAAAGGACCAAAAGGTAGTGGTTCACCATATCCGTATAATCGCGTCCATCGATCTTTGCGCCCCATCCGGGCTCCTGGCCATACCCGTACCCGGCGGCCCAGTGCCCGCTCATGCCCCCTTCAAAGATCGCCACTTCCATTAGTCGGCCGCGGTACCAGGCGGTCCGCTTGTTTAATGTGAATTCACTCAGCACATGATACCAGTTACGGTTGCTGATGATATCGACCACGATGATGCACAGCAGACAAAAGATGACCACGGGTTTCCAGTACCGGCGAAACCGGTACCCGACAATGAACGCCATGGCCATGAAGAGCGCCAGGTACGTACCGCTGGAAACGGAAGCGAATACCCCGCCCATGATCAATACGACGCCGCCCAGCCACAGCCACCCGAATTGCCGGAACGTCTTGCGTATGCCAAGAAAGAGCGGAATGAACATCGCATAGATCAGCCCAAAAATGATCGGGTGCGAAAAGACCACGTTCGAGCGCGTCAGCCCGAACCGCTTGCCGTATTCGCTGGGCCTGACGTTCCAATAAACCAGCGACTCCAGCGGGGCAAAGAAATTATGCGCTGTAAAACACTGATACACGCCCAGCAGCGCCGTGGGGATCATCAGGATCAGCGCACCGATCAGGAAACGCTGCAGGTCGCTTCGGTTACGGATCGCCAGGCGAAACGCAATGTACGGCAGCAGCATATCGAAGGTTGCACCGGCCCGGTTGATCATAAAATCCATGAACGACGGCGCAGTGGCCAGCCCCGCCGCCAATTCAGCGATAAACACAAGCAGCACAAGCCAATCGATCGTCCGGATGCGGAGCGGCTTGTTGCAGGCGGCGATGAACGAACGCAGCAGCACTGCCAGGATCACCACGCGCATGACGGTAAAGTCGAGCCCGGCCAGGTTCATTTTTACGTAATTGGGATAGCTGACCAGCGCTCCGACGTAAATCGAAACGCTCAGCGGCGCCGGCAGGATCAGGGCCGCGGCGCTGAAGACCAGGCTGACCATCAGGGTTACACTGCTCATGGATTGCTCTCCTGCGGGTCCGGCAGATACCACCTGCGCGCCAGGATGCGGCGACCGGTTCCCGCGATCGATTTGAATTTCTCTCTCCATGAAAGCTTGAGCCAGCTTGCAAACAGTCCGAATCCTTTGTAGTCCGGCACGGGCACGCCCGATAGACGCATCGTGGTGATACGTCCCCAGAGCTGACGGCGCTTATTGAGCAGCGACTTTTGCGAAAGCCCGATGATGCGTGCGTCCGCTTCTTCCAGCGCCAGGTAACCGGCCGCAATCGCCTTTTCGACCAGCCGCAGTCCCTTCTCCGTGCGGGCGATCACAAGCGAGCGTCCCGGATCATCCGGCTCGATCGGACGATACCACGGATCGCCGCAGGAAATATCCGCGAATTCCCCCGACGAATCCGGGCAGATGCGGCAGCGAAAGGGCACGTGTTTGCTCAGGATATTTCCCCAGCTTTCCGAATACGTCAACTGGCCGTATTGCTCTTTCAGGATCCCCTCGGCCACAGCGCTTCCGGGCCAGCCGTTGCCGCGATAACGAAACGAGGCAAGCTGCTGTTTCTCGATTCCCATCCTGTCCAGGATCTCCAGCGTACCTTGCGTGCTGGGCGTTCCGGCACAGAAGATGCTGATCGATGCGAACATGTTTGGCCGAACCGCCGCAAAGACATTGGCATACTTGGCCAGGGCCGCCGTGTCACACGGTTTGCCCACAAAAACGCACGGCCCATTCGTTACTTTGAGCCAGTAAAGTCTTTCGCAGGGCGCCGCCGGCGAATAACGCGACCCGGTACCGGCCAGCAGGTCTTCGTACGTGCGGCTCAGAACGGCGGTATTGGCGATCGGGTTGTTCTCATCGGCCTTAGTTTGCAGCACCCCATGGATCGGCTCGTGCTTAAGACAGTAATGGGCGATGGCCGTCGCCGCCCCGCCGGAGGATCCCTTGAATCGGATATCCGGGTTTACCGCATAACCCTCCCACAACTTGAGCACAGGGCCCCACTCCGGGCGATGATGGTTTACATCGCGGGCATGCGACAGTGCTGCCCCCGGGCAGACGCTTACGCAAGTGCCGCAATAACGGCAGTCCTGGGATTTCAAGAACGGCCGCAATCCGCGCTGGACGACGTCTTGCATCCAAATGTTGTTCTCCGGGCACGCCGAGGCACAAGCCCCGCAGCCTGAACATAAGCGCCACCGGCGCACCTGGTCCACACGATACAGTTTCATGCAATCAACCCGTCCGGTAATCTCCGGAACTGTTCACAAATCTCTTTTTGAGCTTGCGGGATCAGAGTCTGAAGACTCTGACGCTGTTCGGACCGGTTTTTGAAGGCATGGCGAACCCGGTCAACAATCTGCTCGCCGGTCCCCTGGCGGGCGTCGATCACGTATTCGCCCTGCCCGACACTGTCAAAGACGCCCTGGAACTTGCCGCTGTAGGCGATCCCCACCGCCGGCACACACTGCGATAATGCCGCAATGCAGGAATGCATACGCGAGCCGGCGAAGAAATCACACCGCCCGATCAGGTACTTGATCTGGTTGTGCGAGTAATGCGCATCCGCAAGATATAATTTCGCGTTGGGCCTTGCGCTGAAAACCGCATCGGCGGTCTTCCTGCATGCTTCGAGGTCGCTTTCGAGGCCATAAACCGCCGAAAGCGGGAACACATGCGGCACCAGGACCAGTACGCATCCCTCATCAAGCAGCATCAAGGCGACTTGCTTAACTAAATGGGCGTAGTCGGTCTTGAGTCCGAACATGTTGTTTTGCGTGTATCCGCCATGATAGAGAAGTCCGCTGACATTCAATCCTGCCGTGACGGCTCCATTTTGTCTGTGCTCCGCGAGCGCATCGGTCAGGGGATCGGCGAACGGATGCGCATCGAGCACGAATGCCACGTCCGGAACGTAAGCGGCCTTTTGCTGAAGCAAGGGGCGCGAAGCGAACATCTGCCGCACCGAATCATAACCGCTGCGGTCCCGGCAAAGGATAGCCGCCGCCTTGGTCAGAAGGAATTTGGCCCATCGCTGAACCCAGCCTCGGCGAAAGGGACCGTAGGTCTGCGGAAGAAAATAGATCGGTTTACGATAGACCATCCACAGGTATTTGACCATCCCACCCTGGATGAAACGGCGTGTGCCGTACATATCGGTAAAACTGTCCCCGCCGGTAATATCGGCGATGCGATCGATCGATAAGATCTCTTTAACGTAGGCGTTACGCCCGGACACGATCGAGATCGCCCGCTTGCCAAAGATCCTCAGCAGCATTGCGGCGGCGAATAAATTGACGTAGTGGTTTTTCAGGAATATGTTCCTGCAAAATCGTATTGGCAAATTCGGGATGCTGTAATGGCGATGTCCGATGACGATCTCGGTGACCTTTGGCGCCCGGCCGGACGCCAGGAAAACAAATTCCGCCTCCGGCCACCGCTCCAGCAGGCATTTAATGCTCGCTTCGGCCAGCGCGCTGACGCCATAATTACCTGTATCCAATGATGCCCCCGGCATGCCAATCTTCATAAATTCTATGCTCGATCAGGAGTATTGAGGCCAGAGAAGCCTGTGCGTTTTCAGCAGGCTCATTCCCAAGACTGCTGCAATGGTCAATCCTAAGGCCGCTCCGCCAACCCAGAATTGATAATTCAGGTTTTCGGGCCAGATGACAAACACGGCCGCCAGCACCACCAGGTACACGGCGCTGACCGCCAGGCCGGGTATCCACGCGCTCCAGTACGCCCGGATGTCAAGACCAATCAGCTTGTGCAGCATGCGGAGCTGGTACCAGTAAGCCGCGGCGTTCGACAGCAACAGCGCCCCGGCAAGCCCCGTGATGCCGTACAGCTTGATCGCCGGCACGATCAGGCCCGCCAGCAGCAAGGCCCGCAAGATCACATACAGCCTGTGCTTTTCGGGCGTTCCAATACCAAGAAACACTTTGCCAAGCGGAAACTCCTGCAGGAGAATGGTGTAGGTCAGGCACAGAAGGCTGAACGCCAGGCCCACTTGCGTGAACTCAGGTTTATAGAGGATCGTCAGGATCGCGTTGCGGCAGACGATCATATAAACCGTAAGCGGCAGCACCACCAGGGACGTCGCCCACGTGATCCAGAGCACGCCCCGGCTGATCGCCCGCGGGTCGTCCTGCTTTTCGGCGTACGCCGGGATCAGAAGCGGCCCGAAGATCCGCGTCAGCAGTTCGCGCGGGGTGCGCGCCAGGATCAGGGCAAACCCGTACATCCCGATCAGCGGGCGACTAATAAATAAACTGCCGACGAGAACGTCCATATAGAAGGCCAGGTACGTCAGCAATGGAAGCCCGAACATCCCGCGGCCAAATCGCATCAAGGCGTGGAAACTCGCCGCGTGATACGTTCGCCTTGGCATGAATGGACACATCACGTACGACAACACGCATAAAAAGAAGTACTGGCTGACCGTGCCGATCACAAAGGCCCATACATTACGAAAAGCGACCGCCAGGATGATCGTCAGCACACTGCCCAGAATTGTGCTGCCCTGCGCAAGGATCACCGATCGCCCGAATTTGAACTCCTTCAGCAGCACGTTCGAACGCGGACTGATGAATCCATTGAACAGGATCGTCAGGAACGCGATGCGCACCATCCACAGCAGTTCGCTTTGACTATACCCAAGTGATACATCCGCTTTGCCGTACACCCAGATACGGCAGAGGATCGGCGAAAGCAGATAGGCACAACAGTAGAGCAGTACTCCCCGGATACTCTGGATCCACCAGGCCGTATTCAAATACCTCTCGGTCGCGCCTTCCTTATGCTGGATGACGGCCTGCTTGATGCCGATCTCGGTGAGCGTATCGAAAAAGGTCACCAGCGGCAGAATAACGATCATCAGCCCAAGTTCTTCGGCCGCCAGCAATTTGGCCAGCACGATCTTGCTGACCAGCGCGACGACTTTCGAGACGACCGTGCCGGCCGTCAGGCTGATGCTCCCCTTGGCGCACCGCGCCTTGAGGCTCTCGGATACCAGCAGCCGCCTCACCGTGGTGACCGCCGCCGCAAGTCTCTCGTGCGTGTCCTGGATAAACTCCGTCCCCGTCGGCTGCATGCCGTCCTTTTTTCGTTTCCGATGCGTTCCTTCGAACAAGACTCTGCGGATTGATTTTGGGTTTAGCAGAATCCCTCGTTTCGCCGGACCGCTCGGTGTGGTCACAGATAAAAAACAGGCGCCGACCCGTGTCCTGAACAACCTGCTTTTTACTCCCCCTTTATATCGCTTCTGGAATCTTTCAAAAATTTCTAAATACCTTAATTGCTTTTAGGGAAATCTTTACTGACATACTCTTTTGTAGGAGTTGCTACGACAAAAAATTTCCTTTACTCTCTTGCTTTGAATGGACGATTATTCTAGAATGCCGTTTACATGACAAGACTCTCTGATTTACATCGAATGAATGTTTTAGTTTCGGAGGCACGTGTGACACGTCAATTGAGTGCTTCGGGGTTTTCTTTAAGCGGGTGTGTGGATTTCTGAATCATGCTGAAGGAAGACGGACGGATCCGCTGAATCAGCCTCTTTCCGTTATTTCCCTCTAGGCTTCATACATATTTAAATAAAGCTTTTTGCCAATAGTGGAACGTTCTTTCGAACCCGTATTATTATTCTTTTATTCGAGGGTGCAAATGAAGACACGCAATCGTTGGTCATTCGGACTCATTCCATCTCACCTCGTTCAGTTCTTGTTTTGCGCGGCCGTTGCGTTGAGCATTTCCCTGCAAAGTCGTGGGGCAACGTATTATGTGTCCACGCAGGGGAGCGACTCTGGCCCAGGGACGCAATCCCAGCCGTGGCGCAACATCGACTATGCCGCCGGACGCGTTCAGCCCGGCGACACCGTTATTGTTCGCGGGGGCATTTACTACGAAATGGTCACCTCGCGCGTTAACGGAACCTCCAGCGCACGGATCACCTTCAAGGCCTATCCCGGTGAAACACCTATTCTGGATGGAACAACGGTGATTACCGGATGGACTAGATGCACATCGGCAAGCGATTTTCTCAGGCCTGACGGTACGTCGATCGGTTCCTTCGCGGGCAACTCGAACTACGCCAATATCTACAAGGCGCAGGTCCCGACCGCCAGCGTGGGGGATGGCTCGGATATGGCCATCTATGAGAATGGAGAATATCTTTTTACTTCCTCTAATCCATCTCAAGCCAACAACGTCTTTGATGATGAAACCACGTATAAGCCAATGAGTTCTTCCTCTTATGGGCAAACGACCAATTTCACGGACCCTGCTCTGACACAGCCCAGCGGTTTTTGGGTCGGCGCCACGGCCAAGGTGTGGGTACATGCCAACAATAATACGGTCACGACGCGCAAAGTGTCGGCTTTCGCTTCGGGCAAAGTGACGCTCAGCAGCGCGCTGCCGGCGGCGCTGGGAAACACCGGCACGATGCCGGACGCCTATGCGCTTCAGAATCACTGGAGCCTGCTCAACAAGAAAGGCACCGTTTATCACACCACCAAGGCGGTCAATGGCTTCTACACCGTTTATGTCTGGCCCAACAATACCGTCAATTTGCAGGGAAAGATCTGCGTGTCCAACAAGGACATGGGGTTCTGGATGCAGAACGGCAGCTATGTGACCATTGACGGTTTTGTCATCCGCGGCATTGCCGACCGGACCGACAGCCAAACGCATCGTTCCGGCGGCGTTGTCAACGTCAACAATTACAAACATACCGGCCTTGAAGTCCGCAACTGCAAGGTCATCAATAGCTCGTGCGTCGGCGGCATTACTCTCTGGGCCGGCACCAATGACGTCATCGAGAACAATTATGTCGCCAACTGCCGAAGCGGTTACGGCATCGCCATGCGCGGCACTGAAACGGCCCGTAACTACGGCTGCATCATCCGCAACAACACGCTCAATAACGTCCGCAGCACCGGGCTGAAGATCATCTATGCCACGAACATCCAGATCACCGGCAACACCGCCTCGGAATTTGGAAGCCACGGCAACGGCTGTTCGCTCTACCAGTTCAACGACCAGGTGCTGTTTGCGCATAACGCCATCACCAGGGCCCGCAATGCCCTGACCATCAAGGAATCGTCCAACATGACGATCTATTCCAACCTGCTTCAGGGCAGCGGCAGCACCGCCAGCGGCAGTTACGTGCTTGCCGCCTGGGCCGCCGGAAGCGGAACGCCCATGTCCGGCAAGGTCAACATCCTCAACAACATTATCATGAGCGAATTCGGCAACATCGCCCTGTTTATTTCTAATTCGCCGCAGACCAAGGCAGCGTGGGTCATCAAGAACAACATCCTTGATGGCATGATCGTCGATGCCGGCGTCAATCCCACGTACTCCCACAACCTCTATGTCGATTACAGTTGGGTCCAGGCCAAGTCCACCTATTCGCTCAAGACGGGCGAACTGCATTACGAGAACCTGGCCAATGTCTTTGTGAACGCCGGCACGCTCAATTTCTATCATCCTTCCGGCGGTTATGCCCTGAGCAAAGGCACCGACGTTCGCAGCTATCTGCCGACGACGCAATTTAGCGGCTATAATTTTAATGTGGCCCTGAACAACACCGCGCGTTCGTGGAGCAGCGTGGACCTGGGATGCTACCAGGGAACGTCGGGCTCGACCACGCCGCCCGCCGAGCCGCCGGTGGCCAACGCGGGACCGGACCAGGCGGTTGCCTATGCAAACCGCGCCCAGATTCAGCTTGATGGTTCCGGCTCCAGCGGTTCCGGCGAACTGCTGTACGCCTGGACGCTCAACAATACGCTTCTTTCGAATGAACAAAAGCCTGTGATCTCGCTGATCAATCCCGGAACCTATGAGATCGTCCTCACCGTTAAAGTCAAGGCCGATCCCACGCTTGCGGACAATGATTCGGTCACGATCACCGTTGAGGCCCAACCCGCGGCGGCCGATGTCCGCGCAGGGCTGGTCGGTGAATGGACCTTCTGCGAAAAGACCGGTCCGGTCACAACCGATGGTTCCGGCAACGCCAATTTCGCTTCGCTAACCAAAGATTCCATGTGGACCTCGGAAGGCAGCGTCGATATCAATGGCGTGCAGGATTACCTGGAGTGTCCGGCCAGCCAGTCTCTGAACCTGACATCGAGCCTGACGCTGTCCGCCTGGGTCAACCCGCGCAGCTACGGCGAAGGCAATTACGGACGCATCGTCGATAAAGGCGTCGGTTCCTCCGGCCGGGGCTTCACATTCATGCTCGACGGCAGCGCCGCGGCCCCTTCGTATCTCATCTATGGCGGCGCGATCGCCAGCGGAACCAGCAATTCGGTTCCGCTGAATACCTGGACACACGTCTGCGTGGTCCACGATACGGCTGCCGGCACCGCTTTCTTCTATGTCAATGGCCAACCCGCCGGAAGCGCAGTCTATACGCGCCGCAACCTTGACACCCTCAACGATCCGCTTTACCTGGGAATTCGCGGCTATGATAAAATGCGCAGCTTTGACGGCCAAATCGATGGCGTGCGGATCTATAACCGCGCCGTCTCGGCCGCTGAGGCCGGTCAGATATATCAACTGGGTCGGGAAGGCTCCGTTGCCGGGCAGTGGCGGTTTGATGACGGGCTCGGCAACAGCGCCCGCGACAGTTCCGGATGCGCCCAAACGGCCGTCCTCCTAAACAATCCGCAATGGGGTCGCGGCTGGGCGGGCGAGGAGTTTATTCGCCTTAGCGGCGCCAATCAGGCGGTCCGAATTCCAATGACCGGCACGAAGCCCGACGAAGGGACGGTCGCGGTCTGGGCCATGCCCGAGGATCTTTCCTCAACCTGCTACATTTTCGGTCACGCGCCAAGCAGCACCAATCGCATTTGCCTCTATACCGTGTCCGGCCAACTGACTCTGGCCATGGGCGACCGATTACCGCTGAAGCAGAATATCGCTGCGCTTCAACTGAATACGCTCTACCATATCGCCCTGACCTGGAACAAAGGCAAATACGAGGTCTTCCTGGATGGGCAATCAGTCGATTCAGGAAGCTATACCAGCGTGACCTCGCTGAATGCAGTTGCCGACCTTGGCAATACCGGCAACTCGACGCGCGAGACCGCCAATTCCGGCTTTAAAGGCATTTTTGAAGAAGCCGCTCTCTATTCCAGGGCCCTCACGGCCAAAGAGATCGCGCAATTATTCCTGACTTATGAAGTTACCGAAAATCGTCCGCTGAACTTCTCAGTGTCCGGCGCTGTCGCTTACCAGGCGTCCGGCCTGCCCGATGGAGCCGTCTTTGACCAAACCGGGCAGACGCTCGATTGGATACCGCGGTATAACCAGGCAGGCGATTACCAGGTCCTGTTTACCGCGCAGGATCAGAGCGATCAGCAGAAAGTCAATCTCACGGTACGGGATGCGGTCCTTCAGGACTGGTACCGTCAATTGTTGATCCAGGCCGGAAAACTGTAAGTCCTTCTGTTTCTCTGGGGTATGTTTGTGACTGTCGCCCGTACCGGGGCCGTCACGACGAACACGATGAAATGCAACGATTGGGTATGGAGATAATTCAATGTTAAGCACACAATGTCGGATGACGCTGTTGGCAGGTCTATGGTCCGTTCTTACGGTAATCGCTTTTTCAGCGGCCGCGGGGTTTGGCCCTGCAGATGCCTACACCTGGGGCATCGATAACGCAAGTCTCGGTATCGCGCCCGGCAGCACCATCACGAACGCCAAATTGACCATTCATAACGCCGCGTTCGCTCCCGCTTCGACCGTTAAGAACGCGACGATCCGTTTGCTGAACAATGTCGATGTCGGAATGACGGCCTGCGCGGATGGGCAGACGGGCGATCTCTTCGCGCCCAACGGCGCCCTGGTCGCCGAACTTAAGAGCGGCTCACTGGGCACTTCGCCGCAGAATGTGGTCATCGACCTGGCAGCCCAAAATGACCCGGCCGCGGCCATCTGGAAGAACTTCGGCCAGCCCTTTGAGGTCACACTGGCCAATGGGTCCAAGGTATCCTACAGTTCGGTCATGCTCGCCTTGCTCGATTACGCTGGTTCCGGCCGTTCTTTCGGCTTTGGCGTAAATTGTGACGGCCTGACCTTCACGAACCTGTCGCTCGAATTGACCGTCGCTTCGATGACGGTTTCGGCCCCCGTCCAGACACTTCGATTCTCCGCCTCAAATATCCTCAACACGCCTCCCATGCTGGACGGCGTCGCCGAGCAGACTGTTTCAGTCGGCCAGGCGCTTCAGTTCACGATCTCCGCGACTGACCCGGATGGCGACGCCCTGGCGTATTCCGCCTCGGGTCTTCCGCAGGGCGCGATGTTTAACGGCACATCGTTCGCATGGACACCGTCGGCCGCACAGGTCGGAACCTACCAGGTCACCTTCACGGTTTCGGACGGTTCGGATTCGACTTCGGTCGCTGTAACCATCACCGTGACAGCGGGCTCATCGCCTGTTGAACTGGTCATTGACAACCGCGATTCGGCCGTCTCCATGGTCGGCACGTGGCCCGTTTCCGGCGGCGTGAATCCTTATGGAACCGATGCGGTCTATTGCCGCGATGCGGGCAAGTCCTTCAGTTGGCTCTTCACCGCCCCCGAGACCGGCTATTACCAGGTCTCGATGTGGTGGACCGCCTTTTCCTCGCGCAGCTCTGTCACGCCGGTGGAAATCCAATATGCCGGCGGAACCGAATCGACGACCGTCAACCAGTTGATCGACGGCGGCCAGTGGAACATCCTCGGTACGTATGCTTACCAAGCCGGCACGACCTATCGCGTTACCCTGTTGACGCTGACCGATCGTTCCTCCATCTGTGCCGATGCCGTCCGCTTTGTCAAGACGGATACGCCTTCGAACAACCCGCCGGCCTTGTCGGCCATTGGCTCTAAAACGGTTGAGGCAGGTACACTGCTGACAATTACGCCGTCCGCGACTGACCCGGACGGCGACGCCCTGACGTATTCCGCCTCGGGTCTTCCGCAGGGCGCGGTCTTTAACGGCACATCGTTCGCTTGGACGCCGTCGGCCGCGCAGGCCGGAACCTACCAGGTCACCTTCACGGTTTCGGACGGTTCGGATTCGACTTCGGTCGTTGTAACCATCACCGTGACAGCGGGCTCATCGCCTGTTGAACTGGTCATTGATAACCGCGACTCGGCTGTGGCCATCAACGGCACATGGCCAGTTTCCGGCGGCGTAAACCCGTACGAAACCGACGCGGTCTATTGCCGCGATGCCGGCAGATCCTTCAGTTGGCTCTTTACCGCCCCCGAGACCGGCTCTTACGAAGTCTCCATGTGGTGGACCGAATTCTCGTCGCGCAGCACTGTGACGCCCGTAGAAGTCCAATACGCCGGTGGAACAGATTCACTGACCGTCAACCAGCAGACCAACGGCGGCAAGTGGAACATCCTGGGCAGCTATCCGTATCAGGCCGGAACCACCTACCGCGTCCGTGTCCTGACGCTGACCGACCGTTCCTCCATCTGTGCCGATGCCGTCCGCTTTGTCAAGACGGATATGCCCTCGCCTATCAACAATCCGCCAGTCCTGGCGCCTATTGCGGCCCAGCAAGTAACGGCTTCCAACAGGCTCAATTTCACGCTGACCGCTTCCGACCCGGACGGTGACGCGGTCACCCTGTCGGCCCAGGGTCTGCCTTCAGGGGCGACCTTCAGTGCCGCCGCCTTCTCCTGGACGCCGACCGCCGCACAGGCCGGGACATATAATGTCACCTTCAGTGCCGCGGATGCAAAAGGCGGAACCGACGCGATCACGGTTCAGATCACGGTTTTGGCGCCGGTCTCGCAGTGGATCCAGTTGACCAGCGATGACTTCGAATCCGGCTGGGGCAATTACACCGCCGGCACCGACGGCCTTCTGTATCGCAATGGAAAATACGCCCACCAGGGCAGCAATGCCGCGAACATCCAGAGCACCGGCGGATCCTTCACCCTGACCAGCGGGCGGAATACTTCCAGGTATGCCGAACTGAAGATCGAGTTCTGGTACATGCCCGTGTCGATGGAAACCGGCGACGCGTTCCGGCTGGATTATTATGACGGCAGCCAGTGGCGCAGGCTCAAGCGCTGGACCTCGGGCACCGATTTCGCCAATTTCAAATTCTATTCTGAAAGCGTCAGCATCTCCGCATCCGCTTACACATTCCCCGCGAATATGAAGATTCGTTTCGTCTGTGAAGCCGATGACAAGACCGATGACGTCATGATCGATGAATTGGTCCTCTGGACACGATAATGGAATAAAGGTCAACCTGTATCACTGGGCGGCTTGCCGCACTTCCTGCGGCAGGCCGCCTTTGTTTTCGCGGCTGGGAAGCTGAAACAGGATCTGGTCCGTCAGGGCCCCCGCCAGCGCGATGGCCGCCGCTTCATTCTCGGAACCGATCTGCACCTGGGCCACGTAATCGGCCTGACCGTCATGCGTCTGCGGCCGTCGCCATTTTAATCCGGAAAAGAACGCATGATCGGACGTAACGGTTCCGTTGACAACATAATAGTTCAGTACCACGATGTGCTGCTCTGCCAGCCCGCCTTTCCAGAACCGGTGAAGCAAGATATCGATAACCCTGCCTTGAGCGGTCTTGAACCGGTCGTTTCGCGTGCCCTCCAGGATCCACCCGCTGCCGGCATAACAAACTTGCGGCCGGTGACCGATCATCCGGCGAGGGTCGCATGTATAGGCGATATAAAGGCTGGCGTTCAGTTGCTTTTCGGTGTGCCGGTAAATGCGGCAGACATAATCGTCATTGGCCGCCACTTTCAGCACCGTATCGGAGATAGGCAATTCCCTCCCCTCCCAGCCTCCGATGGACATAGGAAAATACTTAAATGGGATCTCCGGAAGGACTTTCACCCTGGACAGCGTATGAACGCGCTGGGCCAACCTATGGTGGACTTGTCCGCTGACGATCAGGATCATCGCCGCCAGGCCAATGGCGATATAAAAACCCTTCGGTGGCCGCTTCGCGGCTTCTTCAAGCTCCATCATTTTTCCTTCTCGATTAACCTGCGGGCCATTATAGCGTGCGGCCGCTGAATGTCAATTATTGACTTGCAGCCGCGCTTGTCCTAAAATCCCGAAAACAATAAACGGGCCTGGATCTGATGCTCATAGGCGTATTGACAATACAGATTCACCTGCACGCGATCTTTTCGCTCAAGGACAAGCGTAAGATCGTAAAAAGTCTCGTCGAACGGCTGCGCTCGCGGTTCAATGCGTCCGTCAGCGAGATTTCGGCGCAGGACAGCAAACAACTGGCGATCGTCGGCGTATCCGTCGTTGCCAATGACGGCTCTCACCTGAATGAGCAGCTCGACAAGATCATCACATTTATTGTCAATGACGGTCGGTTCGTGACCGGGCGCGTGCAGCGCGAAACCTTCACCTGCGACCACGATTTGCCTTATGGCGCTTGACTTTTCGCTTTCTGACGCTATCGTGTTCTTCTTTTCCAAGTGGCTATGAAAGAACAGCAGGATGTCGGCGTGGATGCTTTGCATCTTCTCATCCTGTGAGTCCTGTAATCCTGTCAAAAAAGATCTATGGACTACAAAGAATTCGGCGTTATTTTTGATATTGACGGCACCATGGTGAACAACACGCCCTACCACCGGCAGGCGTGGTTCGATCTTTGCCGCCGCTACAATATTCCCATGGATCACGATTCCTATCATCAGAAGATCCATGCGCACAGCAACGATTACATCGTCCCGGCGCTTTTTGGTCCGGATGTGGATCATGCGTTCATCCGCCGGATCGAGAACGAAAAAGAATCCCTTTACCGGCAGACGTTCAAGCCATTCATGAAGCCGACGCCCGGTCTGATTGACTTGCTCGAAAAGCTCCGGCAGGCATCCATTCCCTGCGCCGCCGCCTCCAATTCACCCAAAGAGAACGTCGATTTTGTCCTCGATGAATTAAACGTGCGTCATTTATTCACCGCCATCACCTTCCGGGATTTGGTTTCCGTCGGCAAACCCCATCCCGAACTCTTCCTCAAGGCCGCCGAAGGACTGGCTCTTGCTCCGCATCGCTGCCTGGTCTTTGAGGATTCCGCCTCGGGCTTTCAGGCGGCCCGTGCCGCCGGGATGTCTTACGTTGCCATCACGTTCTGCGCCGACCCCCATGAATTGACGGAGGCCCATGATGCCGCTGCGGTCCGACGCGATTTTATCGACCTCACCCCCGCCGCTCTAAGCGCCTATATCAAGGATTAGAAAAGGCCCCGTGCTTACACGGGGCCTTCATCAACCATTGATCAACCCTCAATCACTAACGTTATTGGTCCTGCGGCCGCTTGTTGAAATCATAATAGTCGCAGTTGATCTTGTTCTGCAGAATAGCCAGGATCTCGTCGTTGCTTCGACCTTCCAGATAGGCTCGCAGGTAGAGTGAAAATCCGGGCCCGGGTCCAAGTTCCGTATCATCCAGCGAATAGAACACAATTCCCCGGTTGAATGTCTGCAGGTAGTAATTCCCCGAGTTACAGCTCAAGAAGAACAGCCGGCTGTACTTCATATCATTTTGGCTTACCTCAATGGGTCCGCGCGACAAGATCGTTCGCCCGCTATAGTGAGACGGCGGATAGGTGATGTTGTCATATATGGCTTCGTAGCGCACCGCCCGCACGAAGTTGTCTTTCGTCACCGTTTGCGATGTGCCGTTCGTGAAATTCACGCGCAGGCTCACCGTGTAGTTGCCCGGACTGCTGTAAGAATGCGATGGATTGGCCGCCGTGCTGGTGGACCCGTCGCCAAACGTCCAGAGAACCGATGCGATCGAGCCGCTGCTTTGATTCGTAAAGGTGACGTTTCGCGGGACCAGCCCTTCTGTCCCGCTGGCGCTGAATTCCGCTCTGGCTGGCTCCGAGCCGCCGACCACAATATATGCCGTCTTGGTAATGCTTTGCGTCTGGCCGCCCATGAGACTGGTCAGTTTCACCGTATAGGTTCCCGCGCGCGTGTACGTATGCCTGAAGCTCGACCCGGAGTCTTTCTCGTAGCCGCCGTCGCCGAAATCCCACGTCTTCTTATCCGTATCGCCGACGCAAAGCGTTCTGAACCGCACCTCGAACGGTGCTGTTCCTGCCCGCGGCGTTGCATAAAAGTCAGACTGCAGCACGTACGGCGGATTTGACGTGTGCGAAACCATAACCGCATCCGCGATGACGTTGCCGCTTGACACGTCATTGCTCAGGACGACGTTGTACTCTCTTCCTGTGTTAAAATTGTACGTTCCGAGCAGATTCCACCTGGCCCCGTTTGTTGTCTGGTTAACGCGTACCGTACTAGTGCCGCTGGCGTGAGTAATGCTATAAGGCGCATTGCTCGCCCGGTCCGAACCCGCCGACCAACGGGCATAAACGTTATACGAACCGGTCGTACCCACGCTGGTCCGCCAGGTGGCCGTCCGGCTGCCGGTCCCTGCCCCCGTATAGACATAGTTCCATTTCCAAAAACCGCTTACGCCCAGCGATTCGGTCCAGCCGCTCGTCGACACAAATAAAGGCCTCCAGTTAGCGGTCGCGTTCGTAATATAGTACTGGCGACCGGACGTAGTCGAAGCGCTCGGAATGGCCCCGGTGGACGAGTACCAGGCAGGCTTGCCGCAGCCCGGGAAACGCTCCAGGGGGTCCTCACGCGGTGAATCGACCCGGTAATAGGTTGGGTCGCCCGGAATACGGTAGGTAATATAGTAGTTGTACGGCGGATTGCCGCGCGGATCGCCGAAGTTATAAGGCATTATCGCGCTGCTACCATCCGAAAATTCCGGGAACCAGTTCGGATACGACTGATGATAAATCATATAGTCAACCTCCACTCCCACCGTATCGCTCGAACAATTCAATATTCGCGGGTCATCGACAACCTGGAAATCCGATATGATCTGGTTGGTCCATTCCTGGCTTGTACAGAACATCTGACCCAGCCCGAAATTGCTGTGCCCGTAATACAATACGTGCGATCCCGGCGTCTTCAGCGCCGTCTTCATCCCCTCGACGTCATTGACCGTATGGATATAGTAATCCTTGCCTGCCCGCACGTAGTGCCAGATTCCGTTTGATAATGTCGCCCCGATATCATTGAGCATGGCCTCCCACTGTGAATTCACCTTTTCGGTGCCGTATCCGAAGCAGGCATAGATATGCTCATCGCCCGACGTATCCGTAATGACCAGGATCAACGTCTGCGGGCTCGACCAGGCGCCGTCGTCATCCTGCACGCGAAAACTGATGGTGTGGGTCCCGTTGCTTAGACTGCTCGTACTGAACGATGAGCTGGTGCTCAGCGACCCGGAGATGCTGCTGGTCCACTGGTAGGCCGTGACCGTGCCGTCATTGTCAGTGCCGCTGCCCGCAAAATAGATAGTTTGGCCGCGAAGGGCGGGGTTCGGGGCCACGCTGTTGATCGCGGCGGTTGGCGGCTGATTGGTTCCTCCGCCCCCTGAAACGATCCGCACGGCATCGGCGCAGGCCGTCGGGCTGCCGCCGGGCGTGCGCAGCACGATGCTGTACTCTGTTCCCGCGTTGAAATTATAAGAGCCCAGCAGATTCCAGCGTCCTCCGTTTTGCTGCTGATTGACCGTCAGATTCGCCGTGCCGCCGGCATGGGTGATCGCCACCGGGATGGCCGTGCCGCGCGACGAAATCACTGTCCACCACATAGAGACGCTGCATGGCCCGCTCTGCGTGGGCGTGAATCGCCACGTATAGGTGGCTGTATACCGCGCCCACATTGAATCGGCTCCATAGGGATCAGACGCTCCGGACGCCGCCCAGGTCCCTGTCGAACTTGTCCCGGGATCGCCATTATCGACGATCTGCTCATAAGAACTCGAAGGCTCAACCGTGATCAGGTTGCTCTTGGTCTCCGTATCCGTGCCGCTGGGACAGCTCACCGTCAGCTTCACCGAATACTGCCCGGCAGCGGCGAACTGGTACGTTGGATTCTGCTGCGTCGAATCGACTGTTCCATTGTTGTCGAAATCCCATTGCCATGAAGTAATCGTAGTCTCGGCGGTCGAGGTATCCGTAAACTGCACGGACAGCGGCGCCTGCCCGGCCGTCGGCGCTGCGGTAAAGTCCGCGCGCACCGCCGCCGCGGTCGTACTCACGATGCGCACCGCATCGGCGCAATAGCTCGTCGGGTAAGCTCCAGTCGCTTGCAGCCGGACCTGTCCCGACGTCGCAAAGCTAAACACGCCAAGGCTGTTCCATTGGCTGCCGTTGGTCTGCTGATTGACCGTCAGAGCATGCGCGCCATCGGCGTCCGTGACGGTCACGGGCGCGGCCGTACTGCGAGACGAAAACTCCGTCCACCACATAAAGACTTCATAGTTGCCTGCCTGAGGAACCGTGAATGCCCAGGTGTACGTTGCGTTGTTGCGGCCGTATAGGCTGTTGGCCCCGTAGGCGCCGGTTCCTCCCGAAACGGTCCATGTCCCGGTGGACGATGTCCCCGACTGGCCGTTATCGATGATCAGTTCCCAACCCGGGTCGCCGCCCGCCTTGACATCGATATAGTTCTGCCTGGTTTGTGAATCGGTTCCGTCCGCTCCCGAAACGGTCAGCTTCACCGAGTACTTGCCTTCGGCCGCGTATTCGTACGCGGGGTTTTGCTCGGTCGAATCGACCGTTCCATCATTATCGAAATCCCACTCCCACGAGGTCAGCGCGCTACCGCTGGTCGATAGGTCGGTAAACTGCACGTTCAGCGGCACAACTCCCGTGATCGGCGCGCCGCTGAAATCGGCCTGGGTGTTCGGCGGTGTCGTCTTGACGAAGCGAACGGCGTCAGCGCAAATACTCGACCGGTCGGTGAGCGTCCGTATCGTGACAAGGTATGTATTGCCCGCTTCGAATGAATAAACGCCCAGCACATTCCACTTTCCGCCATTGGTCTGCTGATTGACCGTCAGGGATGCGGTTCCTGAGGCATTCTGAATCTCCACGGGAGCTGCGATACTTCGCGATGAAAATTCCGTCCACCACATCGACACCTCGTAATAGCCCGATACGGTCGGCGTAAATGGCCAACTGAACGATTGTCCGGCGTCCCGGCAATAGACACTGTCTCCCCCGTATGCCCCTGTTCCGCCCGATACGGGCCAGGTCCCCGTGTATTCGACATTCGGATCGCTATTGTCGATGATCGCTTCCGCCGACACCACCGGCACGACCATGACGGCATCCGCGCAGTAACTGGTTGGATACGCGCCCGGCGCGCTGAGTGTGACGCTTCCGGCGGCGCCGAATTCGAACGTGCCGATGCTGTTCCATTTGCCGCCGTTGGTCTGCTGGTTAATGGTCAGTTGTGTGCTTCCCGCCGCATTCTGCACCGAGATTGGAACCGAGGGGCTTCTCGATGAGAACTCCGTCCACCACATGAAAACCTCATAACTGCCCGCTGCCGGCAGATCGAACGCCCACGTGTAAGTCGCGCCGCTTCGGCCATATAGGCTATTGGCCCCGTAGGCGCCCGTCCCTCCCGAAACGGTCCAGGTTCCTGTTGAAGAGGTCCCCTGCTGACCGTTGTCGATGATAATGTCACCAAGGGCAAATCCGCTCAAGATCAGCAATACACTTGCGGCATGCTGAAATAGCCTTGCCGATAATGCAGAATGACCATGGATTTTCATGCTTGTCTTCATTTTGACGATTCCTTTTCTTCCCAGGTTAGTTCTCGGTCCCAAAGCGCGGCTGTGACGCGAATACACAGGTGATTCAGCGATTTGCCCAGATTTTTCTCCGGCTCCGCACTTGAACGCATTCTATTGTCCCTTTTTGAAAATGGGATTCAGTACTACTCTATTTCTACTATGGATGGGTTAACGCTCGCGTGAGGCATTCTCTCAATAGCGTAAAGCAAAACACCTCAACGAAGACATTTTGAGCGGATGGCCGATAACCCCATGCCGAAAGAGTATCATCACGTTGCCTAAAAACCGGTTGCTAAACCGCTTTTTTATTGCATTTTTCGACAAAAAACATTATGATCATCGATGAAGAGTTTGCGGGCCTAAGTGAGGACCATGAGAAAACCATTCTTTTTGATGATGCTTTCGTTTTGTGCGGCCGATCTGCTTGCGGCGAATCTCGTTCTCAATAACGGTTTTGAGGCGGGAGCGGCCAATTGGACGCCATGGTGGGTGGGACCAAATATTGGTTTGCCAGTGACTGACCCTGTCGAAGGAGACCGCGCCGCCGCGATATGGTGGAACGATGACGGTATTTCTCAGAACCTTGGTTGGCTCGCTGCGGGCAATTACAAGTTTTCCGGCAAAATACTCGCCTCGGGCGGTCTGGCGAATCAGCGCGTTGTCATTCAGGCCGAGATGGGCGACGGCACGTCCACCCAATGGACCAGCCGGCTCGAAGTGAGTCCCGGTCAGGCCGAAGGCGTCTGGCACGCCAGATCCGTCAATGTTGTCCTGTCGCAATCGCAATATGTCAAGATCAACCTGCTGCTGGCCGTCGACGGCAGCTCTCCCCATGGTGTGGGCTATTTTGACGACATCAGCTTTGGCCCAGTTGCGCCCCAGCAGCCGCGCACCTACTACGGCGCCAAGTATGAGCCGGTCGATACGGTCATGCACGCCGCCGGCCAGAACGTGCCGGACTTCAACGCCTATTGGAACATCATGGACACTGGCGAAAAGCCCGCCTGCTACATGACCTACTGTAATCTCAGTTATCCGTTTGTTCCCGCCCTGCGCGCCGACCTGGAGCGCTACCACCGCGATTACGGCGTCTATATGCCCGTTCAGCTTGGCCTGTACATCGTCGATTCGGAATTCGAGATCGCCGCCGGCCTTTGGGACGCGGATATCCAGCGCTTCTGCGATGACCTCAAACAGCTCGGCTATCCGTTGTATATCCGCATCGGCTACGAATGCAACGGTGCTCACAATCATTACGACCCGACCGCCTACAAGACCGCCTTCATCCGCATCACTAATGCCCTGCGCGCCAACAACGTCCCAGCGGCCACCGTCTTTAACGTCATTCAGGGCACACCCTGGCTGCCGTGGTATCCCGGCAATGAATATGTCGATTGGATGAGCATCAACGCCTTCGGCTATTGGAACGTCCAGCACTCCGACACGTACAGCTTTTTGGCCGACGCCCACGCTCGCGGCAAGCCGGTCCTGATCGGCGAAGCCGACCCGACCGCCTGGCAGACCGACCAGGGCGAGGCCAGTTGGACGGGCGACTTTGTGCCCTACTTCAATCTCATCAAGGCGTATCCGGGCATTAAGAATTTCTGCCACATCAACACCGACTGGAGCAGCAGCGATCTGCCCGAATGGGGCGACTGCCGCCTGCAGCCCTACCCCATCGTCTATGGCCACTATCGCGACGAGATGAGCAACCCCCTTTACATGCACGGCACAAACGAAGCCGCGTTGCGGCAGGCCATTACGGGCATCACGGATTCGGTGCCGCCCGGCCCGATCACGAACATTACCGTCGATACCTTTTCGGCGCCTGTCGCCCTGAGCTGGACGGCCGCCTCCGACAACACCGGCATCGACCGTTACGAGATCCTCCGCGACGGCCGGCTTGCCGGATACAATACGGAAACGCACTTCATTGACATGAACGTCACCGCCGGAAAGACCTATACCTACCAGGTCACCGCCATCGATCAAGGCGCAACCCGCGGACCGGCATCGAGCCCCGTCATGGTGGTCACCGCCCCATCCATCGAACGGCTGATTAATAATGAATACGATCAGGGCCGGGCGCCCTGGAAGCTATCGTATAGTGCCGCCGGCGTCGGCGCAGCGGTATCGCTGGATACGGCGAGCAAGCTTTCGGGCCCCAATTCCGTAAAGCTGAATATTACCTCCGCCACCGGCACCAACTGGCACCTGCAATATCAATACAATCTTGACACCAAAGCGGGTTATACCTACCGGCTGACGTACACGGCCGTCGCCGACCGCGCCACGGCCATGACGGTCGCGCTGCAGGAAACCCATTCGCCTTATAGTTCTTTCATCGTTCACAATCCTGCGCTTACCACGACCCCGCAGACCTTCACGGTCACCGGCGTCGCTCCTGACAACGATAATGTCAATCTCTCCTTCATGCTGGGCTCGGCCGCACCGCGAATCATCTGGCTCGATGCGGTCAGCCTGACGGAAATCGCCCCTGCCTGGGACCCGCAAACCTGCCAGGACGTGCAGTCCGGCGGATTTGCGATGGCTCTTGATCTGTCAAATGATTGCTATATTGACATTGACGATTTGCTGATCTTTGCGGGCTATTGGCTCGATGCTGATTGTCTGGCGCAGACCAACTGCGGCGGCGCCGACACTCAGCCCGACGGCAGGGTCACCCTGCCCGACCTGGCCGCGCTCGGCGGCGACTGGCTTACCTGCAACAATCCCCAGGACCCGGCCTGCTCGCCCACCTGGTGAGTTTATATTCTTGAGTTCTTGTGTTCTTGTGTTCTTTACTATTTCATAGACGTTTGATAAACGGCCTCATGCAGTGTTTTCAATTTGTCGGCCGGGATCTTCACCACTTCGCGGTCATAGGTCAATAGCCCGTTCACCTCGCCTTCGACGTCCGTCGTCTGCGTATAAACGGCCGCGGACAGTCCCTTCGATTTCATTTCGACGATCTGCTCAAATTTATGAACATAATTTTGGTACAGCTCATCGGCGCTCTTGTATGTCTGATAGCCCCAGTTCCGCATGCCCGGGTTCCAGAGGTGTCCTTCCACGGGCAGCCCGATCCCGCCGTACTCGCCGATCACGGTCGCGCGGTCAGCCTGCATGGGCGGCACTTCCAACTGCTGACCATAGGTGTGAATATCGTAAATGTCACCACCGGGCCGAAGCGACCAGCCGCTGGCGGAATTGACCAGCCGCGTTCTGTCCTGCTCCTGGACCAATCGCGTGATGCGAGCGGTATCGTACTGCCCCCATCCTTCGTTAAAAGGCACCCACATCACGATGGATGGGGCGTTGAAACGCAGCGCGATCATGCGCGTCAATTCATACTCAAATTGAGCCGCGTCTTCCCCCTGGCGGTTCAGGTCCGGCGCCTCTTTGCCGATCGCCTCTGAACGGCGCGGCCGCCTGGTTGCCTGCTGCGGGAACGACGCCATCGCCGAAGGCATGTCTTGCCAGACCATAATACCCAGCTTGTCGCACCAGTAATACCAGCGGTCCGGCTCGACTTTGATGTGTTTGCGGGCCATATTGAATCCCATTTGCTTCAGCGTCATCAGCTCAAATTGCATGGCCGCATCGGAAGGCGGGGTATGCAGGCCGTCCGGCCACCAGCCCTGGTCCAGCGTACCATTGTGAAACAGAAACGTATTGTTCAAATGCAGGACCTTGCCGACAGGCCCGTTCCCGAGCGAGATCTTGCGCATGCCGAAATAACTGCTCACTTGATCGACCGTCTTGCCTTCGGCATCGATTAACTCGATCTTCAGGTCATATAGGAACGGGCTTTCAGGCGACCATGTCTTGAGCGGGTTCAGTGTGACCACGGTCTCTTTATCGAGGTCGGACTGCTGCTGTGCGATTTGGTTTTCGCCGTCCTGCACGTACCATCTCACGGTGCATGCTTCCGGTGCGGGCGCAAGCGACAGCGCAAGCAGGGACACGCTCCCGTGATCCACATCAGGCACGATCCGGATCTGGCCGACGGCCGCGATCTTACTCACCGGCTCAAGCCACACCGTCTGCCATATCCCGCTGACGGGCGTGTACCAAATGCCTTCGGGCTCAATCTGCTGCTTGCCGCGCGGCTGCCGGCCCTCGTTCGTCGGGTCCCACACGGACACGACCAGTTCCTGCCGCTGCCGGCCGGACACGTAATCCGTTACATCAAAACTGAAACGGTCATAGCCGCCTTTGTGCGAGCCGATATACGCCCCATTGAGCCAGACGGCAGTTTCCCAATCCACGGCCTCAAAATGCAGCAGGATCCGCTGATCCGCCCATTCGGAGGGGATCTCAAAGTCCTTGCGGTACCAGATCCGATCCTGCGGTGTGACTTTGCCGCCAACGCCGCTCAGCGCCGATTCCACACAGAATGGCACAAGGATTTTTTTATCGTACTGCGGCGGCATTGACGCCGTCCTTGGCTGGAGCGCATAATCCCACAGTCCATTCAGGTTCAGCCACTGGGTTCGAGCCAATTGCGGGCGAGGATACTGTCGCCAGGCATTTTCAGGCGTAACTTCTTTGCCCCAGCGGGTCATCAATCCCGTCTGGGCCGGATTCCATGCGCCTACCGCTTCAGCTATCAGCGCGTACTGTACGAAGCAAATCAAAATTGTACTAACCCGTGTCATCGCATCCCTTTCGTAAACGATACTCACTGTGATTTGATCAACCGGTAGCTCACAAACGCAAACTGCTTACTGTCAGGAGACCATGAATTCACGTTCAGCGTGCCCTGCCCGCCGAACAGCCGCGTCAAGATCCGTGGTTTGCCTTTTACAGATTCAATATGCTTTTGGCAATCCGCTGGGCCGCATCGGTGCTGCCCGTTCTTTTTGCCGCTTGGCGCATGGTCTTGCGTCTGCTGTCGTTTGCCATCAGTTCAGTGAGCGCGGTTCTTAAATCGATTGCGGTTTGCGCGGGATCTTGAATGTTGTCTTCCACCAGGATTGCCGCCCCCGCCTCTGTTAATGCCCGCGCGTTTTCGTACTGGTGTCTGTCTTTGTGATAGGGGTAGGGCAGACATACCGTCGGCACACCGGCTGCGGCAAATTCGGCAATGCTGACCGCCCCTGCCCGCCCGATGACCACGTCCGCCGTCCCCAATAGCGCCGCCATATCGTCCCAGTAATCGATCAGCCGGTACCAGGCCGACTCCTGCCCAACGGCCTCCTGCACCCGCGCAAAGTCGGCCTGACCCGTCAAATGCACCACCTGCCAATCCCCTGATAAAGGTTTCAAATCGGTCAGCAGCCGGATCATCGCGTCATTGATATTCCTGGCACCGCTCGAGGCCCCTGTCACGAGCAGCAACTTCCTGTGCTCATCCAGTTCCAATCCTTCCGATCTGAGTTTCTCAACCAGCGCCTCTCTTGTCCCCGCTTGACCGAAGTCTCCTCGCAAAGGACAGCCTGCGACGACAACTCTGTCCTTCTTGAAATATTCTGCCGATTGCTCGAACTGCACAAATACCCGCTCGGCAAATCGGCCTAAAAACCGGTTCGCCTTTCCCGGCGTGCAATCGACATTGATCAAAAAGACCGGGATCTTCAGTTTCCGCGCCGCCATCACCACCGGCCCGGTCACAAAGCCGCCTGTCCCAATGACGGCCGCTCGATCGCGCACCGGCTGAAGGATCTGTTTGGCGAACTCATAGCTGCTGAAAAAATGCCCGAAGAACTGCGCGAACTTCCGAGGGCTCAGGCTAAGCCCCACTGCCGGCAGCGGCAAAAACTCGTACCCGCTGGGCGTCAGGACCCGCGCATCGACCTCCCTGCGGCTGCAAAAGAATGTGATCGATGCATCTTGACGCAGTCTCCTGATCGCGTCGGCGACCGCGAGATTCGGATAGATGTGACCTCCTGTACCGCCCCCGGCAAAGAAAAAATGCGACAGATCATGTTCGTTCAAGCTAAGAATCCTGATAACTTTGATGAATGATTAACTCTTAAACGTACGGGAGTGCCTGGACACCGGAAGTTCTTCTTCGCCAGGGTCACGCTCGGCCCCGTGCCGCGCGATGTTCAGCAGCACGCCGATCGCTGCGCTGGTCAGAAGCATGCTCGTGCCGCCAGCGCTGATAAAGGGCAGCGGAATCCCCTTGGTCGGCAGCACCACCGTCACCACGCCCAGGTTCACCGCCGCCTGCAGCGAGATCGCCATCACGATCCCCGCCGCCAGCAGTCGCCCCAGCTTGTCGCGGCATTGCAGCACCACGCCAGTGCCCGCCGCCGCGAACACAAAAAACAGCAGGATCACGAACACACACACGAAGAAGCCCGTCTCTTCGGCGATGATCGAAAAAATAAAGTCCGTCGTATCCTCCGGCAGGTGCCCGTACTTGATCACCCCGTGCCCCAGGCCCTTGCCAAACACCCCGCCGGTGCTGATCGCGATCAGCGACTGCTGCGCCTGGTACGGAACATCATTCGGATCCAGGAAGCTGGCGATGCGCTGGCGCCGGTAGTCGCTGGTGATGATCGCCAGGACAAAAACACCCAGTACGATTGGCAGCGGCAGCAGCAAGTGCCAGAGCTTGGCGCCTCCGATCAGCAGCAGGATAAACGTCATCATCGCGATAAAGGCGGCCGTTCCGAAATCTTCGATCACGATCAGCCCCACCACAAGCCCCGCGAACAGGCACATCGGCAAAAATCGTGTCCAGAATTTCCCCATTGAATCGGCATACTTCTCAAGCAACGCCGCAAGAAAGATCACCAGCACCCACTTGGCCAGTTCTGACGGCTGAAAACTGATGTAAACGCCGCCGGGGGCCAGGTCCAGCCAGCGCCGGGATTCATTTCGCTCGACGCCCCAGACAAGCGTCACCGCCAGCAGGATCACAGTCACCGCGTACAGGTATGGCGTCACAGAGTATCCCGGCGGGCGGTCGCAGATGCTGTAACGGCGGTAGTTGACATTGGCCACCGCGTACATGATGACCACCGCCAGCGGAAAAAACACGAGCTGCTTCAGCGTGGTAAAATTATAGAACTCCGTCAGTTTGTACTCCCCGCTGACCGTCGCCCCGGCGCTGAACACGAACACCGTCCCCATCGCCATCAGCACGATCACGACGGTTTCGATCATTCGGCTGTAATGAATTGTGGAACCGATCAAACGCATATCCTTATGTCGTCCGAAAACCGTCGCGCCAATTAAAAAACAGTCGGCCAAAGGCCATATCTGCTTTGATTTAGAACTTACTGACCAGTTCCGCCGCGGCGACCGGGCCCTTGAGGGATTCATCCTTATACGCGGCTTTGATCGCGGCCGCTACGAAGCCCACGAACATCGGCTGCGGCCTCAGCGGCCGACTGGTCAGTTCCGGGTGCGCCTGCGTCCCCATAAAGAATGCATGATTGGGCAGCTCCAGGATCTGCATGATCGGCTGATTGGGGGCCTTGCCCGAGAAGGTCATTCCCTTATCCTCCAGCGGCTTAATATACTGCGGGTCAACCTCGTAGCGGTGTCGAAACCGCAGCCGCACGGTCGTCTCTTTGCCGAACAACTGCCACGCCAGTGTGTCCTTTTTGATCTCCACGTCCCGACCGCCCAGCCGCATATTGCCGCCAAGGCCCTCGATCTTTTTCTGCTCCGGAAGGACGCTGATCACGGGCTCGCTGCACTCTGCTTCCACTTCGGTGGAATTTGCCTCTGTCAATCCGCAGACGTTCCGCGCAAATTCGATCACTGCCGCCTGGAAGCCCAGGCACAATCCCAGGTACGGCAGGTTATTTTCGCGGGCGTACCGCACGCAGGCGATCTTGCCTTCCATGCCGCGGACGCCGAATCCGCCGGGCACAATGATGCCATCAACGTCCTTAAGATACTCGCCCGCGTTGGCGTCGATCACATCCGTCGTATCGATCCACTTGACATTGACCTTGCATCCCAGGTGAATGCCCGCATGCTCCAGTGCATTAAGGATCGACGCGTAGCTGTCCCGCACCGAGGTGTATTTGCCCGTAATGCCGATCGTAACCGCCCGCGTCTCCTTGCTGATCTTGTCCATGAAATCGCACCATCGCGCCCACTCTTTGCGCTCGTGGCGAAGCTGGATGCGGTCCTCGATCTTTAATAGTCTCAGCACCTCAAAATCGATCCCGCTGTCCCGCAGCATCGAAGGGATCGAATAAACGCTGGCCGAATCGTGCAGGCTCATCACCCGCTCGAACGGCACGTTTCCGAAAACACTGATCTTCTGACGGGCCTGTTCCGCTACGGAGTGTTCGCACCGGCACGCGATGATGTCCGGCTGGACCCCTAGCTGCAAAAGCTGCTTGATGCCGAGCTGCGCCGCCTTGGACTTCTGCTCGCCCAGCGTGCTCGGCTCCAGAATGTATGTCAGCGCGACATAGCAGCAGCTATGCGGTCCCTCTTCATAAGCCAGTTCGCGCATGGCCTCGATATAGAACGCATTCTCCAGATCCCCTACCGTGCCGCCGATCTCCACGAACACAACGTCCGCCTGTGTTTTCATCGCCAGCTCGCGCAGACGCAACTTCACCTCGCCGGTCACGTGCGGAATCATCTGCACGTCGCGGCCAAGGTAATCGCCGTGCCGCTCCTTGTACAGCACGGAACTATAGATCTGGCCGCTCGTGGCAAAATTCAGCTTGCTCAGGTTCTGGTCCAGCATCCGCTCATACGTCCCAAGGTCCATATCCGTCTCCATCCCGTCATCCAGCACGAACACCTCGCCGTGCCGAAACGGGTTGAGCGTCCCCGAGTCGATATTCAGATATCCCTCCAGCTTGATCGGGGCCACCTTGAGCCCCTTATCCTGCAACAGCTTGGCCAGGCATGACGAAAAGATCCCCTTGCCCAGCCCGCTCATCACGGTCCCCATCACGATCACGTACCGGGTCTTGCCCTTCTGATAGCCCTTCGGCAACGGCAGAAAGTACTCGTTATCAGAAGACGACCCGCTGATCTTCGCGAACAATTCCTTGCTATCTATCATCTTTGCTATCCTCGTGGCACAGGCGTCTCGCCCATGTCTATTCGTATAACGGACGTCCCGCCCGTGTTTGTTGTATCACGGGCATCTTGCCCGTGTTTGTTCGTATCACGGGCATCTTGCCCGTGTCCAAAATCCTCTATTTCAGGCAGCGTTTCACGAAAGCCTTATACTGCTCTTCCGTGTCAACGCCGTCCCATGCCTTTTTCACCATCGCCGTCCATATCGCGTACCCGTTTTCCAGGGCACGCAATTGCTCAAGCTTTTCCTCCAGCTCCAGCGGGCTGGGCTTGAGCGAACTGAACTTCATCAGGAAGTCTTTCCGATAAGCATATATCCCCAAATGACGTTTGTAGGAGCCCACCGGTCCTGCCCCGCCGGAAGTACGGTCACAAGGGATCACAGAGCGCGAAAAATACAACGCCTTGCCGTTCTGCGCGGTCACGCACTTGACGATATTGGGGTTCAAAACGTCTTCCGGACGCTCGAATGGCGCCAGCAGCGTCCCCATATCCGCCTCAGGGTGCTGGATCAACAACCCCGCCACAAGCTCGATACACGCCGCATCGATCTCCGGCTCATCCGCCTGCAAGTTTACGATGATATCTACATCCAGTTCGGCTGCCGCTTCCGCAATCCGGTCCGTTCCGCTCTGATGGGCGGCCGAGGTCATGACGCAAGGCGCACCAAACTCCTTGCAGGCCTCCAAAACCCGCGAATCATCGGTGGCGATAAGGACTTGGTGAACCCCCCGGGCCGTTAGGGCCCGCTCGTAGGTATGCTGAACGAGATATTTTCCAGTCCCTTTGGCGAGAACCTTCCCCGCCATGCGGCTTGATCCGTACCGCGCGGGGATCACAACGATCACTTTCACGATTCCGTTCCTTTTGCAGCGATTTTATCTCGTTCCATTATTCACCCAAAGTTGAAAAACCACTGCCCGATTATCCTAGTCCCAACCGCCGGTCATGTCAACAACCCATTTTGAGCTTTACAAAATCTCCTGCCCTTCTTAATGTGAACAAATGCAGAAAATGACCGATGCAAAGACCTGCGCCCAGGTTTTCGTTGAAAGATTAAGAGCATCCTCAAACTCCGTCGTGCTCACGGGGGCCGGCATCTCCACGGCCTCCGGCATCCCGGATTTTCGCGGCCCGAGCGGTCTGTATTCCAAGATCTCTGCTCGAACCTTCGAGCTCGATTTCTTCCACCAATCCCCTGCCGAATATTACAGGCTCGCTGTTGAATACATCCACCCGCTCTCGGACCGACGGCCCAATCCCGCCCACCTCATGCTCAGCAGGCTCGAATCCGCCGGCCTGCTCAAGGCAGTCATTACGCAGAATATCGACGGCCTTCATCGCAAAGCGGGGTCAACAAATGTAATTGAATTCCATGGGACGGTCGATCGTTTCCACTGCACACGCTGCGAAAAGGAGTTTCGCCGCGGCTTCGTCGATGAGCAAATTCGAACAATTGAAGTGCCTGTATGCGATGGTTGCGGCGGCCTCATCCGCCCGGATATCGTCTTTTTTGGCGACCCTATACCGCCTGATATCATATTCGAGTCGCAGCAGCTTGCGGAAAGCTGTGATTTCTTCATCACGATGGGCAGCAGCCTGGAGGTCCAGCCGGCGTCCAGTCTTGCGGTTATGGCCAAACGTTCCGGCGGCACCCTTTGCATCGTCAATCTTGGCCCCACATATCTCGATTCTTATGTTGACCTCCGCCTGGAAACCGACCTGACGACCTTCGCCGAGCACGTGATGGCCCTGCTCTAATCGGCGGGTTCGTCCTGTTTTTTAAAAGCCGCTTTAATTTTGGTCCAAATTGGGGTACAATCGCCGCATTATTCATTATTCAGGAAGAGTTTATGGAAACAAAATACCCGCCCGATGCCAAGGTCTATCCCGCCGGAGAAGGCGCTTTCCTCAGCATCACCGACATGCTGGCTTATTTCGAAAAAATGGGCGCGATGCGTGTCTCCGACCTTCACATTAAATGCGGCACCCAACCCGCTTATCGCATCGACGGCGAACTGGTCCGTCTCAAGGGCGGCGTCGTCACCGAACAGATTGCCGAAGGCCTGGTCTATCCGCTGCTGGGCCCAAAAAATATCGAGGCCCTTCAGCGCGATTTTGCGGTCGATTGCTCCTACAAGTTCGGAACCCTTCAGTTCCGCATCAATGCCTTCAAGGACAACGATGGCCTTTCCACTGCCGTGCGCGCCCTGGGCATGGATATCCCCGCCCCCGAGAAGATCGGCTTTCCCAACATGGCCTGGCAGGATATCATTCGCCGCAAGCACGGCATGGTCCTGTTTACCGGCATCACCGGCGCAGGAAAAAGCACCACCATTGCCTCGCTCATCGACCGCATCGCCGAGAACCGGGCCTGCCGCATCATCACGCTCGAGGACCCCATCGAATACATCTTTACTCAGAAGAATTCGATGATCTCGCAGCGCGAACTGGGACGCGACGTCGATACCTTCACGCACGGCCTTCGCTCAATGATGCGCGAGGACCCCGACATCATCTTCGTCGGCGAAATGCGCGACGCCGAAACGGTTTCGCTCACCCTGACCGCCGCCGAGACCGGCCACCTGGTCTTTTCGACGCTGCACACCCGCGATGTCGTCGGTTCCATCACCCGCATCCTGGACTTTTTCCCTTACCAGAAGCAGGATGAGATCCGCAACCAGCTCTCGCTGGGCCTGCGCTACATCATCTCGCAGAAACTGATCCCGCGAAAGGACGGCAGCGGCCGCGTGGTCGCCATGGAGATCCTCAACAGCAACTACGCCATCGCCAATCTTATCCGCAAGGGCAAGATCGAGCAGATGTATTCGCAGATGCAGGTCAAGACCAAGAATCAGCCTGATGAACGCATGATCACGATGGAACGTCACCTGTCCATCCTGGTCAAACACGGTCAGATCGATCTGCTGGAAGCGCAAAAATGGGCCAACGACCTCAAGAGCTTCCAGGATGCCATGAAGAACGAATCCGATATCGAGGTGACATAAACCAGCGTGTTGGTTACGCCGGCGCGGCGACTTCCGCCGCCGGTGACACAGCCGCGTTAGCTGTTTCACTTTGCGGCAGTTTCAAATTGATCGGCAGGTCCAGCATGAATGTCGAGCCTTCGCCCTTGACGCTGTGCAGGCTGATCGTCGCCGCGATCAGGTCGCTGAGCTGCTTGCAGATGGCCAGCCCCAGCCCCGTCCCTTCGCCCTTGCGGGTAATGCTGCCGTCCAGTTGCCGGAATTTTTCGAAGATCTTGTCCTGGTGTTCCGGCGAGATGCCCGGGCCGCTGTCGATGATCGACAGCCGCACGTTCGGATCGGCCAGTTCCGCCTTGATCACGATCTTTCCTCGCTCCGGCGTGAACTTGATCGCGTTGCTCAGCAGGTTGTAAAGAATTTGCTGTACCTTCTGCGCATCCGTCTGCACCAGCGGAAGGCTCTCATCGATGTCCAGCCGGATCTTCAGCATCTTCTGCTCCGAAAGCGGCGAGAAAAATGCCGTCAGTCCCTCCAGCAGTTGCGGGATGCTGGTCTTTTCGATCCGCACCTCGATCTTGCCCGCCTCCGCCTTGGCCAGGTCCAGCAGATCGTTGATCATAGTCAGAAGCGCCCGCCCGCTTGAAATGATATTCTCCGCCCAGCGCTTCGATTTCTCGGGGTCGGCGGCGGGCTTTTCCCGCAACAATTCAGCAAACCCCAGGATCGCGTTGAGCGGCGTGCGGAATTCATGCGACATGTTGGCCAGGAACTCGCTCTTGAGCTTATTGGCCTTGAACAACTCAATATTCTTTTCGCTGAGCTGCGAGATCTTGGCGTCAAGCTGCTGATTGGCGCGTTCCAGCTTGTGCTGCGCCTCCATCAGGTTATCCAGCATGTGATTGAATGCCTCCGACAGCCGCTCGTATTCATCGCCTGTCTTGATCGAACTGCGGATCTCGAAATTACCTTCGGCGATGTTGTTGACCAGCGCCCTGAGCTGCCGGATGGGCCGCAGGATCACCCGTTGAATAATCGTATAGAACGCCACCATGGCCCCCGTCGCCGCCAACAAGCCCGCCACCACGATCCACAGCCGGTTCATGAACAGCGTCCATGCCAGGCCGCGCGCCGGCGTCGATGTCAGGATCAGTCCGATCTCCTGGTTTTTATTGAACGCCGCGGCCGTGCCCTGCGAGGCGTGGCACCGCATGCAGTTCTCATCGGCTCGGACCAGACGCAGGTAGTGATTCTTCATCTCCCCTTCCTGGCGGTGGATCCACGCCGAGTCGCTCGTAAGCGGATCCTGCCTCAGCCGGGCGATCTGCTGACGGTGCATGTGGTCAAATCCCGCGGGCATGTCCTTGCCCGAACCGTCCAGGCGGATCCATTGGACGATGCGATCCTCCTCCAGAAGAATGACGCCCGTTTCGCTGAGTCGCGGAAGCGCCTTATCCTCCGGCTTGAGTTGAAAATGCCGCTCGTACACCGCCTGGCTGATCGCCCGTCCCGCATCCAGAGAGCTTTTCTCCGTCAGCTTATTCATCCAGAAATACGGGATCAGCAGCGCCAGGAGCAAACTGAACAGCACCGCCCCGCCGAATTGAAGACGGCACTTCTCCGCCAGTGAAAGAGGCTTTCGCAGGATGCTCTCTTTCAGCCATAGATAGCTGCGCTTCACGTACTGAAGCATGACCGCTCCGATCGAATCGGTATCACGGGCATCTTGCCCGTGCTTATTCGTGCCATGGGCGTCTCGCCCGTGTTTATTCGTAACACGGGCATCTTGCCCGTGCATCTTCTCTGAAATTTACTGTTTGGGCCCTACACCCGGTTCAAGTTCTTCTTGTTCCAACTGGTGCAGATGTTTCTGCACGCGCAGGTTCAGTTCATCCAGTTGAGACTGGTCCACGTCCGAAGGCGCCTCGGTCATCAGGCATTGCCCGCGCTGGGTCTTCGGGAACGCGATCACATCGCGGATGTTCTCGGTGCCCGTCAGCAGCATGGTCAGCCGATCCAGTCCGAACGCGATTCCGCCGTGCGGCGGCGCCCCGTATTCCAGCGCCTTCAGGAAGAACCCAAACCGCGACTGCGCCTGCTGCCGCGAGATATTCAGCAGATCAAAGACCTTGGCCTGCACCGTCGGGTTATGGATACGCACCGAGCCGCCGCCGATCTCCGAACCGTTGACCACCAGGTCATACGCCTGCGAACGGATGTGGGCCGGATCGCTCTCCAGCTTCCATAAATCCTCTTCAACGGGAGACGTAAATGGATGATGCAGCGAGTCATACCGCTTCTCGTCCTCGTTCCACTCGAACAGCGGAAAATCCGTCACCCACACGAACTTGAAATCGCCCGGCTTAACCAGCCCAAGTTCCTTGCCCAGCTTCACCCGCAGCGGCGCAAGCGCCTTGTTGGCAATGTTCTCTTTGTCGGCCACGAACAGCATCAAGTCGCCCTCGTGCGCATCGAACCGCTTCATCAGTTCCTTCAACTGTTCTTCGGTAAAGAACTTGCTGATGCTGCTCTTGGGCAGCACTTTGCCGGATTCGTCTTTTTCGACCTTCATCCACGCCAGGCCCTTGGCCCCAAGGTCGCTGACGAACGCCGTCAATGTCTTCTCGATATCGCTGCGGCTGTACTTTGCGCCCCCCGGCGCACAGAGTCCCTTGACCACGCCGCCCTTCTGCACCGTCGATGTAAACACCTGGAACGTGCTCTTCTCTGCAATGTCCGAAATATTCCTGAGTTTCATCTCAAATCGCATGTCCGGCCGGTCGATGCCGTATTCGTCCATCGCCTGCGGGTAGGTCATCCGAGGTACGGGGTTGGGCATATCGACGTTCATCACCTCTTTGAAGATCCGCCGGATCAACCCCTCGTTCATCTGCATCACGTCTTCCGAATCGACAAAGCTCATCTCCACGTCGATCTGCGTGAACTCCGCCTGCCGGTCGGCCCGCGGGTCCTCGTCACGGAAGCACCGCACGATCTGAAAATATCGATCCGTACCGGAAACCATTAATATCTGCTTAAAGAGCTGCGGCGACTGCGGCAGCGCATAAAACGCCCCGCGTACCAGACGGCTTGGCACCAGGAAATCGCGTGCTCCTTCCGGCGTGCTCTTGCCCAGCATCGGCGTCTCGATCTCCCAAAAGCCGTTTTCGTCGAAATAATCCCGCGTAATCTTCGCCACACGGTGCCGCACAGCCAGCTTCTCTTGCATCACGCTGCGGCGAAGGTCAATATAGCGGTACTGAAGACGGACCTCTTCGCCAACCTGGTTGGCCGCGTCGATCTCGAAAGGCGGCGTCTTGGCCATATTCAGGATGATCAATTCGCCGCAAAGCACTTCGATCTTGCCCGTCGCCAGTTTCGGATTTTCAAGCCCCGCTCCACGCGGACGCACCGAGCCTTGAACCGTAATCACCCACTCGCAGCGCAAAGTCCGCGAATCCTTGTGGGCCTGTGGATATTTCTCCGGGTCAAAAACGATCTGGACCAGCCCCGTCCGATCTCGCAGATCGATAAATACCAGGTTCCCATGATCGCGATAAGAATTCACCCACCCCGATACAATGACCTGTTGCCCCTCATTGGATAATCCTAACTGACCGCAGTAGTGTGTCCTTTTCAGCATATTCTTCTCTCGTAAAGTGTTTCAAAAACCCTATAAGGTAAGGGGTTAGGATACATAAACCCGGCACCCTCGTCAATTATAATCCGCTGTCAGCCCAATCTCTACATCGCAAGTCCTCAAAACAGCGCAAAAAAAAAAAACGAATCGTGCATCTCTGCATGATTCGTCTTATGGTGGTCGCTGAACGTAAATTGTCTGAATTCAGCTCAACAGCTCGTCGATTGAAGCGGTTATGTCATCCTTTGTCGTCAGGCCTACCCACTTATTGGCGATCTGACCGTCTTTGAAAAGGATGACCGTTGGGATCGCGCTAATGGCATAATGGATCGCCGCGTCACGGTGATCGTCCGTATTCAGTTTGCAGATTTTTGCCTTCCCAGTATATTCCGTTGCGATTTCCTCGATAACCGGTCCCAGCATCTTGCACGGGCCGCACCACGGCGCCCAGAAATCCACCAGCACAACGCCCTTCTCAATGGTTGAATCAAATTGCGAGTCTGTCAGTTCGATTACGTTGCCGGCCATCGGTTATCCTTTCCTAATCAGGCACTCTTTTATCTTTTTACCTATGTTCATTCTATCTGCCGCAATTGGCAATGTCAAACAAGCATTTCGCCTAATGTCAATCGAATCATAATATCTCGCTCATGCAATGAGTTTCTCGCGGTACAAACGTTCCATCAGCAGGTGAAAATAGACCATTCCGCCGTAACGCGGCCACCTCGACATCACCTGCTGGACAACCGCACGATCCATCTTGCCTTCAAGGCTCAGCCAGCGTTTGAGCCCGCCGCTAAAACCGCTGTCCTCGCCGGGATAGATGTGCAGACGCCCGAGCCCCCGCAGCAGTACATACTCGGCCGTCCATCGGCCAATTCCCCTCATCGCAAGAAGTCTCGAGATCGCCTCCTGGTCATCCAAGGCATCCAACTCTTCCGTCTGCATGCCGCCGTCGATAACCTGTACGGCCAAATTGATTAACGCCCTGGCCTTATTCGTACTGAACCCCAGCTTTCGCAGGTCCTGCATTTCCATATCCGCTACCTGCCTTGGCGTCGGAAAGGAATACATCCGTACGCCGCCGTTATCCGCCTGCTTTGAGCAGGCCATCGTAAGCCTGTTCAGAAGGATGATGCCCACATCAAGCGACAACTGCTGACAGCAGATCCCGTTGACAGCAGCCTCGAACACGCTTTGAAACTGAGGCGGCTTAAATCCTGTGTATTTTTGCACGATCGGGCCCAGCGTCTCATCGCGTGCGGCAAAAGCATAAAACGGCTCCAGATTGATCTGTGTCCCAAGCATCCGTTCGGCCGTGTGTTTAACGGCCGACTTTGCCGCGGTATCCAGATTCCTCCCGCTCAGCTTGACACGCAGGGACGGTTTGTCCGGCGTGCCGCCTTGCCGCACAGCAATCCCGATGCGTTTGCCGCCGACCACAAGCACTCGTCTGTAAGTACCGTCGTTCCATTGGTCGATGATGTTGCCAACTCGTCTCCGCAGGACCCACGCGGTCAGATCCAGCCGAAACGGCGCCACCGGCTTGATGATAAGAAATTGTTCCATACTTCCCTATACGCCCGGAAACAGCGACACAGCCTAAGTCAATAATTTGCTCAAATTTCGGCGGTTGTGATTGTTGTTTTTTTGAACAAATGATTTATTAATAATCTGTGTAATCCGCGTAATCCGGTTTTATTCAGCGCAGAAAGCCGCGTCCCAGTCCTTCCATATCGGCTCGTATCCGTGCGCCCGCAGCATGGCCGCAACTTCGCCCGCGGTTCGGCTATCGGCCACCTCGAACTGTTCTGATGCGTCAGGACGGCTGCTGTATCCCCCCGGATTCGTCTTGGACCCGGCGCTGACGCTCGTCACACACAGGTTAATGAGATGATTTCGCAAATCGGCGGACTCGCGCGTTGAAAGCACGATTCCCGCATCCGAAAAGCAAAGCCGCAGCGCCAGCATCATCTGCACCATCTCCTTATCCGAGACCAGGTGCGGCCACTGGGTCCCTACCTTCGTCGCCGGTCTAAGCCGCGGGAACGAAAACGAGACCTGCCCCCGCCAGTACCGTCTCATCAGGTGTGCCGCGTGCTGGCCCAGTGCCAGCGCCTCGAGCCGCCAATCGGCCAGACCCAGCAGTACCCCCAACCCAAACCTTCGCATCCCCGCAAGTGCGAACCGGTCCGGCGAAGTCACGCGGTTGTCATAATCCCGTTTTGGTCCGGCCGGATGATAATGCGCATAAACCTGGCGGTCGTACGTCTCCTGGAACATCGTGATGCCGTCGATCCCCCCCGCAAACAGTTGTCTGTATTCCTCCTCACTGAGCGGATAGATCTCCGCCGATAATGTTGAAAACCTTCCTCGCAGACGCCGTGCCAGTTCACACAGGTAATCCATTGTCACAAATTGCCTGTCCTCGCCGCTGACCAGAAGCAAGTTTCTAAACCCCTCATCGGCGATCACCTCCGCGTCGGCCATCGCCTGCTCAATCGAAAGCTGCACCCGCGTGATCTTGGTTTTGCAGTTGTACCCGCAGTAACGGCAGCTATTGATGCAAACGTTCGACACATACAATGGAGCAAACATCTGCATCGTCCGCCCGAACCGCTGGATCGTTAACCGATGTGCCTGCTGCGCCATCTCCTCCAGCAAATCCCCGGCCGCCGGCGACACCAGCGCCGTCAACCGCTCCAAACTGAATACCCCCGCCGGTTTAGATAACTCTTCGCGGACTTGCTCACGTGTGACAGCATTCAACCGGCCTAACCACTCATTGGCATGACCGCCATCGAGCTGCTTCTCCGTAAGAATCGAACATAGTTCTCCGTCACTCATTCAAAATCCTATAAAATCCTGTAAAATCCTGTTAATCCTGTCAAAAAGAATTCCGTTGATCATGTCAAATAATTTAGTCTCTCAGGAATCCCGTCAGTGGGCTGGATGCTTGTGCCGCTGCGCTCTTGGGCGCAAGTCCTGTCTCAAACGCGATCCGCCCCGCCTCCACTGCCATCTTGAACGCGCGTGCCATCCGCACGGGGTCCTGGGCCGATGCGATGGCGGTATTTACCAGCACTGCATCCGCCCCCATCTCCATCGCCTCAGCCGCGTGCGAAGGCGCCCCGATCCCGGCATCGACGACCACCGGGACGGTGGCCTGGCGAATGATGATCTCGATCGCCGCCCGCGTTGCCAGCCCCTGGTTCGAGCCGATGGGGCTGCCCAGCGGCATCACCGTCGCGCATCCGGCATCCTGCAATTTGCGCGCAAGAATGGGGTCGGCATTGATATAGGGAAGCACCACAAATCCGTCCTTCACGAGTATTCGGGCAGCCTTGAGCGTCTCTTCGCCGTCCGGCAGCAAATAATGCGGGTCGGGCGTCACTTCCAGCTTCACCCAGTTGATCCCGCTGGCCACCCGCGCAAGTCTTGATAATCGCACCGCCTCTTCGCCGTCCCGGGCCCCCGACGTATTGGGCAGCAGTAAATACTTCTTGCGATCGATCGCTGCCAGCATGTTGTCATTCTCATTGTCGATATCCACCCGCCGCAGCGCGACTGTCACCATCTGGGCCCCGCTTGCCTCGATCGCCTGCGCCATCAATTCGTTCGACGCAAATTTTCCCGTCCCCACAAACAACCGCGACTCAAATTCCCTGCATGCTATTCTTAACAACTTCTTCTCCGCTGCATTAGACATTATTCATTCTACATTATTCATTTTTGATCATCCCCCGCCGACAAACCGAACCAACTCGATCCGTGCGCCCTCCTCAAAACGGGTCGTGGAAAAATCCTTGCGTTCAACGATCTGCCCATTGACTTCCGCCACGACCGTCGCCTCATTGATCTTCAGCTCGGATAAAAGAGCCGATAGCGACCCCGGCCGCTGCGCGAATTCTTTCTCTTGTCCATTGATCGTCAAAACAAAACTCATAAGTTCCCTCGCTGGACCAGCGTGTGCAGTTCTTCAAACAGAACTTCCGCGATGGCGTTGGCCTGGTGATACGCCGCTACCCCTACGCGCGGCGCGATCAGCGGGATTCCGGGCCCTGTGCCGGATACTCCGTCCCCGACAACGATCAGCCTCTTCGAAAGCCGTCGCGTAACGATCTCATTGCTTCGCCCATAACCGGCAAGACCCGTGGCCGTGACCACAATGACATGCTCCATTCTCGACAGCACCGTCTCCACCAGCATCTGTTTTTGATCCGCCCGGTCAAAGCACTCGGCAATGATGTGCGCCTCGCGAAACACCGACGGGATCTTCTCCGGCGTCAGCCGCACCTTGTGTCCCTCCAGATTCGCCTGCGGATTGATCCGCCGCAGATTTTCCAGCGATGCATCCACCTTGTGCTGCCCGATCTGGTCGGCAAAGTAGTTCTGCCGGTTGAGGTTGCTTTCTTCGATCAGATCAAAATCCGCCAGGATCAGCTTGCCCGCTTTCATCCGCGTCAGCGCAACGGCCACATTGGACCCCAGCCCGCCCAGCCCGGCGATCCCGATGACGGCGTTCTTAAACTCGTATGAAACATGCGGTGTCATTTCCAGCATCCGATGTATAAAGAAACCAAGGCATTAAAAAAGCCCTTGTCCAAAGGACCTATTGGACAGGGGCTTTTCAGGCCTCCCTTCGCCGGCATTATCCGGATCAGGTTCTAAGGGTTTCGCTTTCGCGATCTCAGCCGCAGGCCTTGGCCCTCGGCTCCCCTGCCAAATGATTCTACGAAAATAGTAATTTGGAGTTTGCGCAATTGCAAGAACTTTAAAAATTTCGATTAGTAAATATAGCTTACGCCGATTATAATCAGAGTCAAGTTTTCAGGAGAAATGGACTCGTAAATTACCCAATGCTGAACACCGTCCAGCGCCAGGTTGTTTTTATAAGGAAGTTCTTTCAGTCGCCGCGAAGGATTGGCGCGATCGCTCCGAGCAGCTCTGCGCTGGCACAGGAAATGGTTGCACGTGCCCGCGTTCGTAATGCCGCCGCGATCCTTGAATTCGGTCCCGGGACCGGTTCATTCACGCGCCAGATTATCGCCTGTAAGTCCGCCGCTGCGCCCCTGCTCTCCATAGAGGCCGACCCCGGCCTGACCATCCTGCTCCGCAAAAAATTCACGAGCGTCGCCATCGCCGCCGGATATGCCCAAAATGCCCGTCGTATCATGAAGGCCTATGGTTTCCCCTCGCCCGATTGTATCGTCTCCGGATTACCGTGGTCCCTCTTTGATTCCAAAACGCAGCAGGACATCCTGACGGAGGCAAAGGCTGTTCTTAAGCCCGGCGGTTATTTTGCCACTTTTGCCTATATTCATGCGCTGTCCTTTCCGGAAGCCAGGGCCTTTCGCTGTCTGCTTCAAAGCAATTTTCCTGTATTCGAGATATCCCGCATTGTCTGGAACAACCTGCCGCCCGCCATTGTCTATTGCTGCAGGAAAGAAGTCTGATGGTGTTGGGGACGGCGCCTACGGTTGATTGGAAGTGATTGAAAATCGATGAAGATTGTTCACGTAATTACTCGTTTGATTCTTGGCGGCGCTCAGGAAAACACGCTCATCACCTGCAAGCTCCTGGCCCAGCGCGGTCACGACGTCACCCTGATCACGGGCCCGGCCGCCGGCCCCGAGGGCGCCCTCTATGAACAGGCAAAAGGCGGCGGCTATGAGATCATTATCCTGGACGAACTGTGCCGCCAGATCAGCCCGCTGATCGACCTTGCAGCCTATTTTAAGCTCAAAGCGCTTCTAAAATCGCTCAAGCCCGATATCGTCCATACCCATTCCGCCAAAGCCGGCATTCTCGGCCGCTGGGCGGCACATGCGCTCAAAGGCAAACTCAACGGCGGTTCCAACAAGCCGCATGTCGTGCATACGATTCACGGCCTGGCGTTCCACGACTATCAAAACCGCCTGCTCAACCAATTCTATATTGCCATCGAACGTGCCGCCGCCCGCCGAACCGATGCGTTTATCACCGTCGCTGATGTCATGACCGAAAAAGCACGCGCCGCCGGGATCGGCCTGGATAAACCATTCACCACCGCCTATTCCGCCATTGAAGAAGACGCTTACCTCACACCGCCGGCGCCGGGCGAGATCGCCGCGTTCCGCCGTCGGTACGATATCCCCGCTGACGCGACCGTTCTGCTCAAGATCGCACGCCTCTTTGAACTCAAGGGCCACGACTTTGTGATCGAGTCGGCCCGTCGGCTTGCCGTCAAATATCCCCATTGCATCTGGCTTTTCGTCGGCGATGGCATGCTCGCTGAATCGCTCACCAATCAGGTGCATTTCGCCCACCTGGATGGCCGCGTTAAATTCACGGGCCTTCTGCCTCCCGACCAGATCCCTTTGGCCATTCACGCCTCGGACATCCTCGTGCATTGTTCGCTGCGAGAGGGGCTGGCACGCGTCCTGCCCCAGGCCATGCTCTGCGGCAAGCCCGTCGTCAGTTTCGATATCGACGGCGCAAAGGAAGTCGTCAACGAGCAAACGGGAATTCTGCTTCCGCCCCAGGACTTGGACCGACTGACCGCCGCCTGTGACAAGCTGATCGCCGATCCTGCCCTCTGCGCCCGACTGGGCGCCGCCGGCCGCGCGTCAGTCAAATGCAAGTTCGCTCCGGACGCGATGCTCGACACCATAGAAAATGTTTATTCCTTGTGGACGTGAACTGCACGACCGGCTGCCTGCTGCTTGTCCTCCTGAGCGGGAAAAACCGTTGCCGCTACGGGGATACGAAGACCCTGAGCCAATCCTCGGCGAAAAGCATCAGGTCATTCGCGTCAACTACCCAATCATCGTTTAAGTCCGCAAGTTCACACGGAATATTCGGGTCCGGCACTATCTCATTAGGATCGATCATATTCGGATCGATCGGGATGTCCGGATCGACAAGGAGATTCGGATCGACAGGGAGGTTCGGATCGACAGGGAGGTTCGGATCGATAGGGAGGTTCGGATCGACAGGGTCATTGGGATCTATTACTGCACAACTGGCAAGCCAGGCACGCGAGAGGATCTGAAAATCCTCCAGGTTCACATCGCAGTCCTCCGTCAGATCGCTAACCGGCCAACCGCCATAGCAGATCCTCAGATTATCCACCGCGTAAAAAGACTCGTAAATAGCGTCATCAAAATCGACGACCTCGATCACAAGGTTATACGGTCCGACTTGATTGGGTTCTACCGTGTAAGAAAATGGGATCCACCCGCCCGTCTCCGGCGACAGATACAGCGTCGATTGATAGCTGCCCACGTCCGCTACGTCGCATTGCGCGCCCGGGATCCGGAAGTACGCTTGTGAATTCGGATAATTATTCGGGTCGGCAAGTTCCATGTAAATACCGGCATAATCCTCAAACGGCCGGTAGTCAAATGTTCCAAAGAAATAAGCCCCGATGATCGTGTCTCCCGGCGAAAGAAAAACCAGTTGACTGGTCCGAGAACCGGCGATCATACTGTCACTCACCGCGTTCGGCTCAAAACCGAAACCTCCTGTCGAGAGCAATACAAAGGAATCGCCTTTGTAGGGACCGCTGATTTGCCAATTTCGACCCATCGGTGCAAAATAGGGCAGCAGGGCAGCGTAACAATCATCCTTATAAACACTACGCGGATAGCCAATCCGCTGCCAGCAAAGTGGTGCGGTAAATGCGGCGGGTGAATTGGGGTCAGGTTCCTCAAAACCACCGTTTTGAATGAACCCCAAAGCTATTGCCGGAAATATGAGCATCACCCATAGATAACGAAACATGTATAAGTCCGTAAAAACATTCAAGTCCTTCTAAGTCCTGAATTATATGCCTTTATTCTACCATATTTAGACGCTTATCGGGCAACCAAAATCTCATTTTTTGCCTAAAGTAACACGAAAATAACCAAAAACACGTAATCGCGGTTGATGTCGTCCTTTTTTAGTACGAATATTTTCAACGGGGTTACAGTGAATTAAAGATCGGCCCTGCTTCGGCAGTGCGTAACCTGAAAGTTTGCCATACATACGACATTACAGGTGTATTAATTCTGTATTATATTTTATACCAATAAGGAGCTATTGTAAAAGTCTCAGCTTTGAATTATCATTTGCGCATTCTCACTTTTGAAAATTCTGTTTTGGGGCAGCTATGAAATCGTACAGAAAAGAACTCTGGTTCCAGACCGATCGCCGCCGGCAGATCATCAATATTACGCCGCAAGCCAAGGTCTGCCTTGCTGAGTCCGGCGTCCGCGAAGGACTGATGCTCGTCAATGCCATGCACATCACCGCTTCCGTCTTCATCAATGACGACGAACCCGGTCTGCATCAGGACTTCGAAACCTGGCTCGAAAAGCTCGCCCCGGAAAAGCCCTACGACCAATATCGCCATAACGGCTATGAAGACAACGCCGATGCCCATCTTAAGCGCACCATTATGGGCCGCGAGGTCGTCATCGCCATCACAGACGGCAAGCTCGATTTCGGTCCGTGGGAGCAGGTCTTCTACGGCGAGTTCGACGGCATGCGCAAAAAACGCGTTCTCGTCAAGATCATCGGCGAGTAATGCCGCCTGCAAGGAAACCCCGCATCAGCAACGCGGATTTTTCTGGAATATACCGCCGGGTTTGGTAATCTTTGCCTAAGAGAGGGTTTTTATTCAGAAAGGAGATCACAATGGATTGCTTCATTCGCCTTACACTTGGCTGGTCGTTGTTTATCTCGATTTGCGGCGCCGCCGAACCCCCCCCGCTCACCAAGAACCTGATCGCCGCCTGCAAGTCCAATGATTTGCCAAAGGTGCAGCAATGCATTGCGGAGGGGGTCGATGTCAATGCCGCCGACGAAGCGGGCCTGCCTCCCATCTTTCATGCCGTCGCGGCAAAGAATCTTTCGATCGTGCGCCTGCTGCTCGACAGCAAAGCCAAACTGGATGCCGCACACTCGGGCCCTTGTCTAATGGTCAAGGCTCTGCAAATCGGTGACATGGAGCTTTTCAAAATGCTGGCTGCAGCCGGGGGTGATCTGCATAGGCGATACTACATCGGCGACGACGGGCACGGGACTTTGCTGCACGTCGCCGTCATGGAAGACGATTTGGAAATGGCCCGCTACCTGCTCTCGCAAAAAGTCTCCACCGAGACCCGCAATTCCGACGGCGAAAGCGCTCTCATTTTGGCGGCGCAGATGGACAATCTCGAAATCGTTAAGCTGCTGATCGAGAACGGTGCTTACTTCCATGCCCTTTGCCCGGATTACCGCACATTGCTGGATTCCGAGATGTACAGGCCTTCGCCGCAGATCAAACGCTATCTGCAGGAAATCGAGCAGCGACGGCTTTCAAAGATCGTCGAGCCGTCCTGGACACAGTTCATCAGACCCATCCAGTTCGTCACTGAAATTGACGAGGAGGGCCTCGCTGCATGGATGGCGGACGCCGGCGATCTAACCCGCAAGGACAAGCAGGACAGAACTCTGCTGCACTACCTGGCCGAAGCCGGCTCGGATAAGATAGACCTCTTCGAAACAGTTGTTTCCGCGCTGGCCGCAGAGGTCAACGCCGCCGATCTCCGCGGCCAAACACCCCTGCACCTGGCATGCGCCGACAATGCAGTTCAACAGTGCCGAATCCTGCTGGACCGCGGGGCGGATGTGAACGCACGCGACCGCAACGAAAATACGCCTCTTTGCCTGTTGACCCGTTATCATTGTAACCACACGAGTTACCCGGAAGATGAACTCCGGATCGCCGAGATGCTTTTGGAAAAGGGAGCCGATGTGAATGCGGCGGATGTGTTCGGATGTACTCCGCTGCTCAACCTCGGTGAAGCAAACATGGACTGCCACCTTGAACTCACCCGCTTGCTGATCGCCCGTGGAGCGGACCTGAATCGGCAGGACCATCAGGGAAACACGTTCCTGCTCGGAGCCGCAGAAATGGGTACCGCCGCCATGATGAAGATCGCGATTGAGGCGGGAGCGGATCTCTCCATCCGCAACTATTACGGAATGTCGATTCAAAAGATCGCACGGTATGATGCCGAAGAAAAACTCCAGCTTCTATATCAGTACAAGAAGGATGTCACGCTGCCGGAGGCAGTTTACTACTCCCAATCCGCGCTCGTGGACCAGCTTATACAGAATGGGGCAGACGTAAACGCCAAACTCGATGACGGCTCTACGCCCCTGATCCTGGCTTCACAGAGAAACGACAGCGCCATGATCATCAAGCTTCTCACGTTGGCGGCTGGAATCAACGCGCAGGACAACTCCGGCTCCACGGCGCTCCATTACGCCGCGGCACAAGGCTATGACGAGATCGTCCGCATTCTCCTGGCAAATAAGGCCGACGTTACTCTCCGCAATCAGGACGGCCTGCGAGCAATTGATTTGGCCGGCATTGAAAATAAGTATCGCACCCTCCAACTGTTCAAGGATGTCTACCCGGATATGGAACCGGCAAAAAAGTCCGCCATTGAACAGGCACAAGGAGCGCCATTGCGCATAAACGCCCCAGGGCTGACCCAGCAGCAATTAGCGGAGTTGAATGAACAGGTTCTCAAACAGCTCCAATCCATAACAGATGCAGATCCTAATCTGCTTAAACAACCCGGGTTGGCTTTGGCGGAGGTGTCTGATCCTAATCTGATTGAGGCGCAGATGCGCGCCGACCAAAACCGCTGGAGAACCGAGGCCCTTCTTTCGCAGACCTCAAAGCCGCTTCACATTGCCGTCATCAAAGGTGAATTGGAAAAAGTCAAACAGATGCTCGCCGACGAACCGAATCTCGCTGAAAGTGACGATGCCGGTATGCTTCCTCTCACGTATGCCGTAATCCTTGAAAATAAACCGCTGATCAACCTGCTGCTCGAACGCGGCGCGGATATTAATCAACTCGACTCAAACGCCAATTTTGCCAACACCATTGGTATTGAAGGCTGGGGGCACACGGTTGGGTTCGCAGCTGGCAGGTCAGTGATTCATTATGCCGTCGCCGCCGGAACCGAGGAAATGCTCGACTTCTTACTTCAAAAAGGCGCTGATATTAATCTCGGTGATATAGAACGGGGGGAAGGTCCGATTTTTACCGCTCATGCGGCTCACCGGCCCGAAATGCTCCGCAAACTTTTCAAAGCCGGTGCGGATTTCAAGCATGCGGACAAAAATGGCGACACCCTGATGCACCTGATGGCTCGGTACGGCAGGATTGACGACTTGAAATTTCTGCTGGAACTTGGCGTGCCGATCGATATCAAGAACCCGTCTGGCGCTACCCCTTTGATGACGGCAGTCAGAATGGGAAAACCGGATGCGATGCTCTTCCTCCTCGAAAAGGGAGCCGACATTAAGGCCCTGAACGCCTCCGGCGGCGATCTGCTTTGCTCATCCATAGCGGCGACCTATACCTATGAAACCCTGCGCATTCTCGTCGAATACGGATTGGACGTCAACCTCAAGAACTCAAAAGGCGAGCCTGCCCTTTTCTGCCTGTTTAATTACGGCAGCAAAATGAAGGATCTGCGGAAGAATGTCCAGCTTCTTCTGGATGCAGGGATCGACGTGAACGCCACTGATAAACAAGGAAACACCGTCCTTCACTATGCCGCCAGGGAATCTTACAAGGACGCAGCCGGTATGGTGGAATTTGCCGAACTGATGATTGCCCGCGGCGCCGATGTCAACAGAACCAATGCCAAAGGCGAGACGCCGCTCGGTATAATGCTTGACCACCAAACTTGCGAACCGAAGGAACTGATTCGTCTTTTGGCTGAAAACAATACCGCCCTCAACAACGTCGACCGTTATGGACGCAATACTCTTCATAATGCGGCCATTCATGGATGTGCTGACATTGTGACGTTGCTTGCATCAAAAGGCGCAGACCTCGAAAACAAAGAAAATGATATGCCTGGTGGTAAGACGCCGCTGCTTGCGGCTGTTTCCGAGGGAAACGTTGATGTCGTCAGGGCTCTGCTCGAAGCGGGGGCTAATGTGGCCGCGCAGGACAAGCGACAGACCACTCCGATCTTTAGTGCCATTCAGGAGGAGAATACAGAAATAATCCAGTTGCTGCTGGACCACGGAGCAGATATCAACGCGCCCAATAAATATGGAAATACTCCCCTGCACGCTGCAGTCGAAACAGGCAAACCTGAGATTGTCCAGTTTCTCCTTAATGCAGGTGCTCGGAAGGATATCGTCGGCCGTTCCAACATGACGGCGGCTCAGTTGGCCCAAAGGATGAATAAGCCTGAGATAGTAGCCCTTTTCCAATAATAAGTCAATCCATGGAACTCACTATCTTTCTGTTCAAGGCCGTTGCGATATCATTAACCGGCGTGCTGGCGCCGGGTCCGATGACCGCCGCCACCATTGCCCACGGCACACGCAGGCGCTTCGCCGGAGCAGAGATCGCGCTCGGCCACGCCATGGTCGAGATCCCGCTCATCGGCCTGCTGCTGATCGGCCTTCACCTGGTCTTCAGGATGCACGCCTTTCAAATCGCGGTCGGCCTGCTCGGCGGCGTTTTTCTGCTCTGGCTGGGAGTTGGAATGCTCCGGCAAAAACCCCAGCTTCCCTCCGAGGTAAAACAGATCAACCGTTCATCCGTTCTGACCGGCTTTGTGCTGTCCGCCGCCAACCCTTATTTCCTGCTCTGGTGGGCAACCGTTGGCCTCAACCTCGCGCTCAGCGCCAAGCAGCTTGGGCCGATTGCAATTGTCTTATTCGCCATTGTCCACTGGCTCTGTGACCTGGTCTGGCTCACGATCATCTCACTGGCCGCCTTTTATACCCACCGCGGCGCGGGCCTTCTCGGCCAAAATCTCCAGCGCGGGATCCTTCTAGTGTGCGGAATCGCCCTTCTCTTCTTCGGCGGCTCCTTTATTTGGGATGCACTCAAAGCCTTTTACGGCTGATTCTCAGCGTTTTGTTCCGGCCGCTCAACGGACGGCGGAGTCTCGGCGGTGAATTCCTCTTCGGTGTTGAGAACCTCTTTGAGACTGTACCTGGACAAAAGCTGTTCCAGTTCCTCAAATACCTGGCCCAGCCGGCCGCCAACTCTTGCCTTTTGCGCAAAGCTGATGCCCCCGATGGCCTTGCTGATCTCGTCCAGCGATATATGCGACCCGTCGGTGGACGGCACGTATCCCACCGTCGGCTCGCTCGTATGCACCAGCAATCCCGTCCGCACCAGGTGGGTCAGGATCTTATCCGTAAAGTCCACCGGCATGTCCAGCTTGTACGCCACCGACTCGACGCTCACCGGCTTTTGGTCCTTGCGTTCAAAGGCGTTCAGCACGTATTCCATCACCCGGATCACCGTCTGGTCGTTCGCCAAAAAGCACTTATCCTGGTGGCGCACCCGGGCGAATTCCGCCGCATCGAGCCGTCTGATATTCTGCGTCGCATACGTAAGCTGCAATCCGAACAGGACGATCAGCCAGGAGATGAAGATCCAGAACACTGTCAGCGGGATCAGGCCCAGCACCCCATAGACCGCAAACTGCGGCATGAATTTCTTTACATACCACCCGAACAGGATCTTGGCCGCCGTCCAGATCACGGTCGCCACAAACGCGCCCCACGCCGCCGCTTTGGGGCTGACATGCGTATTCGGCAAAAACAAGTACAAACAGAAAATCGCCAAAAAGCTCGTCAGAAACGGAATGTATGGCTGAATGGATTCCATGAACGATTTATAGAGTCCACTGGCCAGCATCGATTGCGTATGCACGTAGAGGACCGCGGCCAGAAAGATCGCTCCAAGGGTCAGCAGCCCCCAGTAATTAAATAGCCGATTTAAAAATCGCCGGCCCGTGCTGACGTGATAAATGCGATTGAACGTCTGCTCGATGGTGCTCATCAACGCAACCGCCGCCCAGGCCACGAGCAGAACACCCACGATGGTAATTGTGCCGGAGCTGGCTTTGGTCACATAGTTTTTCGTGATTTCTTCAATCTTCGCGGCGGCGCCTTCCAAGGCAGCTTGTTGCTCTTCCTTTTGTTCGGCGGGCGCAGGCGTCTGGCTTTGAGCCGACGCGGTCCCAGTTTCACTTGCGGGATACTCCAACGTCAAATTGAGCTGCTCATAGGCGTATTTCCGAATGCGATCGCTCAATTCCTGCGAAGCCGGGAACATCTGGAACACCATCAGCGTCACGATCATCAGCGGAACCAGCCCGAAGATCGTGTTGTAGGCCAACGCCGCTGCCTGCGTCATGCATTGATTGACCCCGAGCAAGCGAAAGCAATGCAGCCAGATGCGAACGTGAAACACGAGATAGCGCGTCAAGCGGTTGGACGGACGCTGCGGCTGCGACAGCCACTGACGAATGCTTACCATACCATTTCCTTATTTGAAAATATCCAGCGGAATATTCTCCAATCCAGGGACTTGCTTCTTGAGCTGCTGCTGGAGCTGCTGCTGTAAGCCCTGTTTAAGCAAAGAGCCCAGGTCCAGCTTCAGCTTCGCCAAGGGCCCCTTGAGGGGAACCGTAAGCCGTGTGGACAAGTCGTCGGTCGTGTGAACCGCTTTGCCTTCCACGGTATATGGCACGGCAACAGTCAGATCGGCCGCAGGCTCCGCCTGCGCCAGCAGGATGCGGCCCGAAAAACCGATCGGGTACTGTTCCAGAACGAACTCCATGTCCTTATACTGCAGCGTACCCTGCGACATCTGCACCTGCGTAGGCTTCAGTTCTGCATTATAAGAACCTTTGCTCTCGACAAGCGTCAGGATCTGCCCGACCAACCCCGTCGGCTTGAGATTCACGTTGCTCATGGCCACCGTCGAATCCAGCAGGATCGCCGCCTTATCCATCGGTGAAGCCAGCGGCAGCACCAGTTTTCTGCACTCCAGCGACGCGATGCCCGTAATATTTGTCTGATTAGCAAACATCGGGTTGAGGCTGGTCAAGAGCTTCTTGGTCACCTCGTCGTCCAGGTGAATGCCGTCCAGCACCTTCATAGGCTTGGTCAATTGCAGCGTCCGTTTCGGGTCCGCCATGTTGATCGAGGCCGAAAGCCGCAGCACGCCTTCATTGACCTTCGCATCCGGCAGTTCCAGCAGCATCAATCCTTTATTGATATTGAGGTTCAGATCGGTCGCCCCGAATTTGAGGCCCATGAAATTGGCCCGGTCAAAACCGAAGTTGCCGGATCCGTTGAGGTTAGCCATCAACAGTTCGGGCTTCTGCGTCGGGTACGCCGATTCAAACTTAAAAAAAGCCTTACGCTGACCCTCCATGGTCAGCCCTTGCGGCATAAACGCCGCCGCAAAAGAAGTCAACGCCTTCAGATCATAAGACGCCTGAAAGTCGCCCTTCAAAACCGTATCATTCTGACTGACCGTCCGGTCCACCGTTCCCTTGGTCACTTCGATCAACTGCTCGCCCTGCGCGCCGCGCAGATTCAGCGCCTTCACGTCGATCGTCTTGTCTTGCGTATCCATCAGGATATCCGCCTGCAGGCTGACCTTGTCCTGCACGAATGGCTGGCTGTTCGGCTGGCTAATGCTAAGCTTGTTGATCGCGGCATCCTGGGTGGTTAAATGGATCTGGTTGCCCGTGGTGGCCACCTTCACGCCCGCGTTCAACTGCCCGGCGATCTTCATCCCTTCCGGCGTCTTGGCAAACACCTGTACAAACGGCCACACCTGCGCCAAATCCGCCTGCGTGACAGCATCCAGCGACATCGTCCTGGCCTGGCCTGGCGCAGCGCCCAGAGGATAGACCAAGTTGCTGACCTTCAGCGTCGCCGGCGTGCTCGTCAGGTTCATCGCCGGAACACGAAGCTCCTGCTGCTTTCGCAGGTAAGAGGCTTCCAGATTCAGCTGTGCATCGGTCGCCGGCGTGCGGACGCCTTCTTTGGCGACCACCATCTGCTGAGCCGTCCCCTGGCTGTTCACCGTGATCGCCTCATCCGTGATCTTGAGGTTGCCCTTGATGCCCGCCTGCCCCTGCATCGCCAGTCCGCCAAGGTCGGCAAATTGTGCGGCGAACTTCTGCACCTGCGCTAGGTCCTGCGTCTGCACATTGAAATCCAGGTTCTCCAGCGTGCCGGAAGAATCCAGCGTAAAAAATCCGGACTGGAGGTTGAGCTTGTCAATCCGCAGGGTATTGCCTTGCTGTCCCACCTGAGCCGTAAGCCGCACCGGCTCTGTAAACGCCCGCCGCTGGGCACCCGTGCCCTGGGCAAATTCCGTTACCACCGCGTTCGCCGTCAGCCTTTCCAGCTTGTTATTCGCAATCTGCGCCTGCGCATCCGCGTTCAACTCCCCGGACATATCCAAACTTTGGCCGGCCAGCGCCAGCAGCGGTTTTAGGCTCTCCAGCTGCAGCTTGGAGATCTTAACATTGAACTGTCCGTCTTTAATGGTCCAGTTCTTCTCGGCGACGGCCGTCCCGTTCGCTTCTACTGTGCCGGGCGTCTGCCCGTCCTGCACCTGCATCGAAAAAGCCAGCGTGGAAGGCTTATCCGATTCCGAGACCACCACATTGGATGCGATATTCGTAAACGACACTTTTTGCGGCTGCTGGCCGGTCATCTCGATCGTCGCCTGCCCATCCACGATCTGCAGATCGATCTGATTGATCGGCATCTCAACGCGGCCCTCTTCCTTCGGCTTTTCGCCCTTCTCACGAGGGACTCGCTGCTCTGGCGGCAAGACCTTTACATACACGCGCGGATTCTCGATGACCGTTTTACCAAGCTTTACTCTGCCCCCCAGCAGCGCCCCGAATTGCGGCTGCGCGGCCAGGCTCTTGACCTGTATCGAGGTATTGCCCGCGTTGTCGTCAAACGTCATGTTCTGTACGCGCACGCCCTTGAACCACCCGATTGACAGATCATCCATTTTGACCTGCCCGTCAACCGACTGATTGATCCGGCTGACCAGGAAGTTCTTGCCGGCCGCCGAGGACAGGAACATCGGGGTCCCCAAAAACAGCAGCACGATAACCACGATCAGCCCGACCAGGATCCATGGGAGTATTCTTCGCTTGCGGCTCTTCGGCTCGCCTTTTTCTTGTGATGCATTCTCTGCCATGCGTTGGTTCCTTAAAAAAGGTCTCTTATTGCACAGCCTTGTGATTACAGGCTCTCCTCATGGGAGCCTTCAATAAACCTCTAGCTGTTCATGATCTCGTCCGACTTGCTCTTGATGACCGAATCGATCTGCTCGATCATCTTCTTGGTGGCTTCGTCGCTAAGGTCCTTGCCCTTCTTGCAGTCGTCTTCCGTGATGGTCTTGTTCTTTTGCTCATCATCAAGCTGCTTGTTGGCATCGCGACGAATATTGCGGATCGTCACCTTGGTCTTCTCGCCCATCTGCTTGACCTGCTGCACGATCTGCTTGCGGCGTTCCTCGCTCAGCGGCGGGATGTTCAGCCGGATCATCTTGCCGTCCATGATCGGCGCCAGGCTCAGATTGCTGGTCCGGATCGCCTTTTCAATATCCTTCAGCGCCGCCGCGTCGAACGGCTTGATCGCCAGCGACGTCGGTTCCGGCGCCGCGATCGTCGCCAGCGACTTCAGCGGCGTCATCGACCCGTAATAATCCACCATCAGATTCTCCACCAGCCCCGGCGACGCGCGGCCCGTGCGGATACTCTTCAACTCGCCGCGCAGATGCTCCACCGCCTTGTCCATGTTCTTTTCATACGCCGCTAGGATCTGTCTGGCCGGCATAAATCATCCTTTCCAAACTTGTTAAAGGTTGTAGATTGCATATTGTTCGTGTCCGTCAATTTACAATATACAATTTCCAATTTACAGTTCTAATCGCTGATCCGCGTGCCGATGCTCTCGCCTTGCAGCACCCGCGTGATATTTCCTTCGCTGAAGATATTCAGCACCACGATCGGAATATGGTTCTCCCGGCACAGGCTGATCGCCGCCGGGTCCATCACCTGCAGATTCTGAGACAGCACGTCCTGGTAGCTCATCGACTTGATCAGCGTGGCCTTGGGGTTCTTCACCGGGTCGTCCGTATAAACCCCATCGACCTTCGTCGCCTTGATCATCAGTTCGGCGTTCAGTTCCGAAGCGCGAAGCGCCGCGCAGGTGTCCGTCGAAAAGAACGGGTTGCCCGTTCCCCCCGCCAGGATGACCACGCGCCCCAATTCCAGGTGCCGGATCGCCCGCCGCCGGATGAACGGCTCGCAGATGGCCGCCACCTCGATCGCGCTGCACACCCGTGTCGGCTGGCCCAGCTTCTCCAGCGTCTCCTGCAGCGCGCAGGCATTGATCACCGTCGCCAGCATGCCCATGTAGTCGGCCGTCGTTCGCGGGATGCGGCTTTTTTCCGAAAACCGCCCCCCGCGCAGAAAATTGCCGCCGCCCACCACGATCGCGACCTCCAGGCCCGCCTGGCTCAGCCGCGCGATCCGTTCGGCGATCGATTCGAGCGGCTCGGCCTCGATCCCGAACCCGCCGGGCCTGCAAAAGCTCTCGCCCGACAGCTTCAGCAGGATACGTTTATATTGAACGCCTGTCATAATAGTCCTTGTCTCAAGTCCAAAAAAAAAGGCACCGGAAATTTCCGATGCCTCTATTATAGCGAGGGTTTAACCGATTTCAATCCGTACAAAGCGTTTAATTTTCGCGGTCCCTCCGGCGGCCTTGGCCGCGTCTTGCAGCGTCTGGTTGACGGTCTTGGTATCATCCTTCACGAACGTCTGCTCCACCAGGCACTGATCCTTGAGGAATTTATTGATCTTGCCGTCGATGATCTTCTCGATGATATTGGCCGGCTTATCTTTGACCTGCTCAGCGGCGACGGCGCGTTCCTTTTCGATGACCGTCGGGTCCACCGAATCCTTATCCAGCGCGATCGGGTTCATCGCGGTAATGTGCATGCAGATCTCATCGGCCGTCTGCTTGACCCCGCGAGCCACCGCCTCGCTGCTGGCCTCGATCAGGGCCATCGAACCGACCTTGTGATTAAAATGCACATATGTGCCGACCGTACCCGTCGCCGGAACGGTCATCCGGTAGTAATCGCCGATCTCGATCTTTTCGCCGGTCTGGCTGACGGTATCGTTCAAATACTCGGCGAACTTGCGGCCGTCGACCTCGACATCCATCAGCGCCGCTCCACCCTGGTCAGCCGCAGCCTTCTTGCCGCACTCCAGCAGCTTCTCGGCCGTCTTCACGAACACCTCGCTTTTGGCCACGAAATCCGTCTCGCAGCACAGCGACACGATCACGGCCGTCTTGCCGTCAAAGATGCACAGCACGCGGCCCTGGGTCGTTTCGCGTCCGGCCCGTTTCTGCATCGTCGCCAGCCCCTTCTTGCGAAGGATCTGCATCGCCGCTTCGACGTCGCCGTTACTTTCTTCCAGGGCCTTCTTGCAGTCCATCATGCCCTGCCCGCTTATCTTGCGAAGCTTCATTACGCTTGCCGCTGATATGTCCGCCATCGTTTCACTCCTAATATGGGAACGCGGGCGTCTCGCCCGCCTTTTACTATATTCCTGTTATCGACGCTTTTCTAAAAGCAACTGGCCCCAGCCGTTGCGAACAGCGGTGCGGGGCCAGCAGAATCTAATCGCTATCGTTTGCCCTATTGCGCGCTGGTTTCGGCGGTTTCCTTCGACTCGGACTCTGCCGCCGCCGGGGCGCCTTCGGCCGGCTGTTCGCTATCCTTGGCACTGGCCAGGACGCGCCGGCGCGAGCGGGTGCGAGTCGGACGGGCCGCCGCCTGGGCCGTCACGTCTTCCTCGCGGATCATCGTCTTGCCTTCGGCGACCGCCGCCGCAAGCTGATCCAGAAGGATCTCGATCGCCTTGATCGAGTCATCGTTGGCCGGAATGGCCACGTCCACCGTATCCGGATTCGAATCCGTATCCAGAATGCCCACCGTCGGAATGCCCAACTTGCGGGCCTCACGCAGGGCGATGTATTCCTTCTTGGCATCGACCACGACCATCACGCCCGGCATGCGGCTCATCCGCCGGATGCCGTCCAGGTTCGTCTTGACCTTGCGGAGTTCGCGCTTCAGGCGGGAACCCTGCTTCTTGCCCTGGGCCTCGATCTTGCCGGTCGATTCCAGTTCTTCCAGTTGTTCCAGCCGCTGCAGACGCGAGCGGATCGTCCTGAAGTTGGTCAGGGTGCCGCCCAGCCAGCGTTCCGAAACAAAGTGCATCCCGCACGCTTCGGCAGCCTTCTGCACGGCCTTCTTGGCCTGACGCTTGGTCCCGACAAAAACCACGTCCCGGCCGTTGGAAACCACATTCGCCAGGAGCTTTTTGCCGATCACAAGGCCTTTGAGGGTTTCTTTGACATTGATGATGTGGATCATACCGCGCTTGCCGAAGATGTAGGGTTTCATCCTGGGGTCCCAGCGGCTGACCGCGTGTCCGAAATGTACGCCCGCACTGATGAGTTCGCGGGCAAGTTCCTTATTCACAGAAACTTACCTCCAATACAAAAAAGGGTTACTGACATTTATATAGAGTATATCTATCCGGCCTACACAGCCGATAAGGCGAAAATCATACCCCATCGCCCCCACTCTGTCAACAAGCTTATCAACGAATCCGGCGAAAAATGCACAAATCTGCCGCCTTTTTTGCCTGAAACCGGAGTTTCTACCATGGAAATCACTGAAATACACAACCAAATATAGAGGAAGCTACCTTGCAATTACGAGTTACTATACGTATTGTGGATCCAGCACAGACACACACAGACTTGCACGGACTGCACGGACAGGAATAGACTACACGGACAGGCACAGACATGCGCGGACAGTAATAGGAAATGCAGGATCGAAAAAGGGGAACATGCATGGGTGAGCAGGAGAAGCTGATTCCAAAGCACGGCGCATATCGGAAACTCAAGACGTTTCAACTGGCAAGATTGATCTACGATCTAACGGTTCGATTTTGCGAACTCTATATCGAACCGTTCAGCCGTATGCGAGACCAGATGATCCAAGCCGCTCGCAGCGGTGTCCAGAATATTGCCGAAGGATCACAGGCATCGGGCACATCGAAAAAGTCTGAGTTAAAGCTGACCAATGTGGGGCGAGCTTCCCTTGAAGAACTGAAACTTGACTACGAGGACTTTCTGCGTCAGAACAACTTGCGTCTCTTCAAGGCTAGTGATCCAGTTCTGATAAGATTCAAAACGATGAAATGTTGCACCTTGGACCAATTCAGGGAATGGCTTGCACAAGAGCAACGCCTTGATCGAAAGGTGATTCACGGACAGACACCGACCTGCACGGACGCGCGCAGGACACGGACAAAGAAGGACCCATCGAAGAATGAGACATTTGTTTCTGAATTGGCCGCCAATGCGGCACTTTCGCTGATCAATATCAACTGCCATCTGCTTAATCGGCAGATTGCAGAGCAAGCTGAAGCATTTGAAAAAGATGGGGGCTTTACCGAACGGCTGTACCGGATACGCAGTCAAAAGAGGATGGCGGAGAAATGATTGTGTCAGTCCGTGGCTGTCCGTGTTTGTCTGTGAAGAATTGGAAAACGGGGACTGGCACGTTCTGCCGTAAGGCAGGTTGTACCTGTACCCGCTTTCCTACCATTTAATCCGGATGCCTTTTTGGCGGGCATCGGCGGCCCATTCCTTAAGCTGCTGGAGGGCCATCTGGAGTTCCTGGCTGCTTTCGAGGAGGTTCTCGTAAAGTCTGCCGTCGTTGACGAGCTTTCCGGCGGTGCCCTGGCCGGACTCAATTTTGGCCAGGATCCGGCGGACCTCGGCGAGCGTGCCTTCGAAGGTGTCGGCCATCTCAACAAGCTTATCGCCCAGAAGTTCGGCCTTGTCGGCGCTGACATCCGAGAGGTCCTTGAACGACTTGAGCGTCTCGTTGGCCTGCTCGGTGGCCGTTTTGAGGTTAGCGAGCATTACCTTGACATTGTTCTGGTTTTCGACGTCGCCGAGGATGGCATTGGCGTTATTGGCAAGCTGAGAGATGGAATCGACGAGGTTTTCCAGCTTCTTCTGCACCGCCGGAGGGAAGAATTCGCTGGCGGTACTGATGCTGCCTTCAAGGACCATGCCCTGCTGCAGGAAGGCGACTGGCTTGGTTTGCTTTTCGGGAGCGACGCGAATGTCGATGTAGCTGCTGCCAAGGCCCCGCTTGACGATCTGGATGTTCGCGTCGGAGGGGATGTCCTTGAACTGCTTATCAATGTAAATCTCGACGGGCACGCGGTGCTGGTCATCATTGCCAATGCGTTTGGGCGGCGCGACAAAATTGACGCGGCCGACCTGGTAGCCGCAAAACTGGACGGGCGTATCCTTGCCCACGCCGGGAACCTCGGGGAAATAGACCATGATCTCGAAGGATTTGAGCTTTCCGGCGGCCAGCGGCAGGTCGCGAAAACGCCACAGCATCCACAAAAACGCCGCCAGCGCCAAAAAAACGAAAACGCCGACAACCATATTCTGATGTCTTTGCCTGGTCTGGTAATCTGCCATACGCGCTATTTTCCTCTGTTTTGCTCAGCAATCAACAGGTTATTTCGGCTTTTTTTGGCCCGCCCGCCAGTCGATTTTCGATGTCGGCCAGCGAGTTTGTCTCGCCCAGGACCAGGACGCGGTCGCGGGGCTGGAGCGTGGCGCCGCCATCGGGGATGAAATACTCGCCCTCGCGGCGGATGAGCGCAATGAGCACGCCGTGCGGCAAGTGCAGTTCGAGCAGGCGTTTGCCCACCGCCTGCGATGCCGGCGCAATCGTCAGCTCGATCATGTCGGCGCGGATACCCGGCTCGGTCCGCTCAAATTCCAGCGGGGGCCGACACTGGCGGTCGGCGGGGTTATCCAGCTTGAGCAGCCGGGCCAGAAACGGCAGGAATTTGCCCTGCAAGAGGACCGACGCGATGACGATGAAGAACACCAGGTTGAAGATCTCCTCGGAGCGCTCGATCCCGGCCATCATCGGGAACGTGGCCATGACGATCGGCACGGCGCCGCGCAGTCCGACCCATGAGATCAGTATCTTTTCGCGCCAATTGAAATCGGAGCCAACCATGCACACCAGCACGGCCGCCGGCCGGGCGATCAGCATGAGGAACAGGGCCAGCAGCAGTCCCGATCCGATGACCGGCACAAGGTGCGAGGGAAACACCAGCAGGCCCAGGGTCAGGAACATCGCGATCTGCATGAGCCAGGCGATGCCGCCGTGGAACCGCAGCAGACTGCGCTTGTGCAGGAAGGTCTCGTTGCCCAGGCAGACGCCGGCGATGTAGATGGCCAGGAATCCGTTGCCGCCGAGCATGTCGGTAAATCCATAGGCCATCAGCACCATCGAAAGGGTCAGGACGGGGTAGAGGCCTTCATATTCCAGGCGCACCCTGTTGATCAGAAAAATTATGATCTTGCCGAACAAGAACCCCAGCATCCCTCCGAGGACCATCTGCCAGACGAAGCTGCTCAACGCGGTCCACCAGGGCAGGTCGGGGTTTTTGAGCAGGCCGATCATGGTGACCGTGAGAAAGACGGCCATCGGGTCATTGCTGCCGGATTCCAGTTCCAGCAGCGGCTGCAGGCGGCCCTTGAGGCTGATGCTGCGAGAGCGCAGGATGGCAAAGACGGCGGCGGCGTCGGTGGAGGACATGACCGAACCGAGCAGCAGGCCTTCGAGCCAGGAGAAGTCGAGGAACAGGACGGCAAAGACGGCCACCAGGACGGCCGTGAGGAACACGCCGACGGTCGCCAGGGTCACCGCGGGTTTGAGGACGGGCCGCACGGTTTTCCAGTTGGTATCAAGGCCGCCGGAAAACAGGATATACGCCAGGGCCAGGGTGCCCAGCATCTGGGCAAGCGGTCTGTTGTCGAACCAGATGCCGCCGGGGCCTTCGGAGCCGGCCAGCATGCCGATGCCCAGAAACACCAGCAGCGCCGGTACGCCAAGCCACTCGGAGGCCTTACTGGCAATGACGCTGATCAGCAGGAGCAGCGCAATGGCCAGAAAGATGTAGGGATTATAGGCGGCAGAGGTTATCGCCAGCATATGGCCTCCGCAGTCCGATCAACGGCCCAAAGGCACGTCCGGCAGTCATCTTTTGTTTTAGAAATCGCTGATGATCTCATGGTGTGCCAAATCGTTCGATAAAAAGTTCCCTGATGGCCCGCAGCGTATAGCCGCTGTGGTTCATTTTATGGATGAGCTTGATTCGCTCGATCGCATGCCGGTCGAAGAGGCGTCTGCCCCCGGGCGTAACGGCCGCGGGCCTGAGCAATCCGAGCATGATATAGTTCTGGACGCTCTGCACCGAGACGCCGGCCAATTTGGAGGCCGGACCGATCTGCAGCATTTTTTCTTTGTCCTCTTTTTTTTTCAACGTTTGAAACCTTTCGGCCGATCACCTGCGGCCGGTCACGCGTTCAAGCAGCTCCATGACCTGTATTTCCATTGCCTTATAGCTGTATTCTACACGCCAACCATTTTTTTCGGTCCGCTCCGTTTGCTTTGCCGCCGGCTTTTTGGCCGAGAAAATGAGGATGTAATCATATCCGGCCGCGACCTGGTGCTGATGCGTTCTAAGAACCTCGCGGACCAGGCGTTTCAAGCGGTTGCGCTGGACGGCCGAGCCGCACGATTTACTGACCGAGATGCCAAATCGCGGAAAGGTCAGTTCATTGGGCGCGGCATACAGACGCAGGTTGCCTTTTCGGGCTGGGCGACCGTGAGCCAGAATCCTCGCAAAGTCGTTTTTGGAGGAGATTCGCTGCGTTTTCCTGAAGTATAATCGCTCCAAGGCGTCGTCCATATCTGTTTTTTTTATTTTTCCTCTAAAACACGCATACCACTCAACACGGGCGAGACGCCCGTGCAGCCCAGGCGCCGGCGTTTAAATTTTTTATCGGCTTTTGAGAGGCTTGAAGGTAAAGAATACTCGCCTGGTCAGATGGAATACATGCTGTCGAAGATCTTCATGAATCCGGTAACGATGAAATAGGCGATCACCAGGATGACGATGAGATAAATGCCAAACGGAAGCAGTCGTGAGACCAGGCCGAAGGTGCGTTCGGCGTTTTCGGCGTACATGTCGCCGAGGCGTCCGGCGGATTCGTCGAGTTCTCCGCTTTCTTCGCCGACCTGCCAGATACTCAGGAATTCGGCGGGAAGAAAGCGGCTGAAGCCCTTGCTCATCTCTTCGCCCGCTTTGGCCATGACGTATCCGCCCTCGAGCCGGCGCCGCATGACCTGGTTGCCGACCGACTCGCTGGCCATGCGTGCGCATTCGACGATGGGAACGCCGGCCTTGTACGTGATCGCAAATACCTTGCAGTAACGGCTGAGTGCCAACTCGCGCACGCCCTTCCCGATGGCCGGCAGATAGATAACGGCGGTATCGAGAATAGAACGCAGAATGCCCTTCTTGGGCGCAAGGCAAACAATGCCCAGGATCACCAGGCCGGGAATGTAAAAGATTGCAAGGATCAAAAACATAAGCTTAAAATAAACCGCCCAGTTCCAGCCGCCCAGCGCGAACGGAACGACCGGGATCAGGATCGAGGCGGCGTGTATATAAAAGAGCGGCAGGATCATGCCAATGAGCATGGTCCGAGACAGGCGCTGACGGAAGGCGTACCACTGCGAAAGCATCTCGAACATCTCCGCGGATTGACCGGTCTGTTCGCCCACGGTGATCAGCACACGATCGAGGGGCTCGAACTGGCGATACAGCGGGACGATGTCGGTCAGGCTCATGCCGGTCGCTATCTGGGGTTCAATTTTTCTGAACAGACGGCCAAAGCTGCCCTGCCCGGCGACATTTTGAATGGCGCGCATGATGGGCAAGCCCGCATTGAGCATGATCGAGAGATTGTGATAAACATTGACCCGTGAGTCAGCCATATTTAAATCTCAAGTGAGCCGGCGGAGTAGGCCATTTCCTGCACGCTGACCATGACACCGGTGCATTCGAAAAGACTGCCCGTGATGCTTTCGATACGCCGGATGACCTCGTTGCTCAGACGGCGTTCGATGGTTGCCACGAGGATGTGGCAGGCGGACTCGTTTTGGTGTTCGGCAAATTGCGCCAAGAGACCGGACTTGCCCAGGTACCGACGGCCGTTCTGGCCTTCGATGACGCAGAAAGAGGCGTTGTCCAGCGTCGCAACGGCCTCCACGATCTCCTTAAAGATCTTCTCATCCTGAACGAACACCTGGACCAGGTTGTGGCGAACGGCGATCTGTTCGGAAATGTCCTGGCCGGCCGCTTCGAGAAACAGCTTTCGGAGCTGCGCATCGGTTTTGGCCTTGACCATTTTCTTGACGGCCGTCTGGTCCTGCAGCGCGCGCGAAACGGCCGACAGCAGCCGGATATGCGTATTGCTCTGATCCTGCGGCGCGATGATAAAAACGATCATCTGCACCTTTTTGCCGTCCGTGGATTCAAATTCGACTCCCGCCGGCACGGTCAAAAGACCGACCACGAAATCCTTGACGTTCTTGAGGCGGCAATGCGGAATGGCGACGCCATTGCCGAAGGCGGTGGTGCCGAGGGTTTCGCGTTCCTGCAGGGCCTCCAGGATGTCGTCTTCAGAGACCTTCTTGAGGGTTTTGCACTGTTTGGCCAATGCGGCGATCTCGCAGAGAGCCAGGGCCTTATCGTCGATGTTGGAGCCGGCTCTCACACATTCGCTTCGCAGTACGTCAATCAATTTCATAGTCAGTCCTTTGCGTCAGTTTTTGCATTCAATCGGCGACTTGAGAGTACAGTTTTTTGGCCATCGTGGCAAGTTTATTCTTGCAGGGCTTTTGCCAGGAGCTTGATCGGATGCTTCACGGGTTTGCCTGTCAGGTGTTCGATCTGCATCTTGCAGGCGGCGCATTCGGTCAGGATCAGGTCCGGCTTAAGGGAATCGATCTTCTCTTTTAAGGGTCGGCCGATGGCGGCGGTCAGGTCGCAGTTCTTGGCTTGCATTCCGGCGGTCCCTGCCAGACCGCAGCAGCCGCTGTTGAGGTCCGCTGCATTTAATCCAGCTTTTTTCAGGATCTCGAGGCTATTGCGGCAAGGCCGCAGCGCTTTCAAGTGACAAGGGCAATGATAGGCGATCGACTGGTTTTGGAAATCCGGCGTCAAATCCATTGACGCTCCGTGTGCGGCCGCCAGCAGCGGCGCAATGAAATCCATCAGTTCGAAGGTATTCTCCGAAAGCAAACGAGCTGAGCGTGTATCGATAAGCAGCCGGAGTTCGTCGCGAAGGCACAGCGCGGCGGAGGGTTCCGAACAGATGACCTTATAGCCCTTTTGCAGATAAGGCTCGAACTTCTGAAGGTTATAGAGCATCTCTTTGCGGGCGAGTTTCAAGTTTCCATAGACGTACGCCGGAAGCGGCGCAGGCCGCTGCCTGGGAACCGCCACTTCAACGCCCAGTTTGTGCAGGACCTTCAGCACGGCAAAGCCGAGTTCGTGATCGTTCCAATTGACGAAACTATCGACAAAGTAGATGATGCGCTCTGCCGGGGCGTCCATCTTGGGCTGGGCGGCAAGATACCGCTGCGCCTTGCGAATGAAGCTGCCTCGCTGAAAGGCCGGGAAACGCCGCGTGCGGTCCAATCCAAGCGTTTTCTCCAGAAGCGCTTTAACTGGCGGCAAGCCCATCACTTTGTTACTAAGCGGCGCAAAGGCGCTGGCCGACAGACTCAGCAGCCGATTATTGGACAGGACCGTTTCGGCCCTTGTAAAGCCCGTGTGTCGGGCCAACTGTGCCCTTGTTTCGATGACGAGCTTGGAGACATCGACGCCTGCCGGGCATTCGATCGAACACATTTTACAATTGATGCAGAAAGTCAGAATGCGTTTAAGCTGGCCGGGGTCAAAGGTGCCTTGCGCTTTTTCGCCAGCCAGCCAGGAGGCGATCAGATTGGTCTTAGCGCGAGAGCTGCCCAGTTCGTCATTGGTTCCGCCAAAGACAGGACACATCCGAAACGCCCCGGCACTGGCCAGACAGACGCCGCAGCCGTTGCACTGCTCCATCTCAAATCGAAACTCGCCCGGCCGAAAACACAAATCGGTCTTGAAGTCCTGCGCCATCGCCAAGGCAGGCGCTCGCAGGTTGGATTCCATCGCCGCCGGATCGTCAGAAACGATCTTGCCCGGATTGAGAATGCCGGCGGGGTCAAAGATCTTCTTGATCGCCTTGAGCAACTCATAATATTCAGCGCCGTATTGCTTCTCGATGAACGCTGCTCGAAGCAGCCCATCGGCGTGTTCGCCACTGATGGTTCCGCCCAGCGACCAGGCCAGCGCGAAGACCTCTTCGGCGATGCTGCGCATCCGGCGGACCTCGTCCGGGCGGCTCAGGTCCAGGTAAGGGCGAATGTGCAGTTCGCCATCCCCGGCGTGGCCGTAAAAGGCCATAGGAATATCATACTTTTTGCCGATCGCAAGCAGGCCGGCGGTGTATTCGCCCAGGCGTCGATGATCGACGGAAACATCTTCGATAAACGCAACCGGGTGCGATGGGCCTTTTTCACGGTTGAGCAGCGGAACGGCGTCCTTGCGGGATTTCCAGAGCCGCGCCTGGCTGCCTTTGTCCAGCACTTTGGTGCATCGCAAGGCTAATGGGCCGACGGCGGCAACGGTCATCTCAAGGGCCGCTTCAAGCGCCGCTTGCGATTCTGCGGTATGTTCTACAAGCAGCGTTGCGGCGCAGTGCGGCGGCACAATATCAGCGTAGGCCGGGCAGGCCTTCAGAACCATATCCATTAATGTGCGGTCCATCAGCTCACAGGCGGCGGCCCCGCTCTGAACGATGATCGGAACCGCCGAAGCCATGGCGTGGAGGCTGTCAAACTCAAACTGCAGCAGCCCGGCGGCCGCGGGAACCTTGACCGTCTCAAGCGTGATTTCGGTAAACACCGCCAGGGTTCCTTCAGAGCCTGTCAGGAGCCTGGCCATGTTGACACGCGGGCCTTCAATGACATTTTGGATGGTGTAGCCACAGCGGTTGCGCTTGGTGGCGGGCTGCGACCTGGTGATCAGATCCTGCTTGCTTTCCAGCAAATTCCAGCATAAGCCGGCGTATCCGGCGGCTGATTCATGACGGCCAAACTGACAAACGGCGCCATCGGCCATTACCGCCCGCAGTTTTCGGACGTGGTCGGCGATATAACCGTACTGCAAAGAATGGGCACCGGTGGCATTATTGGCAACCACCCCGCCGATGACGGCTCGATTGCCGCTGGAGGGGTCGGGCCCGATTTTGCGCCCCCAGGCGGCCAGATGGGTATTGAGCCTATCAAGCACGACGCCGGGCTGAACGCGGACCCAGCTTCCATCGTGAGCCGTTTCGAGGATCGCATTCATGTGCCGACGCATGTCCAGGACGATACCGCTGGTGAGCGACTCACCCGCCAGTCCGCTTCCAGCGCCGCGCGGCGCAAGGGGAATAGAGTTTTCGGCGGCATATCGCACGGCGGCGACGACATCCTCTTCGTCCGCACACGAAACAACACATTGTGGAACAATGCGGTAAATACTGGCATCGGTACTGAAGGCAACCCGGTTAAACAGATCGATCTGCACGCTGCCTTTGATCCGGCCGGATAATTCACTGCCTATGGTTTGGGCGGTTTTCATTTGACTTCTTAACACTGCATGGAGCATAACGCGCGACAGGCACTAAAAAAATCCCGCCCAGGAACCGGGATTCGCAAATTCGTCCATTCGAAAGTGCCTGCTTCGGCTAAAGGGAATTGGGCTCGCCGCCGGCGGGCGCCTGGATTTCCTTGAAGCCCCGTTCCTTGGCCGCGAGCATGTCCTGCTTGAGCGGTTCAAGGTATTGGGCCAGTTTTTGTCCGTGTTTGACGATCAGGTCATCGATCTGCGCCAAATTGGCATCGATCGCCTGTTCCTGCTCGGACAGGGGCAATCGTTTCCAATCGGAAAACTTCTGGTTAAGACCTTCGGCCAGTACCTCAAGATTCAACGGCAGATCCGGGGCATAATTGAGGCCTTCGTTCTGAATCACCCGCACCGCCTCGGATTGCGTAAAGGAGGCTCCCAGCTCGGTCCCCTTCTTCATCAGTTCATTCAGCGCCACTTCGGTCTGGTTGGCCAGGTCAAAATCGCCAATGCGGTCGGCCAACTGCATTTTCTGGCTGACCGCCAGCATGTGGGATTTGAGCACGCTGCACTGCGTCTCGGCTCCCATGGCCGAGGCCATTTCATAGACCTGCTGATAATTCTCAAAGGCCTTGCCGAACAGGTCCATGGTCCTTTGCTTGAGCGCTTCATCCACCGGGCCGATCGGCAGCGCATTCTGTACAACCTCCGAAAGGGAGGGTTCCGCACTTTGCAGCAGATCAACCAGCCGGTCATTCAGTTCGGCGCGCAGTTTCATCTGTGCCGCGCAGACCAGCGCGGCTTGATGCGAGGTTTGTGCCAGGCCGAGTACCGCCGCGAAAGCGGCGCCGCCGGCCTGCACTTTTTCGAATTCACCTTTGGCCTCTTCAAAGATGGCCAGCGTGCGGTCAGCGGCCTCGTTCCAGGTCTTAAATCGTTCTGAAATCAGGGCAGCGGTCTTTGTCATTTCCTGGCGGCCCAGGGCCTGCATGGATTCGATCTGGCCGGCCTGCTCGGTCAACATTTGACGTGCCTGCGAGTTTTCTATGGCGTCGATCCTGGACTGCACCTGGCTGAACGATTCGTCAAGATTGGTCAGCCTGGATTCCAGCAGCGCGATTTGGCTGTCGAGCGATGAAATGCCGCTGGCGGCCTCTTGCGCCTGGATCTCGTATTGCTTTTGCTGCTTGAGGATGTCATAGCCCTGCTGCTGGAGCGTCAATTTCTGCTCGCCCTGGGCCAATTCGGCCTGCCGGAGCAATTCATCGGCGCGGGCCTGGTAGTCGGCGCGCGTAGCGTTCACCTGGTCGAGCTGCTGCTTGATACGGTCTTTTTCACCCGTCAGCTTTTCAATCTCGGTTTGTGCCTCGGTTCGCACGGCTTCAAGCGAGGGCTCCCGGTCGGTCCCTTCCTTGAGTATCTTTTGCAGATCGGTCCTTTCGCGGTCGTCGGAGGCGAGCAGATTCTGGATCCGCTCTTTTTCGATCATCAGTTCTTCGTTTCTGCGGATCAGTCCGGCCAGCGTATCCACGCCGCCGCGGACAGGTTGGGCCAAGGCATCCAGTTGAATCTGCTCGGTCGTGCCGTAACTGAGGGCCAAATTGCCGCTGGCGACGACCGAAGCATCATGAGTTAACCCCGCCGTCCTGTTTCGGACCAGCGCGGCCATGACCTTGTCCTGGGCACTCTTGTATTGTTTGTCGTTAACGGCCTTTTCCAATGCGGCGGAGGTTTCTTCACGGACCTGTTTGGCCGCCTGTGATTCCGGGTTATCGGTGCATCCGATGCAGAAAACGAGCCCCCCGGCAAAAATAGCGAAAAGGAGAGAATATAAGCACTTATGAGTTCTTTGTCGCACCACGGTTCTCCTAAAATGAGTCCATTAAACCGTTTATAGTACCTGTCCCGCGGTTTTTCGTCAAGCTTATTTCGCCGAAGCCAACGGTGCAAAGTAATCGCCGGGATCCCGCCATTTGCTTGACCGGTTGGCTGACTTAGGCTATATAAATACGATGGATTACATGTTTTAAGATAAATTGGATGGATAGATTGTCCATTGGCACGTGTTGAACTGTGGTTGGCTCACAGCGTAGGTTAAAACTATAGACTCAGTTTGTCAGGATTGTTTATGCAAAAGGTATCTTCTTTGTTGCTTTTGTCGGCTGTTTGGCTTAGTGCCGTTACTTTTGGCCAGGCGAATAAGGTCAAGGCCCAGCTTGGAAGCGGGGAAAAACTTTTTGATTACCAGTCGATCACGCTGGACAATGGGCTCAACGTCATTACGCTGGAGGATTTCTCGACGCCGATCGTGGCTGTGCAGGTGTGGTACGCGGTGGGTTCCAAAAACGAGCGCCCCGACCGCCAGGGTTATGCGCACATGTTTGAACACATGATGTTCAAAGGGACCGACCATGTCAGCGAGAGCGATTTTTTTAACCTGCTGCGAAAAGTCGGCGGCACGAACAACGCCTATACGAGCTTCGACCAGACGGTTTATTATGAGACGCTGCCGTCGGATCAGCTCGGGCTGGCGCTGTGGCTTGAAGCGGAACGGATGGGATTTCTGAAGATCGATCAGCCGGCGTTCGATACGGAACGGCAGGTGGTGGAAGAAGAATTGCGGATGCGGGAAAACCAGCCTTACGGCAACGCGTTCAAGAAGATGGCGGCGGTGATCTTCAAGGATCAGCCGTACCAGTGGACGCCCATCGGGAACCTGGCGACCCTGCGGGCGACGAGCGTTCCGGACCTGCGACAATTCTGGATCAGCTATTACGTGCCGAATAACGCGACGCTGATCATCGTGGGGGCGGTTGAACACGCCAAGGCACAGGCGCTTGCCAGGCAATATTTCGGCTGGATCCCCACGGGCCCTCAGCCGCCAAAAGTGAGCGTCAACGAAGCGCCGTTGACGGATCTTAAAACGATCGTGATCGACGATGAAAACGCGCCCGCCGGCCAGGTGACGCTGGCGTGGCGAACCGTTCCCACGGGGACGCGCCAGGAAACGGCGCTGGACCTGCTGTCGCAAATCCTCGGGACGGGATACAGCAGCCGCGTTTACCGCGAGCTGGTAGCCAAAACGCAGATAGCCGTTGAGGCGGGGACGGATACGTATAATCTTCAGCAGGATGGGCTTTTCCTGGCGCAGGCCACCCTGCCGCCGGAAAGCAATGATTACGATGCGCTGATCGCGGCGCTGAAGGCCCAGGTCGAGAAGGTCCAGAAAGAAGGAGTCAGCGAGGCCGAGCTGGAAAAGGCGCGCAACCAACTGCTCAAGCAGGTCGTGACCACGAACCTGGAAATCGAGAGCAAGGCATCGCTGCTTGGAACGGCCGCAGTGACCATGGGCGACGTGCGAAAGGTCAACACGCTGATCGACCGCATTCGGTCGATCAGTTCGCAGGAGGTTCAGCAGGCGGCAATGCGGTACCTGGATACCGGGCGCACTTACCAGTTCATTATCAAGCGCAGCCAGGGGATGGCGCAGGCCAGCAAGGATAACGAGGCGGCGCCGATCACGGCCAAGCCGGAGCTGCAGGCGCCCCCGCCGGGACGACCCGGGCTCAAGCGGCCGGACTGGTGGCCCTCCAAGCCGCCAATCGCCCAAACCGGTACGAAGGGCTTTGAGCTCAAGTACAAGGAAGAGCAACTGCCCAATGGGCTCAAGATCAAGGTGGTTTCGAATCATGAAGTGCCGTTCGTTTCGGTGACGCTCGGACTGACTAACGGCGCCTGGACCGAGACCAAGCCGGCGACCGCGTTCCTGACGCTGCAGATGCTGACCAAAGGCACGGCCAAACACACCGAGGCCCAGCTTGCCGATGCGCTGGAGCAATATGCGATCAGTTTATCGGCAATGGCCGATATGGATACCAGTTCGGTGGGGATGAACTGCCTGACCGAGCAGGCTGACCGCGGCATGGCACTGTTGTCAGAGGTGGTACAGACACCAACGTTTGATAGCGGCGAATTTGCCAAGCTGGTTAATCAGCAGGTTACGGAACTGCAGATCCAGCGACAGGACCCGGAGTACCTGGCCGAGACGGCGTTCAACAGGATTGTTTTTGACGGGCATCCGTACGGGCGGCCGGTTAAGGGTACGCCCCAGGAGATGCGGCAGTTGAGCGCCGAGGACCTCAGCAGGTGGTGGTCAGTATATGCGCGCCCCGAGCAGGCAACGCTGATCTTTGCCGGAGATATCACGCGCGACAAGGCCCTCGAAATGGCCCGCCAGTATTTTGGCGATTGGAAGTCGCAGACTGCTCCTGCAGAGATCCGGTTGGCCGACATTCCCCAACAGTCGCCTACCAAGATCTACCTGGTCAATCGTCCGGGCAGCGCGCAGGCGCAGATCCAGGCGGGCGAGCTTGGGATTACGCGTCACTCACAGCCGGATTACTTTTACAGCCTGATCGCCGGAAATTACTTTGGCGGTTCGTTTCACAGTCGGCTGAACGACACGATTCGGGTCAAGAAAGGGCTCAGCTACGGCGCGTTTGGAGGGTTTCAGCCGATGGCGATGGCGGGGACATTCGTGATTTCGACCTTCACGAAAAACAGCACGACCGCCGAGACGGTTGGCGTAATCATCGACCAGGTCCGCGAATTTGAAACCGTGATGCCCAGCGATGAAGAATTCTCCGATGCACGCAGCTATTTTCTGGGCAGTTTCGCGCGGAACCGTGAGACACCGCAGGACGTGGCTCGCGACCTGTGGATGATCGAGTCGCAGCGGCTTGGCAAGGATTACTTCAAGAAACTGTTCAAGACCATGAATCGCATGGACAAGGAAGATTGTCTCGATTTGGCAAAGAGGACGGTTAACCCCCAGCGGCTGGCGATCGTGGTGGTAGGCGACGCCAAGCAGCTTGAAGAGGATCTGGCCGAGGTCGCGCCGGTGGAGCGCATCGACATTCCTGAATGAGGCAACCTAAAAACTGGATCGCGATCAGCCAGGATGCCTATGCTGCAATACCGGCCAAGATGACGAATTCGATTAAGTCGAGCCGGCATTTTACCGAGAACCAATGTAGATTTATATCCTTATATTTGAGAACATTTTAGCGGTAATTGCAGTAAAGAAACATCAGGGTTTGAGTATTGTGCCTTATTTTTTAAGTAGATTGCCAGGAAGCGGAATTGTTAAAGACCGATAACAAACCATTCCAATCTTCATTTTACGTACTTGTAATCGCCTTTTTATTGGCGGTGTCTGCCGCGCGCGTAGGAGGTGCGCAGCAGCCGTCCCCAATGGATCCCAATACCGCCCAAAACGGTCAACCGGACAGTCAGACTTCCGAACAGCCGCAATCCAATGATCCAAATGAGCCGGCGGCCAAGGAAGACGAATCGGACGCGTTCAATCTGACCGCTTCTTCTTTGATCCTCATCCAGGAGGCGTATGAGAAGATCCTTACGCCGGAGTTGATCAGCCCGGACGGCCTGGTGGATTATGCGACGCTTCGCCGCAAGCGGTCCGATATCATGACCGCGGCCAGTGAGTTGGAATCGCTCAACCCGGCCGTGCTGTGGAGCCTGCCTGCAAAGGATAAGATCGCGTTCTGGATCAATACGTATAATGTCTGCACGATCAAACTCATCATCGACCGTTACCCGATCGAACCCAAATGGTACATGATCCTGTACCCGAATAACAGCATCATGCAGATCCCGGGGGCCTGGACCAAGGAGTATTTCCACATTCAAAAACTTGAATACACGCTTGAGGAGATCGAGGACGATTTGCTGCTGAAGCCCACCCAGGACCCTCGTATCTGCTTTGCGCTTTCGGATGCGACGATTGGCGGGGCCATCCTGAGAAACGAACCGTTTCGCGGCAGCGAGCTGGATCGGCAATTGGACGAGCAGGTCCGGCGGTATCTCAATTCCGAGCATGGTCTGCGGCTGGATAAGACCGAAGGAGTGCTGTACCTGTCCAATATGTTCCAAATGCACAAAGACACGTTTCTGCAATCCAAATTCGCATCGATCCTGAAATTCCGGAGCCGCAAGCCGGAAGAGAGGGCGTGGCTGAATTTCATCCTGCCGTACCTGAGCGAGAAAGACGCTCGCTATCTCGAGAAGAACGATGTGACCATCAAATTCATCCAGTACGACTGGCTTCTGAACGAAAAGCGGTAATCTCGCATTATCGCGCTGAAAACGGGCTTTTCCATACGATTCAAGGACTAAATTGGGCTTCAAGATCGCCTGTGAAGAGCCTAAAAAGACGCGGAAAGGACCTAAAAAGATGTCAAAAAGTCCTGAAAAGACTTGGGCGAACGATGGCTGATCGGGGTTTGTTTTCGAAATTTGAATCTTAAAATCCAAAACAAATCCGAATACTAAAAACGTCGATAAACAAACCGACTTCATCACCTCAGCCCCCCATTTCCTTCATAATTCTTGATTATATTTAGTCGTCCCTGAAAAAGTCATTTTGCGAATTCAAATCGCCGGGCCAACGCGGTGACGCCAGAAGTGTTTGACATTTTGCTCAGCCAATTTTCCAAAAAGTCGACCCATTCCATCAGCGCATACAAAAATGCGGCTATTA
>JAJFTK010000118.1 GCA_021372945.1 Planctomycetaceae bacterium | reverse complement strand
TAATAGCCGCATTTTTGTATGCGCTGATGGAATGGGTCGACTTTTTGGAAAATTGGCTGAGCAAAATGTCAAACACTTCTGGCGTCACCGCGTTGGCCCGGCGATTTGAATTCGCAAAATGACTTTTTCAGGGACGACTAGTCTATAATTCCGATAAATGAAATCGCCGGAACATCAAAATCCCGTTGCTGCTGTCCCAGAGAACAAGCTTCGTATCTGGGTGCAGGCCTTGCGTCCGTTCTCCTACACGGCCTCTATGACGCCCGTGTTCTTGGGTGCTGCGCTAGTTGTATTCTTACAGGAGCAGGCCCGCTGGATTTTGATGCCGCTGGTGGTCATCGCTTCATTTGCGATCCATGCCGGCACAAATCTCATCAGCGATTACTATGACTACAAAAAAGGCGTTGACCGTCCCGGCACGTACGGCGGAAGCCGCGTCCTCGTTGAAGGGCTCCTTCGCCCCTCTCAGGTCTTCATAGCCGGACTTCTGATGTTCGCTCTTTCCGCGCTGCTTGGTCTTATCTTTATCTGGCAGCGAGGCATTGGTATTTTGCTGATCGGCCTGGCCGGCATGATCGGCGGCCTTTTCTACACGGTCTCAAAGCGGTTTGGTTTGGGCGACTTGGCCGTCTTTATCCTCATGGGTCCGCTTATGACCATCGGGGCTTTCTTTGTCCTCACCGGCGATTACAGCCATTATGTTCCTTTAGTCTCGCTGCCCATCGCCTGCCACGTGGCGGCCATCCTGTCGGCGAATAACCTTCGCGACATTTCCTCCGATCGAACGGCTCGTGTCCGTACGGCCGCCACCATCCTGGGCCACTTCTTGGCGCGGTGGGAATATTCGATATTGGTAGGGGGCGCTTTTGTGATCGTGCTTGCGCTGATTATTCGTAGGGTGCTGCCTGCATGGTCGTTCCTGACGTGGCTTTGCCTGCCGTTGGCCCTATCGAACATCAAGGCGGCTCTTTCTAACGCCTCCGACCGTCCCGACCTGATCATCTCGCTGGACGTGCGAACGGCCAAACTGCACCTGGCCTTTGGCGTTCTCCTGATTATCTCTCTTCTGCTTGGGGCCATCCGATGAAATCAGCCGTCGTGCTTTTATTTTTCGCCGCTGCCGGTTTCTTTCTTCTATTCAGTCCCTGGACGAAACCAATAATTCCCTTCTGGCTGCTGATGCCGCTCTTGACCGCTTCGCTTGCGTTGCTGTCAATCTATCTTGATCATGCGCGGCTTGCCGGCGTTTATGCGTTCAAGGCATGGCACATCCCAGTCGGAGTGGTTTCCGCCGCTGTCCTCTACGGGTTTTTCATGTTCGGACATTTTCTCTCCACGCGAATCCTGCCTTTTGCTCAAGTTCAGATCGAATCCATTTACGCTATTCGACAGGATCACAATCGCTGGCTCATTGCCTTGCTGCTGGTTGGCGTCATTGCACCCGCCGAGGAGATCTTCTGGCGCGGATTCCTCCAGCGCCGACTGACCGGTATCGCCGGCATCTTGCCGGCAAGCAAATCGTCAGAACATCGTAATGCCATAATTGGCTTTGTCGTTGCCGCGGCCGCCTATGCGCTGGTTCACGTCTGGTCGTTGAATCTCATGCTGGTTGCCGCCGCTGCGGTCTGCGGCTTCTTTTGGGGACTGCTGTTCCTTCTGACCCGCAGCCTCTGGCCCTGCATCATCTCCCACGCCCTCTGGGATATTCTAATCTTTATTCTGCTGCCCGTCGGTTAACTGCTTAGGCTATTCGCTTTCAAGCCAATGTTCAGCAAACGCCATCAAATCATTGATATCGATGATCCCGCCGGCGTCTTCCTGCAGGTCGAAGATCCTGTCCCAGCCTGCCTGGACCTCGGTCTTCATCCACTGCCCCGCGAACGCGTCAAGGTCATCCATGTCGATCCTGCCGTCCGGTCCGAAATCTCCCGGCAGGCTGTCCCAGTAGCGCAGGCTCCCCCGGCTGAAGTGCGCGATTCTGTCAAGATAGATCACCGCGTCCTGGTCCGATGCGCTCCGTAGCTGGATCGAATCCAATGTAAAATCGACCGTATCGATGACACCGTCTCCATTGATCCAGCCGTGCCAATCACTGTTATCCTCAAGGTTCCATTCGTACAAGTGCCACTGCCCGTCCGCCTGCATTGTCCTGAAGTTGCCGCGATCGGCGGTTACATTGGACGTATTATCGATCGCGATCGATATCTCGAGCCCCGGCGTGGTCGTGCTCGCCCAAAGCCCCACGTAACCCCGCGTCGGCCTTTCAAGATTCTGGCTGCGCGATGCGCTCGAGCCGCTCAAGTGCCGAACCAGCCAGCCGCCTGACGCTGCACTGCTATCGACGATCGTCAGCTTCTGACAGACATTTCCTTGATATGACGAAATCGTACTAAGCGATGAAGTCGAATTCACTTTATCAATGCCCGTCGTCGAGCCCGAGTATCCCGGCGAAAGCCAGAAGGTTCCCGGACCTCCTTCGAAATCTGCGTAAATCATCTTTGGATTGAACGGCAGTTCCTCACTGAAGACCCCCAAGTGGCTACCAACAGCCCGATTTTCGCTGGGGCTGTTGAGGTTCCTGGCCCCGCCGTTTCCGTTGGATATCGCAAGGTGAGTCGAACCTCCCCCATCAAGGTTAAGCCCGCGATACGCCCCGAATCGCTTAAGCCATTCGGCGGTTTCCCAGTACGTTGCCCCCTCGCTATAGCCTTTCTGCCGGCCGTCAACGGTCATCAGGATCAAATAGCGGTTATCCTGCGTGTTGCCAACCGCCGAACGGGGATGAATATCCACACCCGTGCCGATATTCACGCCGGCGTTGAGAATGTAGGGCCACGCCTCGATGGCCGTCCACACATTGCTCAGGTTCGTTGTTGGACCGGTAACCTGGAACCAGGCAGTGTTTAATCGGCTGATCAGCAATGATCTGCCGCCCTGGCCCAGGTTTTCGGCGATCGAAACGATCTGCCCGTTGCACATGGAAAGCCCGATCAGTTCCGCGTTGTAATCGATTTCGGGCGTAGTACTATAGAAGTGAGCGTTAATGGCGGCTTTGACCCCCGAACTCATAACGAATTCAGAGCCCGTCTGCCTGTTCGTATCGCCTAGAGCGGTGCCGTTGCCCGGCGTCGAATAGAATGACACATGCGGGTTCTGCAGGTCGATCCGCAGCGCTTGAACCTGCTGCAATCGCGGCGTGTCCGCCCAGCCTGAGGCCTGCTCAACGCCTTCAAAGAGCGGCCGCCATGGACTTACAACCACCATGCCATAGCTGTTGCCGCACATCAAAGCCAGCAGGATGCAAATGATTTTATTCATCCAGTCTCCAAATTATGTCTCGCTTCTAGTGAATGAGCGTTCCACTCGTTTTTTTACAGTGAATTCCACTGAACAGGCGCGTCGGCAATAGGCTAAAGTCAAATCGGTAGAATACTTGTGGAACAAGCAAGTCCTGAATTTTATATAATTATATAGCAATAAAGATTATTGACACGGCTATTACGGAAAGGATATATTATGGGTCTTCTAGGTTGGGCATTACTGTTTCTTATTGTTGCGATCATCGCGGCTGTTTTCGGATTTGGCGGGATTGCAGTTGCTTCGGCAGGAATCGCGAAAATTCTTTTTGTTCTATTCCTGGTCATCTTTGTGATCCTCTTGATTATGAGCTTTATGCATAGGGTATAAGGCTGGCGATCACCAAGTCCAAAAAAACAGAAACACGGTGCGTTCAGGGGACCCCAGATTCATGGCAGTCACATCAGTGGTTTTTGAACTGGACGTCAGGATGTTTTTATGAAGACCGGATATATTCCGGTCTTTTTTATGTTGGCATAACCGATATCCTGCCATATTGGCATAGGCGAGATTGACTGCAAAAGTATATAAATATTGCCCGTGAAAGCGTTTAAGGCAATTCGAAAGCCTTGGCACATAGTTTGCACATTGAAACTTTGAGGTTTAATGCCATGTTGTTTGGAATAAAATAGGAGACTGTAAAGATGGGCAAAATTATAGGAATTGACCTTGGAACAACAAATTCAGTCGTGGCGATCATGGAAGGATCATCGCCCAAGGTACTGATCAACGCCTCCGGCTCGCGCTTGACGGCTTCGGTGGTCGGTTTTACGGATAAAGGGGAGCGGCTGGTCGGCCAAACCGCCAAGCATCAGCAGGTCACCAATCCTGAGAATACGGTTTATTCGATCAAGCGTTTCATGGGCCGTCGTCACCGCGAGGTCAGCTCAGAGGAAAAGATCGTGCCGTATAAAGTGACCGGCGGGGTGGATGAACTGGTCAAAGTCAATATTCGGGGCAAGGAATACACGCCCCCGGAGATCTCGGCGATGATCCTGCAGGATCTCAAAAAGACCGCCGAAGATTACCTGGGCGAAAAGGTCGAACAGGCCGTCATCACCGTTCCGGCGTATTTTAACGACTCGCAGCGCCAGGCCACCAAAGACGCCGGCACCATTGCCGGGCTCAAGGTCGAACGCATTATCAATGAACCTACCGCCGCGGCACTGGCCTATGGGCTGGAAAAGAAGAAGAACGAGAAGGTTGCCGTATTTGATTTCGGCGGCGGAACATTCGATATCTCCATTCTGGATATCGGCGACAACGTCTTTGAGGTCCTAAGCACCAACGGCGACACGCATCTGGGCGGCGACGACCTCGACGAAGTGCTGATGAATTACCTGGCCGAGGAGTTTCGCAAAACCGAAGGCATCGATCTGCGGCAGGACCCAATGGCTCACCAGCGCCTCAAAGAGGCCGCCGAAAAGGCCAAGTGTGAATTGAGCACGCAGCTCGAAACGAGCGTGAATCTGCCGTTTATCACCGCCGATGCCAACGGGCCCAAGCATCTGAATATCTCGCTGAGCCGCAGCAAGTTCGAGGCCTTGGCTGACCCGGTGTTTGCGCGTCTGAAGGAACCATGCCATAAGGCCATCGCGGATGCCAAGCTCCAAACCGGCCAAATCGCCGAAGTGCTGCTCGTCGGCGGTTCAACCCGCATCCCGAAGGTCCAGCAGATCGTGATCGATATCTTCGGCAAGCAGCCCAATAAGAGCATCAACCCCGATGAAGTCGTGGCCATCGGCGCCGCCATTCAGGGTGCTGTGCTGGCCGGCGACGCGGGCGTCAAGGATATTCTGCTGCTCGATGTGACGCCGTTGTCATTGGGCGTGGAAACCCTCGGCGGTGTCCTGACTCGGCTGATCGAACGCAATACCACGATCCCGACCAGCAAAAAGGAAGTTTTCTCGACGGCTGCTGACAGCCAGACCAGTGTCGATATTCATGTCTTGCAGGGCGAACGGGAATTCGCGCGTGACAATCGAACGCTGGGCCGGTTCCAGTTGTCGGATATTCCGCCGGCCCCGCGCGGCATCCCGCAGATCGAAGTGACGTTCGATATCGACGCCAACGGCATTCTGAACGTTTCGGCAAAGGATCTCGGCACGGGCAAACAGCAGTCGATCGTGATCCAGTCCAGTTCCGGCCTGAGCAAGGATGAAGTTGAAAAAATGGCCAAGGACGCCGAATCGCATGCCGCCGAAGATAAGAAACGCCGTGAGGTCGTTGACCTGAAGAACCAGGCGGACCAGTTGGTTTACTCGACCGAGAAAACGCTTAAGGAACATGGCGACAAGGTCCCGGCCAACGTTCGCGGCGACATTGAATCGGCCCTGAATAACCTCAGGGATGCGGCCAAAGGCGACAACGGCGACGCCATTAAGAAGGCGATCGACAATCTCGGCCAGACGTCGCAGGAACTGGGCAAGATCCTCTATGAAGAAGCGGCCAAGAAGCAAGCCGCCGGAGCCAAGCCTTCCGGCGGACCCCAGCCGCAGCCAAGTCCGTCCGAAGGCGAAGTCCATCGCAAAAACGGTGATGACGTCATCGACGCTGAGTTTGAAAGCAAGTGACACATTTTTGTCAAACCAAGCCCCGCTTCATGCGGGGCTTTTTTATTTTAAAACCATCGCAAACGTTCGTCCGGCGAACGCTTACAAAAAATAATTTGCACTTTCAGAAATTAACGGTAGTATAACATTCTATAGAAGGTTCATCTTTTTTCGTTTTATTTTTTGAAAGATCAGAAAAATGAAAAAAGCAAGTATGATCTGGGCTCTCATCCTCCTATTCCCCTGCACTCTTGCGGCAGCGCCTCAATGGCTGCAATACCGCACATCATCGCGAGCCCGTGACATCATCGGCGGCAGTTCTAAATTCCATCGACCCGAGAAGGAAACACCGCAGATCACTCTGCCGGCGCTGTCAACCGACAAGCCGATTTTTATCAAATGGCAGACGCCTATGGATCCGGCGGGCTTTCGATGGGCGGTATTCGACAAGAAAAACAAATACGGACCCTACATCGTCTTGTACTTTGACACCAATGGCGATGGCCGGCTCGATGATGAAAAGAAGGTGGAAGGCCGCCAGTCAAACGAGTACGAGACGGAATTCGGCCTCACGCCAGTCTTACTGGATTCTCCTGACGGTAAAATCACCTATCACCTGAATCTCCGCTTCTACAGCTACGACCCGGAAAGTACGTATATTTATGCGTACTCCGGCTGCTGGTACGAAGGTCAGATCGAACTGAACGGCAAAAAGATCCTGTGCCGCCTGATCGACAGCAACGTAAACGGCACCTTCAACGACAAATCCGATAATTTCGATTGCGACCAGATCCAACTTGATTCCGGCGGCGATTCTTTGCATATCGCCGTGGGCAACTTTCTCGAGTTCAAAGATGCGCTCTACAGAACCAATATTGCCAAAGACGGCGCCTTTCTTGAGTTGACGCCTGCTCCCGATGTCGCGTTCGGCACTGTTTCAGTGGCTTCCATCAATCAGCTTACCATGGGCGGTTTGAACGGCATCTACACCCGCCAGGTCACAGATGGACAATTCCGCCTGCCGGAGGGCGAGTACCGCGTCCGTAATTGGAGCATCACGCGGAAGGACAGCCGCGGCGTCGAATGGAGACTCGAGGCGTCCTATCCGTCTCAAAGAGACAAGTTCAAAGTCTCTGCCCCGGCGCCTTTGGAACTGACAAAGATCGGCGAGCCCGTGTTTTCGTCAGTTTCCGCCCGCGCGCTGGAAGGTTCTTTCTATTTCAACCAATCTCTTACAGGTCAGTCCGGCGAGCGAGTATCGCTTTATCGCAGCAATCGTCAGCCGCCAGCGCCCAAGCTTCATATCCGAAACAAGACGGGCGAATATGACCGCACGTTCAGTTTGGAATATGGCTGAGGCGGCAACTGTTCGCTCTCGTGGCGAGAGCCCAAGAAAGAAACCCGTCCTTACTTCGTACAGGCCGTCATCGATTCTCCGTTCGAGATCAGGAAATACAATTACGCACTCAAATCGGACAATCGCACCGGCCCGGCGGTCGGTCCGCTGATCGAAGCCGTCAGCGAACAGCCTGCCGCGAGCCTGCTGGCCGATGCCTCCGGATACGGCAACATTGATGCCGATCTGCTGATGGAATGTTCGGCCAACGAACAGTATATGGCTGCCTTTGATGCCGAAAGCATCCAAGATGGCCTTGTTTTCGACCTGGGCGGCACACATCAATTGGAGTCGGTGCTTATTTGGAACTACAATAAGCCTGCCTATACGGATATGGGTGTCGCCAGGGCCAATGTCTCGATCTGGACTGAGTCCGCCGGCTGGAAAACGATTTGCAGAGAGGCGGCATTCCTCGAAGCCGAAGGCACGGACGATTACGACGAACCGACGCATCTGAGCTTTGAACCCGTAACCGCTCAAAAGGTGCGGTTGGATAATCTGGTCTGCATTAACCCCGATAGCAAGCAGTTAGGTCTGAGCAAGGTGCGATTTTTTGAGCCTTTAGGGCCTGCCGCCTGCAACAGCAGCCCTGCTGACAAGGCGAAAACTCCGTTTACGGGGAGTTTGCCCCTTCGCTGGACCGCCGGAAAGAACGCCCTCGTCCATGCCGTTTACCTGGGCGATACGCCCGACAGTTTAACGCTCCAGGGTAAGATCACCGGCCCCGCGAAGGTCAATGTCGAAGGCCTTCAACCGGATAAGACCTATTACTGGTGCATTGAGGAGATTCAGCAAGACGGTACTTGCACCAAAGGGCCCGCATGGTCGTTTAAGACGGGTCGGGTTGAAGTCGCCTGGTGGCCCCTGGATGAAAATGCCAATGATGCCGCCGGTGGTGCACTCAATGGAACCATGCAGGGCTCGCCTCAGTGGGTCGAAGGCCATTCAGGCAAGGCACTGCTCTTGGACGGTCAGACGTCCGTTCAAGTTCCGCCTCTGCACATTAGCTCCAATGCAATGACTGTTTGCGGCTGGATGCGCGCCGAGGACAATGAGCCCTTCACCGGAATCGTATTCTGCCGGTCGAACAAAACCGCGACAGGTTTGAATATTTCGCCGGAGCGTACGCTTGGCTATCACTGGCGTGACAAGTCCGATACCTACGGTTGGAACAGCCAACTCGCCATCCCGCTGAATCAATGGGTTTTCGCGGCGATTACCATAGAACCTTCGCAAGCCGCCCTATATCTGTGGGACGGCAAAGAAATGAAGACGGTCGTTAACCAGGCGCGGCATGAAATCGAAAAATTCGATATGCCCATCTTTCTGGGGCAGGATCCCGCCAGTAACGATCGTTTCTTTAAGGGGTCTCTTGACGAGGTGCAATTGTTCGATTACGCCCTGACCCAAGAACAGATCACATCATTGTGCCAGGGACAGAAAGTTGCGTGGGCTGCCGGCTCGATCCGGCTGGCGAACGCTTCGTTCGTGAACGAGGATCAATCGCTTCAGGAGATCGCCAAGCAGTCCAGCCGGCAGCAGGCCGCTGGCGGCAAGAGCCGCAAGCTGAACCTCCTGGCCGTGGCCATCATCGGCGCCGCGGTGTTGGGCATGGTATTTGTTTCCACCTGCAGAAAGAAGAAATAGCCTGCATCGCGCAGGCGAAGGAGAGTTGTTATGCGCAGAAATAGTCTGTTTGCGGCGTTGCTTTTCGCATTCGCATATCCGGCGTTCACCCAGGAGAGTGTCACCCTGAAAGGCAAGGTGACAGGCCCCGGCGATGCGGTGGTTGAAGGAGCAATCCTTCGATTGTATCGCATTAGCATGGAAGGTCAGATCCAAATGAATTATCTTATCGCCCCCGTCGCCGAAACAAAGTCCGATGCGCAGGGAACGTTTTCGTTCACCGTCGAGAATCAGCAAACCGCCGGGACTGCCTTCTATACCTGTATTGCCTCCAAAGACGGTCTTTCGTGCGGTTGGAAGAGCCTGCTGGAAGATCGGCAGGACCTGGATATACAGCTCACGGAGCCGCAAAAGATGATCGGCTTTGTGCTGGATCCGGATGGCAGGGCCGTATCCGGCGCGGAGGTTCGCCTGGCCCTCATCGGCATCAAAGGGGACTTCAGCTTTACCATCGGGCTGGAACCGATCGACAACTTTGTCACGAGGACCTGCGACCAGGGCCGTTTTGAATTTAATACGCTGCCCGAGGGAAGTTCGGCGGAGATCCTTGTCAAGAAAGACGGCAGGGGGATCCTTCACACGTTTACCGCTGATGTCAGCCCCGAGGGTGGTTTGACATACCAGGCCGGCCAGACCGAGATCATGCTCACGGCGCATCGACCCTGCAAAATCTCAGGCGTGGTTCTGGACAAAGAAGGCGGCCCCGTGGAGGGAATCAGTGTTTCCGCGGTCCAGGAGAACATTCCCGTAAATCTGCTGGGCATTGGGCCGGCTGTCTCGAGCGCCGATGGCACGTTTGAGATCAGCCAATTGCCGCCCGGCAAATATAATCTGGTCGTTAACAGCCAGGATTGGATCGCCAGCCCCGTCAGCCTCGATGTTCAGGGCAATGTTGGCGCCAAGATCGAATTGCAGAAGGGCGGCGTGCTTGAGGTAAAGGTGCTGGATGGTTCAACACAGCAGCCCCTCGAAAAATCATCTATAACGATTCGAAGCAGAGATAATAGCCACACTTACTTCTGCAATACCGACGCATCCGGCACAGCCAAAAAACAATTGCTGCCCGGCAACTATGAGGTGTCCGCCAGGCATCCGGGTTTTCAGGGCGCCCAGAACGGCGCCGTTGCCGTGATCGAAAATGAAAAAACAGCCGCGATTGAGATCCAGCTTAGCGGGCAGCAGAAGCTGACCGGTATCGTCAAGGGCCCGGATGGAAAGCCGGCCAAAGACATCAGCATTCGAATCATGCCGAACCAGGGCATGCGGCAGAATATCAAGACCGATGACGAAGGACGGTTCACTGTGGCCTGGAATCCCGAGGAGATGAGCTGGGTAGAGGGTGATTTTCTTCTTGCGGCTGTGGACGAAAAAAACAAGCTCGCCAAAATCGAGCCGATCAATGCCGAGACGAAAGATGTTGCCGTCACATTGCAGCCGGGATGCACCGTAAAAGGCAAAGTGCTCAGCGAGGAAGGCAAACCGCTGAAGGACGCCGAGGCCCGCCTCACCATACAGGGGAGGCAATGGGGTGAGAGTTACGGCGAAGCCGTTAAATCGGATGACGCCGGCGAGTATGTCTTTTCATCGCTACCGACGGAACAGGAATTCTATGTCAATGTCAGCGGCGTCAAAGGATACGGCAGCGGAAGCAAGGGGTTTTCCGCAGAAGCGGATGCAGTTGCGATGGCAGTTGAAGACATCACGCTACGGGTAGCCAACCTGACGCTGACGGGGCAGGCGGTCGATGCGGAGGGCAAAGGGCTTGCGGATGTTCGTATGCAGATATACGGCGACGGGCAGCCCAACGACAATGTGGTTACGGATAAGGACGGCAATTTTAAGTTTGAATACGTTTGTCCCGGCTCGGTGCAGGTTCACGCTTATGCGCAATTGACGCCCGGCAACTACATCGGCAGAAGTTTGCGCACCGAAGGTGGCGCCGAGGGTGTCGTGATCGTGCTGTCCCAGCGGGGGGGATCCCAGCAGTATGAACCGAAGAAGCCTGCGCCGCTGGTCGGCAAGGACCTGCCGGACCTGTCAGGCTACGGCGTGGAAGTGCCTGCCGACGCCAATTCCATTCTTGTTTTTGTCTGGGACATGCAGCAGCGGCCCAGCCGCCATTTCGTACAGCAATTGGCTGCAAAGCAAGAGTCGCTTTTGGCCAAAAATATAAAAGTCATTTTGCTGAATGCATCCAAGGTGGAAAAAGAGCCGCTGCAGCAATGGCTGGCCGAAAATAAGATCCCGTACGCCTGCGGCATCATGTCGGTTGATCCCGATAATGCCATGTTCAATCTCGGCGTGCAGGGACTGCCCTGGCTGATCTTGACCGACAACGCCAAGAAGGTGACGGCAGAGGGCTTTGCGGTCGAGGACCTTGACGACAAGATAAAATCGCTATGAGAGGAATGCATATGCGAGTAATCAGCGTGTTTGTTTGCATGGCAGCGGTTTGCGCGCTGGCTGCGCCCGGCGAGGAGTATACCTTTGGCCTTCAATGGCAAAAGGATTGTATCCGCAGCCGAGATCAGGTTATGTTCAACCACAACGAAACCTTTGCGTCAGAGCCCAACAGCACAGGGCGAGACGTCAGGCGGGCAGTTTTGAACATCGGCCCCGACAAGGCCACGGAAGTCGGCCTGCTCTGGGATGAGTTCGAAGGCAAATTGTACGTCGATCTGAACCGCGATGGCCGTCTCGGCGATGATCCAAACGAGACCTTCGCCGCCGCCGAACGCGGTTATTTTCAGCGGTTTACCGGCATCCTGCTTTCGTTTGAGGATGATTCCGGCGTTCACCGCTACCAGCTCGAGTTCGAGTGCAATTCGCGATATACTTACGGGCACGTGTTTTCAGGATTTTCTGGCTCGTGCAACCTGAACGGCCGTACATGGACCATCCAGGTCAACGACGCCCTTAAGGGCAGCGTCGGGCGTGGAGATTTGTTTTCCGTTTCAGCCGAGCAATTCAATAATCGCATCTCCTCAGGCAATATCCCGCAAAGCGTCTTTCTGGATGGCCGGCTGTATGATATTAAGTTTGATTTTCGAAAAGAGAACGCCGGGTTTGCGGCGCTCTGGTGTACGCTTGAAGAACGCCAGGCGCCTGTGGGAACGCTTCAGATCAAAGGGCAATGGATCGAACAGCTTGTGCTCGGTGACGGCCGCATGCTGGTCCTGTCGGAACTATCGGATCAGCCTGTCACTGTTCCCGCCGGCGAATTGAAGATCAAACAATTCGCCCTCAAATTCGCCCCGGACAAACCAGCCGTTTCAGTCGATCGCCTGAATAAAACCGTCTCCATCGCTGAAGGCGTCCAATCCGAACTCGTGATTGGCGGTCCGCTGAAAAGCACGGTGGATATCAGCCGCCGGGGAACGATACTCTACTTTTCGTATGGTTTAGTCGGGTCCGGCGGCGAGCGCTATAACGTGGGACAGTTAACCGGCTACGACCGCAGCAAACCGCCGACCGTTGCCGTCTACAAAGGCGATACGCGGTTGGCCTCCGGCAAATTCGAGTATGGCTGAGGCGGCAACTGCTCGTACTCGTGGCGAGTACCCTTATACGCGGCCGGTAAACTGAAGGTTATTGCTTCGGCGGACATCAAGGCGCTGGGCAAGATCGACAGCGAACCCGTCTATTACACCTGGAACCCGCTCTACAATGTGGCCGGCGTTGCCCCCTGGCTGATTTTGGCCGCGGCCTTTATCTTCTTCAAAGAAAACCGCTGCCGCAAGGCGCTCCTACTCCTGCTGCCGCTCATTGTAGTAAAGCTTTCCTGGTTTGGTTTTGCGAAATTGTCCGGTATGGCCGCGCAGTCGAATATCCTCTTCACCTCCGTGGTGAATACGCTGCTGATCAGCTTTTCGCTGGTGTGGATGCTGGCCGAGCGGCTGGCTCGGGTTAATCGTTTTGCCAGGCTGCTGCTGGAAACGGCAGTTTTTTGTCTGGTTGGGGCGGCATCCATAAATCAGCTTGGATTTGGATATGAATCGATTATTGTAGCGGTGCTGTGTATCGTCATGTGGTCGATTATTCTTTCGGCGTTTTCGGTTGGGCGATTTATGTGCCGCAGGCGTTTCGGGGCAATTCGATTTTGCGCGTGGGCGGCGGTCTGGATTTTGGTGACGCTGCCTCTACTGCTTATGACAATGGCGGCGGTTCAGGATCTAGATGTCCTGGTCCGTCTTATTTGGAATATTCTGGGGATGGCGACGATCTTTGCGGGCATAGCCACTGCAGGACTTGTGCCATTCGAAATCCTGCTCTTTGCGAACAGCTTCTGGCGGAAGCGGTTTGAGAAACTCGTTGGAATTCAAACAAAGCCTCGCAGCAAAGACGTTGTTGACCCAGTTACTTATGTGCCGTCAACGTCAAAAGCAAACTGAGAGAAAGATGCACTATGTATCGTTATGCAATGTTCATGCTGCTATATGTTTGCTGTCCGCCGGGTCTGTGGATCCATGCAGCCGAAGACGAAACCTGCCGCGTTGATTTGGCATGGCATGAGAATGGGTTCTCTGCTGTGGTTAAGACAGATATTTCCAAAGACAGCGAACCATTTAGAGTTGAGCCTGAGGTGAACGACAAGGACGTTTGGCGGGGAACGGTCGAAGTCGGCCCTGAACCACGGAAGGAGACATTGGCATTGATATGGTTGCCATCACAGGGCCGGCTGTATCTTGACCTAAACCGGGACGGTGATCTGACGAACGATAGCGTGCTCGAGCAGATTGACGAAGAACATAGGAGTGAATTCCTGCAAGAGTTTCCATCTGTTCCTCTGTCCTTGATTTCAGAAAAGGGTGAATACCGCTACCGCCTGCAGCCGGTGCTGATTGACACGGGCAAGTATCATTTTGCATACATCAAAGTGGTCTCCGGGTATTCGGGGGTCATCGAGCTTAAAGGCAAGCAATACCATATTGGGATAGTGGATCACCTCAAAGGTACGATCGAACGTGAGGATAATATTACAATTAGCTCTGTTTCGCTAACCGACCCCAATCTGGTATGTGAGATGGACGTTCCTGAAAATATATTCGTTGCTGACCGGCTGTACCGTCTGACTTTCGAATTCCATAAACACGAAAGCGGGTTTCCGCTGCTTCAATGCATACTGACCGAGCAGGATGCCCAGTTTGGAAGGCTCAGAATAGAATGCCCCCAACTGAAACAGTTGATCCTTGCAGATGACAAAACGCTTGTGATCTGTGACGTGGATCAGCAGATTAGTGATATACCTGTCGGCACTTACAGCTGCAGAAGCCTGGTATGGGACAATTTGTCGCCTGCTTATGTTCATAGGGTTAACATAACGCCGGACCGTGAATACAGGCTGGTTGCCGGAGGGCCGTTGCGCAGTTCCGTGGATGTCTGGCGGACAGGCAATATTCTGCAGATGCATTATTTGCTGCTTGGAGCAGGCGATGAAAGGTACAACGTTTTTGAGGTGAACGGCTTTGATTATAAAAAAAGGCCTTCCGTTGCGATCTATCGTGGACATGTGCAGGTCGCGTCAGGCAAGTTTGAATATGGCTGAGGCGGCACCTGTTCGTACTCGTGGCGAGTGCCTTTTTACGCATCTGGTGAATTGAAGATCGTGCCCTCCTTTGATATCGGCGATTTGGGCCCGGCCGAAGGTGCGCCGGTCGTTTACTTCTGGAATCCCCTTTACAGTGTTTCAGGTCTGCTGCCCTGGGCCTTTGTCGCGGCCGGGTTTGCGTTTTTTAAAGAGAATCGAAACAAGACATCGCTTTTGATCCTTGTGCCTGTATTCATCACGTCGGCTTTATGGATGGTTTATTGCAGAATAGTGACGATGTCGGCGGCTGAGAAAAGCCAGTATGATGTGGTTGTCGCTTCTATTCTCGGCTGGTTTACATTATGTTGCTTATTGTCATCCCGGCTGAGCAGAGTTCATCCGCTGTTCAAGTTCATCATTCTGATCGGCTTGCCCTGCCTGGTTTATGGTTTACACCTGTGGCTTACTCTGGGGTTCCATTCTGAAGGGTTGCAGTGGGGGATCATGTATTTTGTGATAACCTTAATGACCGTCATCCCGGCTTTTGTCTTAGCCCGCTTCTTTTGCAGGAGAAAACTCGTTTTTGCCGGATTTCTGTCCTGTTATTCTGCAGGTGCGGCCGTTTTTGCCATTCTTTCTCATCTGCTTGTAGCTTATCCATATTACCTGATCTCGTACTCTTATGCGCTGCCTTTGAGCAGCTTTTTCAAATTGTCCCTCGAAACATTCTTAATGTGCTGGTCGGGCTCCGTTCCATTTTTGGTCTTGCTGTTCGCCGCCCCATTTTGGCGCAAACGGTTTGAAAGTTTCTTTAAGATCACAACGCGGCCAGCGGCAAAACCAGCCGAAAAATTGCAGGAGCAACTGCCCATTGTGGAGTGATTGTAAGAGTTCTGGCTTCAGCCTCGACTGCTTACATTTGCGTGCGCAAGATCATGGCTGAACTGTCGTCTGCGGCTTGGCCTGAGGATTCGATTCAGCGTTGAACACCGTGCCGGACTGCAGCGCCCCGGGACCACACTTGGTGCATTCGAGACACCGGATGCAATTGAGGCCATTGGGGTCTAAATGAGGCTCTACGCCGTACGAACATAAAGTCGAACATCGGCCGCATTTTGTACAGTGACCTTCATTAAGCTGCATCGAAAAGACGCTGAAGCGATTGAAGAACGCGAAGATCGCCCCCAGCGGGCACAGGACGCGGCACCACGGACGGATCGTGAAGAATATCGATGCGACGAACGCGACAATAATGGCGCCCTTGATCGGATTGACCCACGGGATCGGTTGGCCGGTTATGCCGGCGGCAACCATATCCGGCACCGCCTTCTCAATGCCGCCCGCCGGGCAGATCCGGCAGATGAATAGCGCATGGCCCTCGCCAAAGAATAAGGGGATTGCGACCACCGTCCCAAGCAGCACCACATAACGCCCCCAGCCCATCCATCGCGGGATCGTCAGGCGAGGCGTGGGAACCCGCGCGGCCAGGTCCTGCAAGAACCCGAACGGGCATACCCACCCGCAGATCAGCGAGCCCAGCAGCGCGCCGACCAGCACCAACGTTCCGATCGCCATAAACGGGATCAGGTGCAGGGCCCCGAATTGCGCGATGACGCCGATGGGGCAGGCAAATGTCGCCAGCGGGCAGGCGTAACAATGAAATACCGGCCCGCAAACCGTGTGCATGCGGATGGCCAGCGGGTCCAGCCAGACCAGCAAAAACGCCGCCTGCACCCAGAGCCGGTGCGGCACGATTCGTGCAAAAAATGTCTGGATGGAGTTTTTTTTGACTATGGACACCACAGCCTCGTTTACTTGCCTCAGGTGGGGCAGGCCTGCGGCGGCGCCCCCGTGTAGGTCTTATACAGTTTGCCGTCCGCCTGGCGTTTGAGCCCGCCGATGCTGACCTCCTTGATCAGGGCCGATTCCGCGGTGGCCAGTCCCTTGTCGTTGTCCTCGCTGAACACCGGCAGGGCGTGCATCTGTGAGCCCCACAGCAGCAGGGCCAGCCCGATGCCTGCCAAGACCACACTCAAGATTTGTCGATGCTCTGGCCGCATATTTTTATTCTACTGAAATGAGTATGCTTTCCAAACAAAAAATAAAGATGGCTCGTAATTGGGTATCGCCTCAGAAACCCACGTAATAATCAATAATCGGTTCATCCGGTTAATGAGTAGGTGGCATGGTGGAGGTGGAGGATCCGAAGTTTTAGGTATTCGTCATCTCTGTATCCGCAGGCTTGGCGTTGTAGCATTCCGATTTTGCGGTTCATTACTTCCAGTTTGCCCGTGCTG
>JAJFTK010000112.1 GCA_021372945.1 Planctomycetaceae bacterium | reverse complement strand
TTTGAGGAATTTTGCCGATAGTAATCATGCAGCCTCCGTGCGAATAAGTAATGCTCAACACAAGACTTATCGGCATTTGAGGCTGTTTTTGTTGAATCACTGCTATCATCAAAAATCTTTCAATCGGTCAGTTTGAGTAATATAACACATTTTCCAGCAGGTAATTGAATTCCAGCCAATTGGAGGCAATCATCGCGAAGTCGTCCAGATTGACTTGGCAGTCGTTATTCAAATCGCCTGGGATCGCCTGGTAACCCTGCACATTGCGAGCGGCTACACAACGGTCCGCGTACACATCAATCTGCACCGTGCCTTCACCGACAGCGCCCTTACTGTCCGTAGCCGTTAGCTTCAGAACATAAGGCTTTGCGGCATGCGTGATCGTGACGATCGGATCTTCAGCCGATGTACTGCTGAACTGCACCGAACCCTCCGGCGTATCGGCGGGCATCGATTCAACGCTCCAGGCGATCGACGCCTGCGGGTTGTACCAGTCAATATCCGCGGCCATGTTGATCGTGGCTGTGCCGTTCTCGAGATAGGAGACGACATTTTGTCCGGCGAACACGATCGGATCGGTCGTTTCGCTCTCGAACGTCCAGACAACGCCTGGAATGGAGTTCGGTTCCGTCGGGCCGCTGTTGTTAATACTCGTATCCACGCGCCAATAATAGGTCGCATTCACGTCGAAATCTGCCGCATCATACGTGGTCACCGCATCGACCTGCCCGTCGTTGTCGGCATCGGCGTCCACAAAGATCGGTGCGATCGCCAGGTTCGGATCATTCCTGAAATACAGGTAATAACCGGTGATGGCCGGGTTAATGATCGCCTCATTGGGGTCAGCCGGGTTGACGTCCATGCCCGCGTTCCAGCTCAAACTTGAACTGGTTGCTGCGATCTGGTTGGCGTGATTGGCCGGCGTGGGAGCATAGGCGCCGTTCGGGAAGACGAGGATCGAATCGTAGGAAAGCTGTATATCCGACCCGGGCGGGTTGGCCGTTGCCGAGCGCACCTTATTGCCGAAACCGATGCGGTCGCCCACAGCCATGTTGCCCCGGAAACCGTTGTTGAGCCGGGTGAACGTGGCTGTTCCGTCATCCATCGTCAGATCATAGGACAGGGTCTGCGGATAAACCCTTACCGTGATACCGTAAACACCGCCCGGAACGATCGCCAGGCCTGTGTCCTTCAGATAACTGGAAGACCATTTGCCGGTCTTGATGCCGTTGTAGTAATACCAGTTATCATTGGCCACTGTGGCCGTCGTCATCACGCACCATGTAGCGTATGTGCCCATATCGCCCGATGCATCACTGGCGTCACCGTAGATCTGCATGCGGTCCGAGATATCCGGCCCGGCAAAGAAGTTGCCGAATTCATCCACGCGCACGTTCAGCTTGACCGTATGAACGACTTCACCGATCGTCGTATCGAAGTCGCGGCCAAGGCCGTTGGAACCGATGTCCGTCCCCGTCAGTGTCCGATAGACCAGATAGCTTCCGCCATTCATGATAGGATCCGTCGTTCCCAGGCTGAGAGTATGACGTGATGGACTCGCCTCGGTCCATGCCGATGTCCAATTCGTCCCGCCGTCCGGAAACGCATCAAACGGCTCGGTCACCGTCATGGCCGCCGCAAGCCCTGCCGTGCACAATAACACCAATAGATAAAAACTCGACTTTCTCATTTCAATTCCCTTTCCAAAATAAAGACATTAACAATTATGTTCTTCCGATAGTATCTCGGTTACCTTCAATCTTAATTTTATCCTATTCGGTATTCGAGCCCGCCGTGAGGCGGGTCCGGATACCTATTGACCGCTCATCTTGCAGCATCTCTCTAACTACTACCTCCGGCGAGCAACCGCCAGTGCTCCAAGGCCCAGCAACACCAGCGTTGCCGGTTCCGGCACGATATTGATCGAGTCATACGACAGCGTCGTGCCCGTTGCGCCGCTGCGCATCTTGTTAGCAAACACCAGCCGGTCCGCCGCGGCCGTATTAGCAGTTCGAAATCCCATGTTCTCCGCCGTAAAAATAGTCGTCCCGTTGTCCAGCGTAATATCGTAAGACAGGTCGGCCGGATCGACCGTGATCGTCAGCGTATAAACGCCGCCTTCCACAACCGCAATGCCGCTATTGATCAGACAGCTGCTGCTCCAGGCGCCGTTCTTGCGCCCGTTATAGACCATCCAGTTGCCGCTGGGCTGACCCGCCGGCGTCTTATAGTTCGGCGAGGCCATGATGCACCAGCCTGTGTTGCTGCCCATATCGCCGGCGGCAGTACCGGCGTCGCCAAAGATCTGCAATCGATCCGACAGATCCGTGCCCGAGTAAAACGTCCCCAGCGAATCCACGCGGAAATCCATCGTCAGGGTATAAGCGCCGCTGCCGATCGCGCCGGCAAAATCGCGGTAAACTGCGTTGCTGCCGGTCGCTGTCGTCTGATAGCTCAAATAGCTTCCCGCGTCGTTAATGGGCGAATCGCTCATAATTCCCGCCGTACTCACCGTTCCGCCTACACCCCAGTTTCCTGACCAGCCGCTGCCCCCGCTTGGATACGAATCAAATGTCTCCAGAACAGCGTTTGCCGTGCCAACGAGGCACAGCAGGGCGGCCATTACAGCGCCCATGACCTTTAAACTTCTCATCTTTCTTTCCTCCGAAAACAAAAATGCTTTACGCTCACGCGAACGTATTTAGCTGGTTGCTTTAGTCGGGCCTCTTACTTTTTGTACCGGAACGCCCAGCCGCTGACCACGAATTTGATATCTTCGCTCGTAGGATCATAAGCTTGGCTGTACACGGAATTAGTGGCCGTGCGTTCATAATGTTCCCTTACGGCCGTATCATGCCATTTGTGAATATCGGCATGCCCGTCAACGTATCCGAAGGTGCTGCTGTCCCCATGATTGTACGCGATGGGCGACCACAGCCCGTACTCGTATCCGTACTCGGGAGCGGCCAGGATAAAATGTCCGCCCGCGATCCAGTTACCGCGATTGGTCTCACCGCTCTCGACGAAGTTAAAGCGAGTTCCCGGCGAAGAGATGCTGCTGTACTTGGTGATGTATTTGTTGATGTTCGACGGCTGATTGCGGTTCAGGCACGTCGGGACGCAGTACGATACGTACAGCCGCGTGCCGTCCGGTCCTTTGCGTATCGCGTCGCCGGGGCAGTGATAGACGTCCGGCGTTTGAAGATAAGGATAAAGGGCTCCCTCGCGAATGCCCGCGATCTCATGTTCGTCCGTCACGGGCGGCGCCGTTCGGCCCAGGTCGCCGCCGGTGCTGCCGGTGAAAACGGTTGCGCCGTCTCGCGGCCGGCCGATCCAACCCACGAATGCGCCGCGATCGTCGATCGCTTCCATTTCGGAACTCATGATGTTGCCGTTGTTCTCATCGGCGTACGCGTACCACGCAAGCGACATATTTTTCAGGTTGGTCATGCAGACGACCGAAGAAGCCTTCTTTTTGGCCATCCTCAGCGACGGCACAATGATCGACAGCAGCAGCGAGATGATCGCGATAACGACCAGCAGTTCGATAAGGGTGAACCCCTTTGATCGGCAGGGGGGCGAACTTCGATCCGGCAATCCGGTCTCGATCAGCGCAACAGCCTTGTTGTTCATTTCATTCTCCATTAATGCAGGTTCAAGGTTTTGTTTGCGAATACATGGTTAAAACTTCCTGTTCCGACAAAGCGCGGTCGAAGATCAACAGTTCGCCAAGCGTTCCGTTGAAGCCGGCGCTTTCGGCAACAGGGGTAAACCCGATATAAAGATCCGCGGCCACCGGCGGACCCTGGAACACGTAGGGAACGGCGGTGACCAGCCGGCCATCCACGTAGTACTCCACGACGGCGTTGTCGTGCGTAATGACAAGATGGTGCCAGGTCTGGCCGGGCAATTCCAGGAAGTCCGAATGGATCTTCGGAGCCAGGTGCGTCGCATAGCGCCCGAACGCCAGCACCATGCTGTCCACGCTGGGCCGCTTGCCGAGGACAATCTGATAATTGATGTTGTCAACCGTGCGATGGCTCAGCAGCAGACCGCCCTGGGGCTGTTCGTCGGCCGGCAATTTCACCCATGCCGCCACGGTGATGGGTCCGGCGATCCGCAAACGCGGGTCATCCGGCACGCGCACGACCTGCTCTTTGGCGCGGTCAAACACCAGCGTTTTCGTTTGGGGCCACTTGCCTTCGGCCCAGGTCGGCGCCGACTGCGGCCTGACAGGGTCGCCCAGAATGCCGCACAGCGACTCGCCCGTGCCGGGGGCACTGTTGATGAGCCGATTGCCGGCCGCGGCGTCTTCCTCGAAGCGGTAGTGAACCACAAGCGAAGGATCCCGCTGAACGGAATAGTTATAGACCAGCCATCGCTGGTAGGAGCTTCCCTGCTGGGCCTGGTCCCGCAGCGCCAGCTCTGTCGAGCGCACGAATTGCGTGGAATTGACCTTCTTGGACGCGATCTGCAGGATCCCGCCGGAAAGTTCCGCCGCCGCCCCTTGCCCTTCACTCAAGAGGATCGAATCTTTGAATTTCAGCGGGTCCGAGGAATCCCGAAGCTGGACCTTGCCCCGAAAAACATAGGTCTCGGTCGCCCCTTCGGACCCGACATAAACGCCGAATTCCGTTCCGTAGTCAACAATGCTGCCGAACGGCGAACGCACGACGAAGGTCTTGTCCCCGCCCGCGTTGGCCACGGTTGCCGTCAAGCGGCCGCTCTGCAGAAAGATCTGACGCGACGATTCAAGCGTAAACTCCGCCGGCGCTTGCAGGATCACCGATCCGCCCGCGCGCATGGTGATTTCCACGTATCCGCGCACCAGCTTCATCGGTCCGGCGTCCAGCCTGTCTCCCTTCGAGATCGTTCCGGAGACATTCTCCCATTGAGCATCCACCGCCCGTTCCAAAAAGGCCACCGAATGCTCCCGCAGCGGCGCCATCCGCACCAGCAGGACCATCAGCACCAACGCCGCCGCTGAGACAACGGCGGTGTACAGCGCAAAGCGGCTGACCTTCAGCGCGCTGGGCGATCGCTGGATCTTCTCGATCTTAGCGGGCTTTGGCTTTTCAAGTTCCAGTACCTCGGCGTGCTTTTCATAGCGGCCCATTTCTTCCAGCATTTGCTGCACTTCCGAACGGTCATTGGCCGGCACCAGCGCAAAGGACCGCGATTGTTTCAGCGCCAGCAGCGTCTTCATGAAGTCAAAATAATGATCCTGCGCCTGTGCATTGTTGATCAGCAGTTGATTGAGCTGCGCGACTTCGTCGGCGCTAATCGTTCCATCCGCATGCTTGAGCAGCAGTATTTCCAGCAGCGATAATTGTTCCGTATTCAAAATGCCTCCTCCATTACCGACCTCTTAATACAGCGTGTCAATACCCCCTGGATCTTGGACAATCGCAAATAGATCGCCTGGATCGTCACATTAAACCGCTTGGACAACTCGGCGACGGTATATCCGGACATGTACCTTTGGTTAATCAATGAGTAGTCGCCGGCGTTCAGCTTTTTCATGCAGTATTCGAGCTTTTCAATATAGATATTGGAGTCTTTCAAGTTGTCAGTGGCCCTGCTGTTCAACTGCTCGATCAGTTCATCGCTAAGCTGCGGGATCTTTTTCTTCTTTCGGTGTTCGAGGATCTTGTAATAGGCGACCGACACGCCCCAGGCCAGAAAATCGGTGCCGGATTGAAACTGGTCAAACTTTTGCCACATAGTAAGAGTGGTTTCCTGGATGACGTCGTCGGCATCGTTAAAATTACCGAGTATGCTCAGGATATAGGAGTATAAACGGACCTGAGTCAGCGACAAAAGAGATATGAACTCCTTTGTTCTTATCTTGCCTTCGAAAGAATTGTCGTGCTTCTCAAAATCCATCGTTTCCAGACCCGCCAGAATCTATGATGTAATGGCTGGGTTAAAAGAAAAATTAAAGAACAAAATCAATCTTTATATGCCATGCCGAGAAAAATTTACCTGCCCCCATTTCAACAGGATTCGTCTGCTGCTATCCACGAACTAAGTCGTGCAAATAAAAGTCTTTATGTATTTTACAGAGATTCGGACGAAAAGTCAAATTCCTGGATCTCCCTGCCGCTGAAGCCCTGGAAATAATCGACACAGGTACGCTGCCATAGAACCGCCTGCTCGAGCTGTTCCTTGAGCCGATCTTGAACGTGTCGATACCGCTGGGCATCGATCTTTCCTTCAAGCGTTTGCCAAAGGGTGTTGAATTGACGTACCTCTTGCACCCCTTTTGCGTAAGACCAGCACAATTCATCCCAAAGCGTTCTTCCACTTTTCATCCTGTGATCCCAGTCGACATGGTGAAACCACAGTAGGTATTTCTCCGGACATGTGTCTAAATCGTCGAACTGCGTGCGGAGAGGTTCCGGATATTGTCCGACCGCGTTGCTTCCGGTTGCGGATGTCCGGTCGTATCCCAGGCCGGTCTTGTCGGCATGGTGAAACTTTTGCCGCGTTGCCGGCGAAGGGCTGTAATGGCCCTCGTCGCCGCTGCCGGCGTTGCAGAGCGTGTTTAGCCCCAGCGGCGTCATGAAATTCACATTGGCTTGCCATGATCGCATCATGATTTCGCTAATGGTCGCAATCGCGTGGGCATCATTTGTGAACGTCAGCCGCGCCCATTCCTGGGCGATGGCTTGTGAATCCAGGGACGGGTCCCATGCCAGCCTTCCGAATGCGAACCAGTTGGCCTGTGCGAAGTGGTGGCCGCACCAGTTGCGGTCGGTGCCGACATTCGCGACGCCGGCGATAATGCTCTGATAGCCGTCGGATCCGGGTTTTTTGTCAAGTTCGCCAAGATACAGAGGACTGTCCAGGACCTCCTTCCACATCGGAGCAAGATAGCACAAATAAACCGAGTGCCCAAGGTACTCCTGTGTGATCTGCAGCTCCATATTGAGGCGGGTTTTCGGCATTGCGCCGAACAGCGGATTGATCGGTTCTCGCGGCTGAAAATCCAATGGTCCGTTCTTAACCTGGACGAACACATTATCCTTGAATAGTCCGTCCAGCGGGACGAATTCCTGATATGCCTGCTTGATGCGGTCCGCATCGGGCTTGTCTTTGCCGTAAACGAATGCGCGCCAAATGACAGTCCCGCCGTGCGGCCGCACAAGCTCGGCCAGCATGTTAGCACCCTGGGCATGTGTACGCCCGTAATCATAGGGCCCCGGCTGGCCTTCGGAATTAGCTTTCACAAGAAATCCGCCGAAGTCAGGGATCAGCCCGTAGATCTCCTCGGTTTTTGATTTCCACCAGGCGATCACCCCGACGTCCAGCGGGTCGGCCGTGCTCAAAGTGCCTAACTCTTTCGGCGCCGACCATTTGGCCGCCAGAAACACCTTGATGCCATAGGGCCGCCACAGATCGGCCAATGCAGCAAGTTTCCTGAGGTACTCCGTGCTGAGGCTCTTTGCGTCGGCATTGACATTATTGGGGACCATGCCATTGATGCCGATCGATGCGCAGGCCCGCGCATAATCGGTATAGCGCCCATCGAGCCGCTGCGGCAAATCCTGCCATTTCCACAAGCTGTATCCCGCGTATCCGCGTTCGCCGCCGCCGTTCAGATTGTCCCAATGATTCAGCATCCGAAGGTCGTGTTTTGGCCCGGCGCAAATATCGATTTGTGAAATGTCGCGATGCGCCTGCAAAAGCTGTAAGAAACGAAAACTCCCATACAGCGCGCCGACCGGGCGATTGGCGGCTATCACAATGCAGGCCTTGTCATCTACTACGCAGGTCCGAATGATAAACCCGTCCGGGCCGAGTTTGCCGGGTGCATCGGTCAATTTCAACTGTGCGATGAGCCTGCTGTCCTGGGCGGTGCCGATAATCACTGTGCCGGGTTCTCTGACCTGGGTTGCCAACGCCAGTTTTTGATCTAAAAGCCCGGTTAATCCTCGCTGCAGTTCCCGCTTGATGATAGTGTATGTATCGCCTTGACCTTCTACGACGATGGCCTTGATCGCGCCGCGGTATTGTTCCAGGCGGGCCGTGTCATCGATCTTAGGATAGCGCAGCCATAAGTCGTAACCATCCGCGGCAAAAACCGCCGGACCAATCCACAGCGCAAGACCCGTAAGGCCAATCGCCAGTCTCGAAATGTTCATCTTGAAATTCCTGATTGCTTTCTCAATTGTTGCCGGTGAGTCCACCCTTGCATCTATTCTTGTAATGGCCCCCGCCCCGCAAAATTCAAGCGGGGCCGCCGTGAATGCCCGAAAATTGACAAAAAGCGTCTTTCCCCCTAATCGAAAATGCCGGTGTATTGTAACTGGTTCAAGATGTCCGCAGCAAGCTCGCCGCAGATATCTTGGGTCCGCGGCGCGCCACAAAATCGATATTTAAGTATAATTATCTTGCTATGAATGGTTTTTTTCCTATAATAATATTTTGCTATTCAGGGGAAATCATGAGTACGGATGCCAACAAAGGGAACGCCGGTCCAACGATTACTTTGAAGGACCTGGTCACAAAAAGACATTTTCAGAAGATCGAATCGACCTTCAATCGCAATTTCAATCTGCATTTGGAGGCGGTAGATATAGAAGGTCACGAAATAAAATCGCTTTGTTCCGCCGACTGCCACCCGGAGTTCTGCAAAAGGGTGCGTTCCTCCAAGATCGGCGTTAAGCGATGTCACCAGGATCGACTTCGCAGCCTGAATCTCTCGATCGAGACGGGCCAGCCGTATATCACCTTGTGCCATGCAGGCATTGTACTGGCCTGTATCCCTATTATGGATGGCAGTTTACCGCTGGGCGGCATGTTCTTTGGCAAATGCATCTGGGAACCTGCCGATGACTCGCTTGAGAGGGATATTGAAAAGCGTCTGACGGGTTTGCGCGTCTTTCGGCAGGATATGGACCAGGTGCTGGAACGGCTGCCGATCGTTTCGGCCCGGCGGATCCAGGAAGCCGCCGAATTCCTGTATGTCCTGATCTACCAGACCGCCGATCTCGATCCGCAGGTGATCCAGTGGCGAAGGCAGCGCTCCATGCAGCAGTCCCAGATCGGCCAGGTCATCCAGGAAACCAAACTGCTCGACTCGGAAGAGACTTACCCTTATGAACTGGAATGCCAGCTCATTGCCAAGACCAAGATCGGGGACCGCACCGGCGCAAAGGAGATCCTCAATTCGCTTTTGGGCAAGATCATGTTTCATAACCCGGGCAATATCAATTTGCTCAAGGCCCGGCTGGTTGAATTGCTCAGCGTCCTGAGCCGTGCCGCTGCCCAGGGAGGCGTCCCGATCAATAATCTGCTCAACAAGAACCTGGACTACATTAATAAAGTCATGACCATTGAAACGCAGGAGGATATCTGCGTATGGATCAGCCACGCGCTGGACGATTTTATCGAAAGCGTCTATAACTCGCAGGATGCCCGCAAAATGTCTCAGCTTAAGCCGGCGATCGAGTTCATGCAGTACAACTACGCCCAGCCGCTGACCCTGGCCGATATCGCCAAGGCATCTTACCTGAGCGTCTCTCGCCTGGCGCACCTGTTCAGGGAGGAAATGGGTGTGACGATCGTGGATTACCTGACCAACCTGCGGATCAATCATGCCAAGCGGATGCTGCTGACCTCGGACAGTAACTGCACGCGGGTTTGTTATGAAGTGGGCTATAATAACCAAAGTTATTTTACCCGCGTGTTCAAGCAGATCGCCGGCCTGACCCCCCGCCAGTTCCGCCAGCAGAACAAACGCCAATGATCTTTTCAGGTCTGCTGAAATGACGAAAGTATCAAAAAAAGACCCGCCCAATGCCGGGCGGGTCGTTGATGTTCGAGGGGGACTTTCATCTTGCCGTCGGAACGGGCGCCGGGATCACCGGGTTATAGTTCGGCGTTGCTCCGCGATGCCATGCCAACGTCCAAAGTTCTTTGTGCGGGATGGTCTTGATCTGTCCGTCCAGGAAGATCACCTGTGTTTGGGGTCCATGCCGGCCGATCAAAACTCGCCGCATCATATCCGTGGAATCAAGATTTCCGGAGCGGAAAGAGTCTAGATCGTAATCATAAGGTGCCGTAACAACGTTCGTGTTCCGCGGCCAGGTATCCACCCAAGAGGAATCCAGAAGCATCGGCGTCTGGCTCGGGTTTTTGACCGATGCGCGGTTGCTGTATAAAAGCGATTTGGTTGCCGCGCTTGCATTGCAGACCAGGCAACTGTGGCTGGCCGGCTTGTTTTTACAGTCCGCGTAAAACCATCCATTGAGCCCGTAGCTGCCCATTTCGTATCGTTTGAGCGGATCTGACGAGCGAGGCCAAAGCCAGGGCCGAAGCGATTGCCCTTCGACGGAATGAGTTCCGTCAAATTTGGCCTTTACTTCCTCGATCTTGCTTGTGGTTTGCGGGCAAAAGCGGACATCATCGATATTATCAACTATGGTGCCTATTCTATCCATCCACAGCACGCCGGTACCGTAATCAAAGAACTGGTCATTGCTGCTATTGAGATAAATGTGCATCGCCGTACTTAAGCTTCTCAGGTTAGTACTATCGATCACGCTCTTGGCATAGGACTTAGCCTTCTTTAAGGCGGGTGTAATAATGGACAAAAGCAATGCTATGATCGCTATGACCACCAGCAGTTCAATCAGAGTAAATCCTTTTTTTCGCATGGCTGCTTTCTTTCAGTCTAATACCATTTTATCCAAATCCGGTGCCTCTCCATAATAGGTAATATCCCGGATGCGCGAAAATTGCACGCGAATTTTTTCTATCCGCCCTAAAATCAGCATTTTACCGGTTGCAGGCGGCTATAATATGCGGCTTTCGCATGTAAACGACCGCAAATATCGGGTATATTGATCCGATAATGCCCCCGCAAACACCTCCCACAACGCCGGCCATTGCGGCAAATCGTGCTTCCGAGCCGGTTGCGGCAGGTGTTAGATTTGCGATAATTATGCTTGCTGTTACACTGAAGACGACCCACGCGATCGTGAACCATCCATAGCAGTAAGTTATCTGTCTGGCCCAATTCCTTCGATTCAGCAGACCGATCCCGCCGGCCAGAAGAACGCACGAAAGGACCAATCGCACCCCATAGGATAAGAATAGGAACATCTGCATTGATTGCGAGGGGGCTATGGCTGTTCCTCCGGCCTTGGGTATAAGCATCGCGACCACCACAAGCGGGATGGAAAGCAGGCCAAGTCCGCCAAAGACGATGTTAATAATCCCAAATACAGTCACTGCCGTGGGTCGGCCGGCACTGGGTTGAGCATACTGGGCCGTGAGGCTGGTGGCGGATGCGGGCTGCCAATCGGGCATGCCTTCGGTCCAGATCTGAGTGTCCGCCGGCAAGATTGCCTGCTGCAAAAGGCTTATCAATTCATCCTGTTTAATGGGCCCTTTTTGCTGATTCTCGTGAAGATAAAACCACATTCGCTCCATTGTTCGCTCCTTTCTTCTGCCTGGCCTCGATCGGCTTTGTCCGTGTATTCTCGGCTCCAACAGTCATAAACGCAACAAAAAAACAGCCTGCAACACGCTCGAATTCGCCTCAAAAGTCCTCCATATTCGATTAAACTTCATTTGCAAGCCCCGAATCTGACTGTATAATGACCCGAACTGCCGATAATGGGATTGTCCGCAGAAACCTTAATCAGGGAAGACCATGAGAATGCCTGACAAAATCAAGTCCTGTCTGCCGGTGCTGCTGACCGCCTGCCTTTGCGTCGCTCAGGCAGCCACCTACCACTTGGGTGAGCAGGGATGGGAGCCTCTGAAGGACACATCGGAAGGGGAGAATCTGCTGACGGTCGCCAAGATCAAGCAGCAGCTATTAACGGGGTCCAGCGACGAAATCATCGATTCGCTGGAACAGCTCCGCTCCAATTTTCCCCAGTTGACCGAGGCCGAGATCGACGGCTACATCGAGGCCGAGAAGATCTATTCGAAAGGCAAGTGGTACAAGGCCGCCGAGCAATATAACAAGTTCATGGATACCTGGCCGGACAGTATTCTTCAGCCGGCGGCGATGGAGCGGGTCTATGGCATCGCGACCGCCTTTCTGCAAGGCCAGAAGAGGACGTTTATTAAGATCCTTAAGCTGCCTGCCTTTGACGACGGTGTCGAATTGATGAACAAGCTGGCCGACCGCGCCGGCAGCGCCCCGATCGCGCTGCGGGCGCTGACCACGCTGGCTGAGAACCAGGAACGCCGCAAGAAGCTGCTGGATGCCTATGATACCTGGTCACAGGTCGCCGACCGCTGGCCAACCGGCGAAACCGGCCGCAATGCCCTGTTGCGAATGGCCCAGGCGCTGCATGCCGCCTATGGCGGGCCTCAGTATGATGGCGCCGTGCTCAACAGCGCCGCCAGCTACTATGAAGATTTCGTTGCCCGCTATCCGGAGGCTGCCGGGGACCTGGAGATCAGCCGGATCCTCGACCTGATCCGTGAACAGCTTGCGTATAAGGATTACGTCGAAGGGTTCTATTACGAACGCACCGGCAAGCCCCAGGCGGCGGCTATGTATTACAATCGCGTGCTGAAACAATGGCCCGACACAAAGGCGTATCCCATGGCTCAGGCCAGATTATCGCCCGATGCGCCTCCGGCGGTCAGTTTAACCTTGCGCCGAAAGGCGGTCAATCTCACCGGTTCGTTCCTGGACTCGTGGTTTGGGATTCAAAGGCTCGCGGAGTATATCCTTCCGGCCGCCGGAGCGCAGGATGAAGCAGGCACACCGATAGGCGATGAACCTGTAATGGACGTCAATACTAGGGAGTCAATGTGAGATCGATGCTCTTTGTTCTATCTTTAAGTGTCGCCGCGATGCTGCTGACGGCCCTGGGCGGGTGCGCCGGCTATCAGAACGGGTGGGTTTATCCGCAGAATGTTCAAACTGTTTATGTCGAGATGTTCGATACCAAGAGCTTCCGCCGTGGTTTTGAGTTTACCCTCACGGATGCCATCTGCAAGCGTATCGAGGCCCAGACCCCTTACAAGATCGTTTCGGACCGCGAGCGCGCTGATACCGTCCTCAGTGGCGACATGGTCATTCGCAATATGGTTGTGGCTATGGATCGATACACCGGCAGACCGTTGGAGTTTGAATCCGCCGTCGGAGTCATCGTCACCTGGAAAGATCTGAAAACAGGCAAACTCCTGGTTGATCGCCAGGAAGTGATGGCTGTTTCCTCATATTCCAGCCAATTGGGGCAAAACATCGATTATTCGATCAGTCTGGCGGCGAACAAGGCAGCCGTCCGCGTAGTAGAACTCATGGAAATCCCGTGGTGATTTTTGCGCGGGACTTTTTTTATTTAAATATTTAAGTACGAACCTGGATAGGGAAAGCCGTAAATACGCCAATGAAGATGTCAAATTCAACACCGCAAAAACCAAACGGATCGAAATCGCCGCTGCCCAAATACAATCGCGGGCCGTTTACGTGGCTGCTGATCGGCCTGGTGATCGTGACGCTGCTGTGGACGCTGACGCACACGCAGCGGGTCGAAACTTTGCAGTTCTGGCAATTCCAGGATGCCGTCGTCAAAGGCCACATCAAGACGGCGGTGTTTGACGACTCCAATCGCGAGATCAAAGGTCAGTTTTCCGAAAAAGGGATCCGCGAGCGCGAAAAGGGCAAGCTCGAACAATATTTGGTCAACTACAATCCAGAACTGCTCGGTGAAAATTATGCCAGCAAGCTCGAGCAGCAGGGCGTGCAGATCGATTTCACGAGGGGCAGTCAGTGGGTCCAGCTTGTCGTAAGTCTGCTGCCGATGATCCTGCTGGTGGGTTTGATCTATTTCTTCTTTCTTCGCAACCTCAAGGCCGGCGGCGGCATGCTGATGAATTTCGGCCGCAGCAAGCACCGCGTCCAGGGCAAGGGCACCCGCATCACGTTTGATAATGTGGCCGGCATCGAAGAGGCCAAGGATGAGGTAGCCGAGATCATTGAGTTCCTTAAGAACCCGAAAAAATTCAAAAAGATCGGCGGCCGCATTCCGCGCGGCGTGCTGCTGGTGGGCCCGCCCGGCTGCGGCAAGACGCTGCTGGCCAAGGCCATCGCCGGCGAAGCGGATGTGCCGTTCTTCAGCATCGCCGGAAGCGACTTCGTGGAGATGTTCGTCGGCGTCGGGGCGAGCCGCGTCCGCGACCTGTTCAAGCAGGCCAAGGAGAATTCGCCCTGCATTATCTTCCTGGATGAGATCGATGCCATCGGCCGCAAGCGCGGTCCCGGCTTTGTCAGCGGCGGCCACGACGAGCGCGAACAAACGCTCAATGCGATCCTCGTCGAAATGGACGGTTTCGATACCGATGACCAGGTCATTGTCATCGCGGCCACCAACCGCGCCGACATCCTCGACCATGCCCTCACGCGTCCGGGCCGGTTTGATCGCCAGGTTGTCGTTCCCTTGCCCGATATCAAAGGCCGCATGAAGATCCTCCAGATCCATGCCCGCAAGATCAAGTACGCCCCAACGGTGGATTTTGAACGGCTCGCCCGCATTACCCCTATGTTCAGCGGCGCCGAACTTGAAGCCCTCATCAATGAGGCCGCCATCAGCGCCAGCATGCAGGACAAGGACTTTGTTGAAATGGCCGATCTCGAAGAGGCCCGCGACAAGGTTCGCTGGGGCCGCGCCAAGCGCAGCCGCGTTATCGACGACAACGATAAGCGTCTCACCGCCTATCACGAAGCGGGCCATGCCCTCGTGCAGAGCCTGATCCCGGATGCCGACCCGCTGCACAAGGTCAGCATCATCCCGCGCGGGCCCATGGGCGGCGCGACGTTTGCGCTGCCGGAAAAGGACCGCCTGTTTTATTCGCGCAAGTACTGCCGCGCCCAACTGCAAGTGTGTTTTGGCGGGCGGATTGCCGAAGAGATGTTCTTCAACGATATTACCAGCGGCGCCTCCTCCGACATCAAGCAGGCGACGATGATCGCCCGCGAGATGGTCATGGAATGGGGCATGGGCAAGGAACTGGGCCCCATCAATTACGCCCCCGATATGACGCAGGAAGCCTATTTCGGCATGAGCGGGCCGGACTATTCGCAGCGCACCGCCGAAGTCATCGATACCGAGATCAAGCGGCTTATCGACGAGGCCTATACCAAGGTCACGGATCTCATCGAGGCCAATCGCGACAAGCTCGAAAACCTGGCCCAGGCCCTGCTCAAATACGAGACGCTCGACGCCGAGGACGTCAAGATGATCCTCGATGGCGAGGTCCTCGACAAACCGACGGTCACCGACCTGCTCAAACTCGAGCAGCAGAAAAAACCATACAATCCCACGGACAAAACCGACAAGAAGGAAAAGAAGGATGATTACGACATCTACGCCGGCTCCGAGGATTGGGACAAGGCTGAAGAACAAGAAAAGCAGCGCCGCCGCAACTCCGATGAAACATTCGAGGATGACGAGGACAAGCGCCGCTAGCGCATCATTTTTACCGCGGATTTCTTGGCACGGTCTCTGGCCGCAAACTTGGCAGACACGGATTGACACGGTTTTTTTAGACACGGATTAAGGCCGATTAACAATGTTTTTAGAAAAACGTGCAGAAAAGACAAGAAGTTAAAGGATTGTAGTGCGGATTTTCCACGGATTTAGGTTTGAAAAAATTCAAAAATCCGCGATAATCCGCGTCATCCGCGGTTAACTGAGATTAGATGGGACTTACTACTGGAAGGGAAAAACGATGAAGCTGGAAAAGTATTCATTCGGCGTAGGCGACCGATTCGGTCATCAGGGCAAGGCTCAACTCGAGGCGATGCTGGAGGCCAAGAAGAAAGGCATTCACATCATCCCCGTCTGGAACAAATCCAACCGCGAGCACAGCATCATCGGCACGGTTCCGGCCGATACCCGCAGCGAGGCCGATGCCGCCGTTAAGGCCATGAAGTGGCAGGGCCCGTATCATGTCGATGCCGACCACATCAATCTGGGCAATGTCGAAAAATTCGTGAATGTCAGCGATTTCTTCACGATCGACGTGGCCGATGCCATCGGCAAACCCTGCACGACGGATTCGCTTGAGCAGTTCGTTCGCTTCTGCAAGAAATATGCGGGCAAATTGTCCATCGAGGGCATTGACCGCAGCTTCAAGGTGACCGATGATACGATCCGGGCGATCGGCACGCAGTACCTGCATGCCGTCGAAGAAGCGGCCGTGATCTACCGCCATCTGGTTGACGTCAAGGGCAAAGACGCCTTCATCACCGAAGTCTCGATGGACGAAACCAATTCTCCGCAGACGCCGCTCGAGATGTTCTTTATCCTGGCGGCCATGGCCATGAAGGAGATCTCCGCCCAGACGATCGCCCCCAAGTTTACCGGCCGCTTCAATAAAGGCGTTGACTATGTCGGCGACGTGAGCAAGTTCGAAGTGGAATTTAATGAGGATGTCGCGGTGATCGCCTTTGCGGTAAAGGAGTTCGGCCTGCCGCAGAACCTCAAGCTGAGCATCCATTCCGGCAGCGATAAGTTTTCGATCTACAAACCGATCAACAAGGCCCTCAAGCGTTTCGGCTGCGGTCTGCACGTCAAGACCGCCGGAACGACCTGGCTGGAAGAAGTCATCGGCCTTGCCTCGGCGGGCGGCGAAGGGTTGACCATCGCCAAGGACGTCTACGCCCATGCGTTCGAGAAGCGCCAGGCCTTGTGCGAGCCGTACGCGACGGTCATCGATATCGACCCGGCCAAACTGCCTGCGCTGCAGGTTGTGAACGAGTGGTCGGCCGACGAGTTCGCCAACGCGCTTAGGCATGTCCCCGGGCATCCGGCGTACAACCCAAGCCTGCGGCAATTGATTCACGTGGGCTACAAGGTGGCCGCCCAGATGGGCAAACGCTACACCGATGCGTTAAAGACCTATGAGCCGACCATCGCCGAATGCGTCAGGGAGAACATCTTCAACCGCCACATCCTGCCCATCTTCGCGTAGCGCTGTACCGCCGGCATCTTGCCGGCATTAATGGAACGCATGCTTTTTATCCTTCGCAGCTGTAAGCGTAGAAGGACCAGCCTGCGCTGGTTTTTTTAAGCGTCTGCGATGAATCATGTCGCTGACGCTTTATGCTGCAATGCATTCCAAGCGGCGAGCGTACGCGACCCGATAACGTGATCGCTCATTGATGCAGTTGGAGATCAAGATCATGTTTGACGACGTAAATTTGGGATCAAGACCTTCAATCAAGTTGTTGCCTGCGGCTTTTGGCTCATGGGTGTTTTAATGCTGGGCGCTCAATCGAGGCCCTTTATTGGGGCTCTTCTATTTGTGCCATTTGCTCTGGGCCCGCACGCCGTAACCCATGTCGGTATCGCACTGGCCAAAAAAGATGGTACACAGGTCATCTTACTTAGTCGTCCCTGAGAAAGTTTGTGATTTGTATTGAAAAGCTGGTTTGGCGTTGGTTTATGGTTTATTCGGCTGATAAAATCGGGTATAATTTTGCAAGCTTTCAAGGAAGATGCGTTCAAAATCTTGCAAAAAGGATTGGC
>JAJFTK010000130.1 GCA_021372945.1 Planctomycetaceae bacterium | reverse complement strand
ATCCACTTGCCAGGCTCGATCTCCCCGAACGTGATCGAGTCAAACTGCCCCTCCTCAACCCCATGGTTAAACAGCGTCAAAACCCCGCTGCCCCGCTGCTCCAGATCACCAAGCTGAACCCACGCCACAAGCGTCTTGTCGCTGCTCTGCCAAATACTGTTCGAGATTTCAACGTAACCTTGCCCGTCCAAATGGAGTCCGCCGTTTATGATCTGCGCGTTTCCGCGGAGCCGACCCGGCGAAAAATTGCCCATCGTATCGGCCGTTGTACCGTCTTCAAACGTCCAGCAGCCAAGCGGCTGCGGCCCGCCCATCTGGTTCATCGCCAGGCCTGCGGCCGTTTGTGCGTCCAGCGCCTGGCCATACAAACGCGCTTCTTCGATCACGCCGCAAAAATAACCTTCGATACTGTTGGCGCCCCGGTAGCGAAGACCAATCAGCACATCCGTATCACTTGAAAAGGATGCCGTCGATGGCACTGAATAGCTGGTATAAAGCATGTCATTTCGATAAATGCTGACCGTAGTTCCGGCATATACGATGACGATTTTAACCACCGTGCCTTGATCTGCTGTTTCTGTCTGCTGCATACTCTGATCCGGCTGCGTCCGACGCCAGTATTCGCTTCCCGCCATCCACTTGCCGGATTCCCTTTCCGCATACGTGATGGAGTCAAAATGGTCCTCCGCAGAACATTCCGTCAGCGTCAGTACACCGCTGCCCCGCTGATCCAGGTTGCCGAGCCGAACCCAGGCAACCAGCGTCTTGTCCTGGATGGCGCCGATGCCCGCTTCAAGTATTGATACTACACTTAACAGTACCAAAAGCATCAGGCTCCCGTACCTGTTCATTGCTGCATTCCTGCTTTTCATGGGCGTTGCAATCCCTGTTCTTAAAGGTAGAATGAACGGATTATGCTTAGCGCGGGTACCATGCGCGAAGATGGTAAACATCATAGTCATCCAGTATCCCGATTCGACCTGTAGTCTTGCCCGGGAGACTGAAGCATTCAATGAACTCGTCGTTCAGATAGAATTCACACAACGTATCTTTAACCAGCAGACGGAATCGGTACACCTCCCCGAAATTGGCGTCGCGGTCAGCCGATCTCTGAACGGTGATACTCCCGGCGTCTGCTTTCATCGGCCCAAATTCAACCTTCCTCTTACCGACCACCTGAATCCCGATCCCGTTTTCCGTCCCGCACTCCACGTACAGCCCAACACGTTGATCAATGGTCGACGGCCTGATGAATTCGCCTTCCACAAGAACGCCTCTGGTCGTGTTAAACACCGGCTCCAGCATCCGAACCGGGCCCTTAGCCGCTGACAGCCCGACAGCCACCGGCTCGGCCTTGAGCGCATCATTCGCCTGCCGCCAGCGCCATCGAAGCGTCCCCTGCTCATCAATATTTACCGCCTTGATGGGCGTAAAATGAGGCGGCGCGTTATCCAGGTGCACCGCATGGTAATTGGCCAGAAGCTCTCCCTCTGACGTGCGGAAGAACCGGCTGAAATACGCGTGACCCGCCTGCAGCAAAACAAAATTCTTCTG
>JAJFTK010000033.1 GCA_021372945.1 Planctomycetaceae bacterium | reverse complement strand
ACTTTTTGCCAATATTAACACCAAGATGTAGTATGTCAACCCGCATTTTTCCCATTTTTACAAATTATATGCTTTTTTGTTCCCAGTACCGCCGGCATCTTGCCGGCATTGTTCAGCATACCGCCAGTCGCTGTTTATTGTCGAATTCGCCCCAAAACTTGTCACGGCAATGCCACCCGCTGCGCAGGTAACAAGACAAAAGATGACTATTGACTTGTCAGGGCGAAGGCCCGAAATCATTTAGCCGGAGGTGTGAACCTCCGGTCAACCAAGCAACAAAATAAATAAAGCCCCGGCGGGGCGAAAGAAAGATGCGCTTCTGTGTGCACACACCATGACATTGGCAATCTAGACTGACGAAACCCAAGGGCAGGGGTGGAAGCTTGCCCCTCCAAATAGTTTAAAAAAAATTGCCGCCGGAAGCGCATCGCGCCGCCGGCGGCTCTATAACATCGACACCCTCTAATTACTTTGTTTCAGCGGGCTTGGCTTCCGTTTTCGGCTTGATCTCGCCGGACGGCGCCTGCTGGGGCTGTGCCTTTTCAGGCTGCGGCTGACCCTGCGTCTGCGGCTGGATCTGCCTGGGGCTCGGGGCGGCTGCGGCCTTTTCGCGCAGCGCCTTTTCTTCCGGCGAATACTCGATCTTCGCCTCCGAGTGCATTTGCGTACGATACTTCTCCCAGTACTCGCTTCGCTTCTGCTGCGTCAGGTAGTTCTCGATCTGGTCCTTGACCTCATCAAACGGCACCTTGCCGGCCTCTTTCTTTTCGGTCACCTTGATGATGTGATAGCCGAACTGCGTTTCCACGACGTCGCTCACCTCGCCGGGCTTCATTGAGAATGCCTTATCCTCAAATTCCTTGACCATCTGGCCGCGTCCGAAAAATCCCAGGTCGCCGCCGTTGGCCGCGGACGGGCAGTCGGAGTATTCCTTGGCCAGCGCCGCGAAATCGCCGCCCTCTTTGACCTTCTTAAGAACCTCTTCAATCTTCTTCTTGGCCGCGGCTTTTTGCTCGTCCGTTGCATTCGGCTCGACCTTCACCAGGATATGGCTGGCCTTGACCTGTTCCGGGCGGTCAAAGTGCTGCGGGTTCTCGTCATAGAACTTCTTGGCCTCTTCGGGCGTGGCCTTGGCATTGGCGCCCAGGCCGGCATCCACCAGCGCATCCATCATCAGCTTGAATCGGATCTGGCTCTTCAGATCGTTCATGGTCATTCCCATCTGGGCGATCTGCTTTTCGACATCGTCCATGGTTTGGTTCTGCTGGCCGGCGATCTTCTTGATCTCGTCCATCACCTTTTCATCCGACACGCTCAGATTCTTCTTTTTGAGCTCTTGCTCCAGCAGCACCTGTTCGGTCATCATATCCACCACGCGCTGCCGCATCATTTGCTTCTGCTGCTCGGGGATCTCCTGGCCGCCTGTTCGCTGCTTCATCACTTCAAGCCGCTTGTTGAGTTCGTCTGTGACCTGGCCTTCGGTAATCTTCTCGCCATTGATGGTCACGACCGCTTTGGCCGGATCTGCGGCCGGGGCGGCAGGCGCCGCGGGTTGAGCAGGCGCCGCGGGTTGTGCGGGCGTCGCCGGAGCCGCTGGTTGGGCCTGTTGCGCAGGCGTTGCTGGCGTCGCCGCTGCCGGGGTGTCCTGCGCCGCCATCGTTCTTACGGCCAGTAGAGCCGCCATTAGTCCTGCCGTCAGCAGTACATGTCGCATTTCAATCATCCTTTCATGTCAATTTAGATTTTTGCGATTCCTGAATGTTCAGAAATCCAACATTTGCTATTCTTTTTTTTTTGACCTCTGGGTGCTCGGTGTCCTCTTTGGCAAAATTCATTCTGGCTTTGTCAAATTAATATTCAGCGCAGGCGCTTTGCCGGCCTTGTCGGCTCCGGCGTACAGCGTCAGATGCGGGAACGGCATCTCGATATTGCGCTCGTCGAAGCGCTGCTTGAGCTGCTTGTTGAACTGGCGCCCCACGGCCCATTGCCGGCTCGGTTTGGTCTTGATGCGGCCCTTGACGATCACCGCCGAATCGGCGAACTTATCGAGCCCGAAGATCTCTACCGGCGCCAGGATATCATCCTTGAGCACCGGGTCGCTCTGCAGGTCATCGCCGACCAGCTTGATCTCGCGGAGGACCTCATCGATGTTCTCACGATAGGATACGCCGATATCGAACACATAACTGGACCATTCCTTGGTCTTATTCGTAACCACCGTGATCTCGCCGTTCCTTACGAAGTGCACGCTGCCGTCGCCGCCCCGCAGCGTCGTCATGCGCAGCGTCACGCCTTCGACCAGCCCGCTCTTGCCGGCGATATCGACCACGTCGCCCACGCGGATCTGGTCGCCCAGCAGGATAAAGAACCCGTTGATGAGGTCCTTGATCAGCGTCTGGGCCCCGAAGCCCACCGCGATGCCGACTACGCCCGCCGCCGTCAGGATCGGCCCGATCTTCACACCCAGCTCGCTCAGCACGGTCATTACGGCGATCGTGACCAGCAGGATGATCGTGATGTTGCGCGTAATCATCTTAAGCGTATCGGCGCGCTTGCGGAGTTCGGCGTCATGCTTGTGATTCTTGAATACGCGGTTGAATAGCTTGTCCACCAGGACTTGGATCGCCTTGACCGCCAGCAGCGTCAGCACAAGGATCAGGAAGATGCGAAGCCCGCTGGTCATCAGCCAGGCGCCCACATTCTGAAGGAACAAATTATAATGCGCGGCATTGCTGCCCGCATCGGTAGTCATCGCAATCGTATTCGGGTCAGCCATACTCTCTTAAATCTCAAATTCCAAATCTTCAGGGGTCTCAATTTAAAACTAATTCTCGATGTTCACCCAATCATCAATCATCAATCATCGATAACCAATTTATAAGTACACCTTGTCCATCATCCGCGGGAAGGCGATGCATTGACGAATGTGTTTTTCGCCCGTCAGCCACGCCACCGTCCGTTCCACGCCCAGTCCGAAGCCGCCGTGCGGCACGGAGCCGTACCGCCGCAGGTCCAGATACCATTGGTAGGATTCCGGATTGTACCCTTCTTGCCGGATGCGGGCAAGCAATCTTTCGTAGTCGTCCTCGCGAACCGAGCCGCCGATGATCTCGCCGAACCCCGCAGGAGCAAGCAGATCGAAGTTCTCCACTACCTGCTCGTTATCGCGATCCTGGCGCATGTAAAACGCCTTGGCCCCCCTGGGATAATGCGTCACAAAGATCGGCCGGTCGTACATTTGCGAGATGATCGTCTCGTCCGAGCCGCCAAGGTCCTTACCCCATCGAAACTCAGACGCGAGTTTGGCGTGCTTGGGATTATTCTCGATCTTTGTTTCCAGTTCCGCGATCTCAGCCCTAAGCTCAGGAATTCGCCTGGCGTTCTTCTCCTGCTGCCATTTTTTGAGGCCGCCTTTGGCCTCGGCCGCCTCGATTTCGGCTAATTCCTTATCAAACGCCGCTTTCTCCCGCTTCAAGCCCTCGAGTTGCTCGGCCATGAACTGCTGCGTTTTGTCGCTCGTCAAAAGCTCTGCCGCTTCTGTGTACGTCATGCGCACAAACGGCTTTTCGATGGATTCGAGTACCTTTAAATCCCGTCCCAATGCCTCTAATTCTGGCCTGTTATCCGTCAAAACACGCTTTATGATGCTGAAAACGAAGTTTTCCGCCAATTCCAGCAATCCATTCAAGTCTATATAAGCAACCTCCGGCTCGACCATCCAAAACTCGGTCAAGTGCCTGCGGGTCTTACTCTTTTCGGCCCTGAATGTCGGCCCGAAGCAATAAACTCTGCCGAAGCTCATTGCCGCGGATTCGAGATATAGCTGACCCGTTTGCGACAGATGAAGCGGTTGGCCGAAGTAATCGACCTCGAACAGCGTCTGCTCCCCTTCGCCGGCGATGGTCGTGAAGATCGGCGTATCGACCAGCGTAAACCCATTGTCATTGAAAAAACGCCGGATCGCGTCGATTACGGTGTGCCGGACGCGTCCAATCGCCCAGGGCCGCATGCTCCGCAGGTGCAAATGCCTATTTTTCAGCAGAAAATCGATCCCATGCTCTTTTGGCGTGATGGGGTAGTCGCTGGCAGCGTTATGAATCTTTACGCCGCTGGCCGCAAGCTCGTATCCTCCCGGCGAACGCGGCTCTGCCCGAACCAGGCCGGTCACCGATAGCGATGACTCCTGCCCGAGCCGCTTGACTTGCTCGAACGTCTCCTCATCGACCGCCCCCGCCTCCAGCACGCACTGGCAAAGGCCCGTGCCGTCGCGCACCATCAAAAACTGCACCTTGCCGCTGGGCCGATTGTTATAAAGCCAGCCGTCCAGCCGCACCTGGTGCCCTTCAAACCCCCCTAACTGGTTGATATATGCCTTTTTCGCTTCCGCCATCGTTTTCTATATTCCTATGTTCCTGAATATATTCCTTAGAGCACCGACTCTATCCCAAACAGCCCTTTCCTGCAATTAAAAACAATGGTCGGCCTTCCAGCGGCAAGCTTTCGCAGATATGCTATATTTTTACTGATTGACTATTTGCATCACCTTCTTCATGTCCACCACATGACAGCTACCCGGGTGCTTGCGCGCGTAATCCTGGTGATATTCCTCGGCCTTCCAGAACGGACCCGCCGGCAGGACCTCCGTCACGATCGGACGTTTGTACTGGCTCGACTTGCCCAGCTTCTCCTTCACCGCAAGCGCCGTCTTTAGCTGCTCGTCCCCATGCGCAAATACCGCCGACCGGTACTGCTCGCCAACGTCCGGCCCCTGCCGATTGAGCGTCGTCGGATCGTGGATCAAGAAGAATATCCGCACTAACTTCTCGTAGCTGATGAGGTTGGGATCAAATTGAATCTGCACCACCTCCGCATGCCCGGTATCACCCACGCATACCCGCCGGTAGCTCGGGTTTTTCACGTCGCCGCCCATGAACCCGACTTGCGTGTTCTTTACGCCGGGCACCTGGCTGAAGGCATACTCCACGCCCCAGAAGCACCCTGCCGCAAACGTTGCAAGCTCGTATTTGGGGCCCTTTTCGGGTGTTCTCTCATTTGGCTGCACAGCCGCTCCTTTTCCGATCGAAGCTGTTAAAATCAGTATCGATGCCAATATCTTAATCGAATACATCTCGCATTCCTATCCGTAAATCGCTTCAAAAGCCTACGCCACCTTGCAGTGACAGTTCTAAAGGATCCGGCGGCGCGCAAATACCGCTTGAATTTGGTCTTTTTGTCCTTATTTTCGGCATCGATCATAAAGGGTCATTTCGAACCTCCGCTGTTAAGCGAAGCGTGGCTCCCGCTTTTTTTGAGAACATGCTTTGCGCTGCAAATTACAGAAGCACTGAGCTATGTCATGACGGACTCTGATAACTGTTAGCCCGGCCGCCTAGCCGGGGTTCAGACGCCAACGTACATGTGCCCCCACGGCCAAGCAGAGCTTGACCGTGCCACCCTATTCATTTAGAGTTTTGGAAATTCGAATTCGTTTCGGATTTCGAGCTGCGAATTGAGGATTTGACGAATGGCAGGACGCTAACGCTGGAAGCTCGTAGCCGGCAGCTGGCTACGAGCGAATCGGTTTGATGATAATCCAGAAGTACGCAAGCAGACTGAATAAGGCGATGAGTACTGCGCGCACAATCGTTGTTGTGCCTATGATTTCGGTCGAGGATGCTCCGAAGCAGCCGCAGGTAATGTCTAAGTGATGATAGACAGCGCTGCCCAGGACAAATGTGAACATCGCTCCCATCCCCGCGCTGACCAATAGCGCACCGCTGACAAAAACGCCTCCCAGCAGACATATCCCGACAAGGACCTCCAGCCACGGCAGCGTCATAGCCGCAAACATTCCAAGCTTGGGCCCTGCCAGTTCATAGCTATAGACGCTGAAAAGAAAATCATAGGGATGACGAATCTTCGGCAGACTGCTGTAAAGAAACATGCACCCGATTGCGACCTGAACGCCATAGAAAAATAAGTCCGCCATTTTGTGCTTATTGATTTTCAGATTCATTGCTTGCTCCTCTGCTCCCAGTCAACCCATCCGCCCTTATAGATCGCAAGATTATTAAAACCATCTTCCTTCAGATGGCCCGCCACCTTTTCAGCATACGGACATCCGGCGCTCTGACAATAAATCACAAGACGCCTGCTTTTTTCGATATCCGCCAGTTTTGCGATGCGTCCTTCGGCGCAAAGTGTCGTCGGGATATTGATTGCCCCCTCTATGTGCCCCGCGTCATAATCGAGCATCCGCCGGGCGTCAATAATGACCGCGGTGGCGGAGTTTGCCACGATATCCTTGGCCGTTACTTTGGGAATGAATTTTCCAAGGTTCGCCTTGATTATCGGCTCGGTCACCCCGGCATGAGCCAAAAACCCTGCATCGTTGACAAAATGGTAAGTCATGCCGACAAACAGAGCGACCATCACAAGGCCCGCTGTCTGCACAACTGAAACACCTAGACGGATTGGCCTGCTGATTGTTTCAACCCTGCGTAATAAATAGCTCCCCGCTATCCTGATCAATACAATCGCCGCAAGCAGTACGCCGGCAAAGATCGCAAACCGTTTTCGAGCCGGAGCAAGTATTCTGGAGAGCTCTATCGGCGTCGGCGAAACAAGCAACCCCGTCCCGTCCCAGCGTCGTGCAACTTCATAATAAGGAATTGTTTCAAGACGAGTTGGTGGGTCGAAAATACATGCCTTGCCATCACGCATACCGGTATACAGCCAATAATGGTCATATTTAGACTTCTCAGGTTCCGATTTTACATGGAGAATAACCGGTACCGAAAGAGCCTTAATATCGGAACACTCAAACTTAGCAAATACTTCCGCCGACATTCCGAACGAAATCGCCGCCGTTTTTAAATCAAGCAAAGAAGACCCTTCGCTTGAACTGATAAACTCCGGCCTGAGCAGCCCTTTAATATCGGTGTCAGGGTTGACCATTTTCAATATCACATAAAGACATTCGACACCACAGTACGGCACATACGCGGTTATCTCATCCAGTTTGGCCGCCGTTTCTTTCGGATTCGCCTGAAGAATGCCGAGGGCCATCGAGAATAAAGTCAATAGACAAAATGTTTTGCAGATCATCATTACCTCCACCGCATAGCCAACAATCCTCCTGTCATCGCGACAATGGCTGTGACTCCAATAAGCCACATGTAGTGATGATTCCTCGCTGCAACCGCTGGTGATGAAGATGTAGGCCGAGAAGATGTTACAGCAGTTTCCGTTTGGGATTCTATTTTCTGCACAGCCTCGGCGCAAGACGATGTATTATCAGGATCCTTGTTGGTTGGTTTTATATATGATACATTTAGTTCGGCGGCAATACTATCCAGACTATCAAGTGCCATATCCTCAATGTACGGAACCAATTCCCCGTTTATCCATTCATATGGTATATTGCGGACTTCACGGTTGAACAATATTGAACCATTCGGAATGGACAACTTAAACGCTCCCATTGCTTCGAAATCTGGGTTTACGTCGATTTGGTCCCGCTGTGTCGCGGAACGAATTATCTTCTCTTTTCCATCTTTGAATATTGTTTTTCTCGTATAGGTGCCTTTAATGGGAATAAAATGATCCCCTATTTTTTTTACTTCAATATCCTCTACAACGACTGACCATTCATTCATAATTGTTTCGGCAAGAGGTTTATCTGTCCACAAATCCTGAGACGTTTTTTCAAGAGAATATTTCAGAAGACTATAATTTTTCACTGGGTCAAGCCAGACTTTTACTTTTCCGTAGGGCGCATTCATTTCTAATTGAATGCACGATGTGCCACAAAGCAATTCGTCTTCATTGATTTTGACATTATACTTTCCTAATTCTTCTACAATATCTGCCGATGAACCTAGGCCAGGCATTATTCCATCTAAAAAACCGCCAAACGCTTCATTCTTTAGCCAATCTGATTGCTCCTTAGGAACGTAGTTCCCAAAGGTTCCGTAACAACCAGCTGAAATTGATTGCTGTTGAACATCATAATCGTATTGAGGAGTCATAATCCGAAAACGCTTAAAGGAGCCTTGTTCGCGTAAAGCATTGTCTTGTGTATAGAGGCCACTATTAATTAACCATTCGGTTTTTTGTCCTTCTTTGTGAATAATTGATTCCTCTTTTCTATAAGTATTGTCTTGTCCTGTGATTTCTGTTTGGAGGACAACTTTCATAGAGTAAGAATTCTGCCATATCCTGTTCGCTGTCAATTTGGCAAGAATATCTTCTCGCTGCATCTGAGCAAGGCCCATATTGATTATGATTAGATATAACAAAGGATAAATGAATATATTTTTCATATTTTAGTGACCTCCCTCGTTCGCTGTTACGCACTTTTTAAACCAGCCCCCACAACAAGTGGGGACTGGATGCAATCAATACCATTTTATCTGACTTTAGTTTCGCAGTAGTAGTCCTTTTCTCCATCACAATTGGGCCATCCTACGCATCCCTGAATATGCTCACAGGAAGTGTTTTCCGCCTTGCCGCCACATCCAGGAGAACGCTCCGCAAGACAATCACCTTGGGCATCCTGCGATTTTGGACAATCCACCCTTTGCATAGGCCAACTACAGGGGCCACAAGTTACGCTGCCGAACATCAACTCGGCCTGCTTGTCAGAAAGAATCGTTGGACTTGCGGATAGATACGCCACAAGCAACCCCAACATACAGGCTAATAGAAATAAACCCATTCTGATAGATTTCATTTCTTTTTCCTTTATAGAATTGAATCATCATTTTACCGCATAGTATCGGCCTTTCCAGATCAAACTAATCCTTCTGCACTCATAAACACCACCTCCCTTCAGACACGTTCTACCCGAAAATGTTACGGGTTGTATCCTTGTTAAGCATCTTTTGGGCAAATTTCTATTGATTATTGAGAAGAAAGCCCTTTTTGCCAGAAACTTCGATTTTTTCCAAAATTGTTCAATTTTCTCTATGAATAGGTGGAATAACTCACCAGTTTCGAAGAAAAATTCCTGCCATTTTCTGAACATTCTAAAAATTTATACGACACGGAACATCCTAAACTACCGCCAACCGTTCTCCTGTAACTATTGACAAAAACAGCCATCTGCGCCGGAAAGAAAATTTTAATTTTTGCATAATTATCCAAAACTTAGGAGATGCACAACATCCTAAACCGATGAACGAATCATTCTTCGGTACACTATTGACAAAAACAGCCGTTTGCGCCCGAAGAAAAATTTGCATTATTTAAAAAGTTTAAAATTTATCGGATACTGTAGCTTCATAATATCTAGTGTTTCCTCCAAATACCGCTTGAATTTGGCCCTTTTGTCCTTATTATATATGCATCAGCGTTCTTGCGGAGGATCCTTCGTTGAAGCTCAAAAACAAGATGGACGACATAGCCGAATTCATCAGCCTTATTCACGGCGGATACGCATGCATCTCCGTCGTGACAAACGAAGAATTCGAGATGCTCGACATCGTCCGGCGGGCCGCGGCCAAGCTCGAATACCCCATGCAGATCTGGTCCGCAGGCCTGGGCATCCGCGAGGGCCTGCATCCGCTGATCCCCTCGCCGCCAAAACAGAAAAGCCCCGAGGCCGCGCTGGCCGCCTTCCAGGACGGCGGCACCAAAACCTTTTATGTCATGCTGGACCTGTCCACCCATTTGTCAAATACGCTGGTCCTGCGGGCCCTGCGCGACGCCATTCATCGCATCGCCGTCAACAAGAGCCACCTGATTCTCATCGACAGCGAAGACAAGCTGCCGGACGTCATCCGCTCGTATGCCCGCACGTTCGAGATGTCGCTGCCGGGACGCGAAGAGCTCGATACGCTCGTGCGCACCACGCTGCGCGAAATCCACAACAAGACGCCGCTGGAGATCGGCATCACCAGAGACGGCCTGGAAGCAGTCATTCGTAACCTGCGCGGCCTGTCCATCCGCCAGGCGCACCGGCTCATCTGCGACGCGGTCTGCGCCGAGCGCCGCTTCGACGACGCCGACGTTAATACCATCATCGCCGGCAAACGCCGCATGATCCAATCGGACGGCCTGCTGGAATACGTGCAGGCGCCGCTGACCATGGAAGAGATCGGCGGCATGGACAATCTCAAACGCTGGCTCAAGCTGCGCAAGGACGCCTTCACCGAACAGGCGGCGCAATTCGGCATCACGCCGCCGCGCGGCATCCTGATCCTCGGGGTGCAGGGGTCCGGCAAGAGCCTCTGCGCCAAGGCCATCGCCACCGCCTGGCAGCAGCCGCTCTATCGGCTCGATTGCGGCACGCTTTACAACTCCTACGTCGGCGAATCCGAACGCAACCTTCGCAAGGCCCTGCGCCAGATCGAGGCCATGTCGCCGGCCATCCTCTGGATCGATGAGATCGAAAAGGCCTTCGCCTCGGCCGCCAGCCAAAGCACCGACGGCGGCCTCAGCAAGCGGATGTTCGCCACGCTGCTCACCTGGATGCAGGAACATCGCGAGGCCGTCTTCCTGGTCGCCACCGCCAACGAGATCGAGGCGCTGCCGCCGGAACTGTTGCGCAAGGGCCGCGTCGATGAGATCTTTTTCGTGAACCTCCCCAACGAACGGGCCCGCCGCCAGATCATTAAAATTCACCTGCTGAAGCGCAAGCGCGACCCGAAGCATTTCGATCTCGATGCGCTGGCCAAGGCCGCCGAAGGCTCCACCGGCTCCGAGATCGAGCAGGCCGTCATCTCCGCCCTGCACGAGGCCTTTGATTCCAAAACCGAACTGACCACCGCGGGCATTGTCGCGGCGCTGAGGTCTTCGCCGCCGCTTTCCGTCACCATGGCTGAAAGCGTCGCGCAGCTCTGTGCCTGGGCCAATGGCCGCTGCGTCCCCGCCGACTAGCAATCAGGAGGAAGTGACGTACGAAAAAAAACGATCGCCTTTGAGAGGGGATCGTTCGGAATGACCGTTTGCGCGCAATCCGCGGTTCGTTTTATTGCGGTTTCACGCCGTCGCAGAGAACGCGGACATTTTCCAGCGCTTCGTCTTTGGGCAGGATCTGCTCATAGAGCGCCAGCGCCTCTTCGCGGCGGCCCAAGAGGCCCAGCGCCGTGGCCATGTTCGAGCGGTAGCGCGTATTGTCCGGCACGATTCCAGCCGCCTGCGTGAAGCACGCCAGCGCGGACTCAAAATCCCGCCGGATCAAAAGGCACATGCCCTTATTGTTCAGCAGCACCGGGTCGCCGGGCGTCAGCTTTAGCCCCGCCTCCAGCATCGCCATCGCCTCGGGGATCCGCCGCTGACTCATTTGCAGCTCGGCCAGGGTATTGTAGGCCGGCCGGTAATCCGGGTATTCCTGGATGATCCGCCGAAGCAGGGCCTCGGCCTGTTTATCCAGGCCTTGCGACATGTTGACCTGCGCCATCACGTACAGCGTTCGCGCGGTCGGCGCCCGGTCCGAGTCAATTGGGTCCTCTTGCGCCGGATTCGTATAGTCCGGCCGCGCCGTCTTGCTATCATTCATGCACCCCGCGCAAACCGCCAGCGCAGCGGCCGCCAGTACCCAAGTGGTCTTCATAGCTCTCCGTTCAAATCAGCGTGGTGTCGAATTCGAATAGGATGTCTGGTTATCGCTTCCCGTATGCGTCAGCGGATCGCGGCTGCGGGCCAGCACGTCAATGATCTCGCTGCTGTCCATGCCTTCGCCTCCGGCAAAGCCGTCGCCCAAGCGGATGCGGCCGTTGTCAACGCCGCCTTCGGCCAGCCGGGCCTTCACGGATTCCACGCGGGCCTGGTAAAGCGGCCCCTCGGTCCGTCCCCGTCGCACAGACAACTGCCCCGGGTTCTGCGCCAGGTGCGCCGCCAGCACCGCCATGTCGCGCTGGCCCAGCGTGTTCAGCGTCGCGCTGTTATTGACAAAATGATACGGATAGATGGTATGCTGCGAAATGATCGCGTTTTGAATGGCCAGGTCCCGGTACAGGTCCACCACCGGCGGCAGTTGCCCGGGCGCCTGCGCCGACGTCGCGACCTGTTCATCCTCTTCTTCTACGTAACAGCCCTGCACACTCAGCAGGCAAAGCATCGCTGCCGCCAAAACGCTTAACGTGAACTTCATGTCCATACTCCTTAGTCAATTCTTTCTGGTCCAGCCGGTCTCTCTACCGGCACCCATGCATCACTCATAATTCAACATTCAAAATTCTTAATTTAATTACAGGTTCCTGGCGATCGAGATGATCGCCGGCCCTACCATCGTGATCAGCACCGCCGGGAAGATAAACAGCACCAGCGGGATGATCATCTGCACGCTCATCTTTTCGGCCGCCTCCTGGGCCACGAAGCTTCGCTCTTCACGGATCGACTGCGCGAACACCTTCAGCGTTTCGGCGATGCTCGTGCCGAACCGGTCCGTCTGGATCAGGATGGCCGCCAGGGATTTGAGTTCATCGACGCCCGTCCGCTCGGCCATGTGCTTCATCGCCTCGATCCGGCTGATGCCCAGGTGCATCTCGAAATTCGTCAGCGACATCGAACCGGCCAGCACCGGGCTGACCTGGCGGATCTCATCGGCGACGATGTTCCAGGCCATATCCAGCCCAAGCCCCGAGGACACGCAGATCTCCAGCAGGTCCACCGCCTCCGGCAGGTGACGGTAGATCTCACGCTGACGCTGTTTAAGCTTGTAATAGAGAAAGACATTCGGCAAAAAGAACGACACCGTCGCCCCGATGAACAGGATGCTCATCTGCGTGCTGAACATAAGGTTCGTGGGCAGCACCAGAACCAGGCAGATAATAAACCCGATGATGAACATGACGATCTTGATGCCCGTGTAGACCGCGGGCGCGTAGGGGTGAAGAAAACCCGCCTGGATCATCTGCTCCCACAAGCTGGCGCTGGCCTTGCCATGCGAGGTGAAGTTGCCCACCTTCACCAGCAGCTTTAGAAATCCGGCCGCCTCCTGTTCTTTCTGCTGGAACGGGTCATCTTCGAACGTTCCCAGCATTCGCAGCTCAATCTGGCGCCTGCGCTGCGCCCGCAGCATGATAACCGAACCGCCGATCAAAACGACGGCCAGAAAGACCAGGATCGAAATGTACATTTCAACATTCGTAAACTGCATAATCAGCCTCAAACTCTCTCTAAAACTGCTTTTCTTGTTGACAGGATTTACAGGATTCACAGGATAAGAGAATTTCTTAAAAATCCTGTAAAACCAGTTAACTTCCAGTCAAAAAAATTACAGGGCCCTCCGGATCATCCGGTTCATCACCCAGGAGCCGACCAGGATCATGGCAATCATGACGACCATCATAATGTTGCCTTCCGGCGTGGTATAAAGCGGCTCCATGTACTCGCGGTTGAGGACGTTGAGAATGATGAACAGCACGATCGGCATGACGATCAGGATGGTCTTGCTCATCTGGGTCTGCGCCGTCAGCACGCGGATGCGCTTATTCAGCCGCATGCGGTCCCGGATGACCGCGGACAGGCTGTCCATCAGGTCGGCCAGGTTGCCGCCGCTGTGAAGCTGCACCGAGATCGACGTCGCGAAAAGTTTGAATTCCGTGTTGCGCACGTGCCGGGCCGCCTCGCGAATGCTTTCCCGCAAGTCGCTTCCAAACGCCTGCTGATGGTAGATGTTGCCGAACAAATTGCCCAGCGGATCGCCGATCTCCTCGCTGATCAATTGAAACGCCCCCACCAGCGGATGTCCCGCCCGCAGGGCGCGCGCCGCCACCCCCAACCCATCGACAAGCTGCCGCTCGAAAAGATTGGCGCGTTTGAGGATCCGGCTGTCCACATATTGAAGGAACAGGTAGAAGACGATCGAGGCCGTCGCGACGCTGAGCCAAACGCCGTTGCTGAGGCCGTACGTGATCAGGAAAACCAGTACGACCAGGCACAGCACAATCAACGCGACCATCCGGAAGGGTATCTTCCAGCCGGCCTCCTGGACCCAGCAATTAAGCCGTTCGGTGATCGAAGGGCTGCGCTCCAGGCTGAATTGCTCCGCTTCGTGCCGGAATTGCATGTCGCGCCACAACCGCAGCGTCTCGGAGCGCGCGCTGGCGTCCGGCGCGATCCGCAGCCGTTTCTGCACGGCCTTGAGCTTCAGCAGGTACCGTCCCACCCAGATCAATACCCCGATGCACCAGATCGAAAACGCCAGCCCGAATACCGACAGGCTGACGATGACATTCAGCGTTCTATCCGGTTCCATAACACTCCTGCAATTGCATATTGATCATTGTATATTGCTTATTGTTAATTGATTATTTTACAATCTGCAATTTACAACATACAATTTCCTTGCGTTATTAAATCCTTTATCCATGAAACCAGTGTAATCAGCGTTTGTCTTTTTCGGCGGCATTCGTCTCCAGCACGCGCCGCTGGAACATATTCGCCGGCAGATCGATCCCGATCGCCTGGAGCCGTTCGACCAGGCGCGGGCGAACGCCGCAGCTCTCAAACCGCCCAAAGGCATTGCCGCCGGTATCGACGCCCTGCTGGTGGAATCGAAAGATATCATTCAGGCAGATGGTGTCGCCCTCCATCCCGGTGATCTCCGCGACGCTCAGGACCTTGCGCGCCCCGCCCACGAGCCGGCCGATGTGCACCAGGATATTCAGGGCCGAACTCATTTGCTCGCGGATCGCCTTGACCGGGTAGTTGATGCCCGCCATGCTCACCATGTTCTCGATGCGCCGCAAGGCGTCACGCGGGTTGTTGGCGTGGACCGTGGTCATCGAACCATCGTGGCCGGTGTTCATGGCCTGGAGCATATCGAGCGCCTCGTCGCCGCGCACCTCGCCGATGATGATACGGTCGGGCCGCATGCGCAGGCTGTTGCGCAGCAGGTCGCGCTGCGTGACCTGCCCCTTGCTCTCGATATTCGGCGGCCGCGTCTCCAGCCGCACGACGTGTGTCCGCTGCAAGCGCAGTTCCGCCGCGTCTTCGATCGTCACGACGCGCTCCCCTTCCGGAATCCATCGGGACAAGGCATTTAAAAAGGTCGTCTTGCCCGAGCCGGTTCCGCCCGAGATCAGCACGTTGCAGCGGGCCTGCACGCAAGACTCCATGAAAAACGCCATATCTTTGGTCAGCGTCTCCAGTTCCAGCAGACGCGCAATATCTATGGGATTGGTGCCGAACCGGCGAATGCTCAGGGCCGGGCCGTCCAGCGACAGCGGCGGGATGATCGCGTTGACGCGCGAGCCGTCGGCCAGGCGCGCATCCAGCATCGGCGAACTCTCGTCGATCCGCCGGCCCACGTTGGTACCGATCCGCTGGATCACCCGCATCAGATGCGCATTATCCTGAAAGCACGCCATCGTTTTTTCCAGCCGACCCAGCCGTTCGATGTACACAAGCTTTGGCCCATTGACCAGGATATCGCTCACCAGCGGGTCCCGCAGGTACGGTTCCAGCGGCCCCAGGCCGAAGATCTCGTCCATCACTTCCGCCTGAAGCTGCTGCTTGTCCGGTCCCGACAGCGGGTATTTTTCCTGGCCCAGCAGCACGTCGATCTTGGTTGACACCTCGCTTTGCAGCCGATCGGCCGAAAACCGCTGCGCCTCGGTCAGGTCCAGCAGCGTCAGCAGACGCTGGTGCACTTTGGATTTGATCTTGTGCAGCATGTCCTGCTTGGGCTGCTCCGATTCCGTCATTTCAGCATTGCTCACGCTCATAGCTCCCAGCCGCTCTAACCTTCATTATCGCTGCGGTGAATGCGGCTGATCAGTTTCAAAAAATCCTTTCGCATTCCCGAACGCGGCGCTGCTTCCGCCAGCGTCTTGCCCTTATTCAGACAATTCATCGCGCTGCGCCAGTCGCTGCGGATCAGGACCATCTGGTCGCTGCCCAGCGCCTGCTTGCCTGATTCGACCGCGACCAGCCGGCTGCGTTTCTGGAACCGGTTGGCCAGCGGGATCACCTTATCCATTTGCCCGCGCTGCTTGAACGAGGAAATCATCGAACGCGCGAACTTCAGGTCCTTGATCGTCAACTGGAACACGACGATCGTAAAGTCGCTCAGCTCGGCCAGTTCATTGACCGTCTCATCGTCCAGCCGCGGCGCGTCGATCACGGTGTAGGCATAGGCCTCGCGGCAGGCCTCCAGCACGTTCTTCAAGTTGCCGGTCTTCATCGTCTTGACCCGGCTGTTGCTGATGCCCGCCGGGCTCAGCAGCACGTGAAAATTCTCCATGTACGACGCCGAACTGGACTGGATCAGGTGCTTGTCGATCTTGCCGTCGTGCGTCAGAACGTCGGCGATCCCGTAATCCGATTCGATATCCAGGTACGCCGACGCCGCTCCATAGCAGCGGTCCAGGTCGATCATCAGCACCGGTTTTTGGCTCGTCAGGCGCAGCTCCATGGCCATATTTAGCGCAACCGTCGTGGCGCCGCAGCCGCCGCTGCTTGAAAACACGGTTAAGACAGAACCCGTCGCGCGCTTGAGCCCCATGTGCTGGAGCAGCTTGCCCATCACCCCGCCCAGCTCCTTGTTGAGCGTGCTCTTTTGCAGAAAGTGCCGCGCCCCGGCCTGCATCGCCGACAGGATCAGGTTCTGGCTCATCGTCTTACTGACCACGATGGCGCAGAGCTTCGGGTGCTCGCGCATCAGCGTCTCCAGGCAGTTCAGCCGCCGTTCCGGGTCCGGGTCAATATCAAAGATGCCCGCCTGGATCTCCGTTTTTTCGAGGTAGCTTTTCAGGTCCGCCGGCTCGGAAAAAACGCCGCCCAGCCGGATCGGCGAGCCGTTTTGCGACACGCTCTGCACCTGGACGATCGTGTCCTTATCGCCCGTCAATAAAAAGATGTCGATTTTCGCAGTCATAACAAGCCTCTTTCTCTTTCAAAGAAACGTTTCTCGCTCGGTTTCACCGCTTGCCCCCCATGTCGTTTCCCGCTTGTCACTCCTTGCGACAGTTCCTTTTCTTCGCGTTCATTCTCTTTTTTCTATTTGTGTAAATCTGCGTTAATCTGTGGCAAAATTATCATAGTTCAGCCGTGCTCGCCGGGGCGGGCTGGCCGTAGTTGTCCCAGGCGCCGGGCCCATTCAACTGGTCCAGGCCAAGCTCTTTGAGCCATTGCGCATCGACGTTGTTCAGCATGGCCGGCTGCCCTTCGATCTTGCCTTCCAGGTACAGTTCCCAATCCGTCGGCGCCGTATGCGTCGCTCCCGGCAGGAGCGCCTTGTCCGGGTCAATGTCCATCGGCTCGACCAGGTTGGCCGTCACCAGGATCACCAGTTCGGTCTCCTTCTTTTGGTACTCCACCGACCGAAACAGCGGTCCCAGGATCGGCAGGCTGCCCAGCCCGGGGATGCTCGAATTAATCGCGTTGGATGAATCGCTCAAGAGGCCGGCGATCGCGAAGCTCTGGCCGCTCTTGAGTTCGATCGTCGTCTCGGCCCGCCGCGTCAGCAAAGCCGGCACCACAAAATCATTGATGACGACGCTGCCGACGTTAGTCAGTTCGCTGACCTCCGGCGCGGTGTGCAGACGGATCGTGCCGTCGCCCATCACCGTCGGCCTGAAGTTCAGCCGTACGCCGTATTCCTTGTACTCGATCGTGATCGTCGTGGCGTTGGTTCCCGCCCCGCCCTGCGGCACCGGGATCGGGTACTCGCCGCCGGCCAGGAAACTGGCCTCTTCGCCGTTGAGCGCGATCAGCGTCGGCGTCGCCAATAGCCGCAGATATTGATTCTCTTGCAGTGCTTCAAGGAAAAACACCAGGTCGGCGCTGACGATCTCACCGAATGCCGTCACGGAAGGGCCGGCCTCATACTTGGTGATCGCACCGGGTTCGAACTTTAGCTCGCTTGCCAGCTTGCCGCCCGGCGCGATGCCGCTGATGAAATCGCTGCCCGCCGCAAGCCACTGAACGCCCAACTGCCGCAGGCCGCTCTTGCTGACCTCGGCCACGCGGATCTGCAACTGCACCTGCTGCACGCCGGCAACGTCAGTCATATCGACATATTCGATCTTGGTCTTGGCCAGGTACTCACGAAGCTGGACGGCGTGCAGGGCGTTGCGATGCGTGCCTTTGATCAGCAGCGTCGCCCCCGACTGCTCCAGCGTCAGCCGCGAGGTCGGGAACATCATCTGCAGCGTCTTGCCCATCGTCTCGGTATCCATCACGACCTTGACCGTCTTCTGCATCACCTGCGTCTCGTCGCTGCTCCACATCAGGATATCCGTCGTTCCCACCGACAGGCCCTGCACCAGCACCTGGTCCGGCGTGAGCACCTTGACATCGGCAATCAGCGGGTCCGTCACGGCCACGCGCACCACCTTCCACGGCGTCGTCACGACCTGCGACTGACGGTGCAGGATGGTGATGACCTGGCTATCGCCTGCCGCCGCGATGATGGCCTGGGCGCTGCCCGCTAAGACAACCGCCGCCAACAGTGCGTATAAACCCCACAATTTCCATGGCCGATAATCCATTCGTCCGCTCTTTCTCATCGTTATCTCCCTTGTGCAAAATCCATTTTTCTTTGACACTGATTTACACGGATTTAGACTGATAATTTTAAATTTTGAATTCTGTGTTAATCTGTGTTAACCCGTGTCCTGGTCTATATTCAATCCGTGTTAAGCTGTATCGAGTTCACTCGGCCAGCTTCAGTTCTTCTTCTTTGACTTCGCTGCCGCGGATGATGGTCACGCCCCAGCTTGAAGGTTCGGCCGCTTCATCGTCGCCCAGATAAGGCGCCGGCTCAGTTGGCTGGCCGTTCTCGATGACGAGCCCGTCTTCCGGCGAACCGCTCACCGTCATCGGCTGGGCCGATCGCACGGTGGTCCCCAGAAGCGAGCCCAGCTTGCTTAACTGGCCGCGGTTAAGTACCGTAGCCTCCGAACGAAGATTCTGCTGGTCCAGCGGATTGCGCATCGCAAGTGACACGCTGCCGTTATCCAGCGCAAGCTGCAAGGCCTCCGCCTGCTTGGGATCCACAAGGAGTACCACGGAGAGGCGGTTGCTCGGGTTGGCTGCCTTGGGCTGCAAGTCAGTCTTTTTCGCGTTTTCGGGCTCGGAGATCACCGATTCGCCCTGCACCGCCAGAACCTGGATGCCGTAAAGAAGCGTCGTGGAAATGGCCTCTCCCTTGACCTCGTTGCGTCCCGACCCGGACAGCTTAAACGTCGCCAAAACATCGACCACGCATCCCGGATAAAGAAGGCCGCCGGAAACAGAGTTGTTCGAAAGGACCACGCTGACGGCACGCATGCCCGGCTCGATCGTGGCCGCAAGCTGGGCCTCGCTGCCTTGCGTAATCAGGCATGCGCCGGTCAGGGCCTGGCCCTGCACCACCGGGATCGCCAATATCTTGCCGACGGCCTGGGCGGAACTGCCCAGATACCCCGCCGGGGCCTCTTTGAGTTTCATCTTGTTCATCTCGATGGCGTCGGCCGTGATGCGCGACATCGCCGGCAGACTCTTTTTCATCACGGCAACCTCGACCATGCTGTTCGACCGGCCGCCGGCCAGGCTCGAACGCATCGTCTGAACCAGGAACATGGCGCAAACCGCGGCGATCACCCCCAATACCACCAGCAGCAATATCGTGTATTTCATCGCAAACTCCCTTTCGTAAGTGGACTTGATCCCACGTTTATTTATCGGCTTATCCGGCGTCGTCCCGGCAATTTTTTGAATATTCTGACCCTGTCGGCCTACGGCCCTTCCTTGCTCATTGTCAAAGAAGCGTAAAGATTCTTTGGGGAGGGGAGTAAAAAGAACTGCAAGATATCTACTTTTGACGAGCTAGTGGGAAGATTGATCGAGACTGTAACAGCTCCGCCTTCCGCAATAGCAATGTTCTCAACTTCGGCCGTGTACAACCCGTTTAAGCCTATCTCAGACATGCGAGACGAGATTGTTCCCATGACAGCAGTATAATCCCCCGCGCCGGCTCCATCTGAATCCTTCAACGGCAGAATAGCTAACCTCGTCGCGTGCCGCGTGATATTTGTGATCTGCTGCAGGCGGTAAAATAGCCAGCCGTATTTGATGGCTCCGAACGTCAACATCAGCAAAATGGGCATGATGACGGCCACTTCTACAACCGCCGCCCCCCGCTGTTTTCTGTATAATTTCGAGATTTTCATGGTTTCAACTCCTCACCTCAAATCCGAAATTGATTTCTTCGCTTTACTGAACTTAATTTGTGAAAATCTGTGTTAATCTGTGGCTAAAAATTGGTAAACTGCCGCGGCCAGAACGCCGGCAAAAATCGCGGGTCCGTAGGGCATCTTCATCGTCTGTTCATGGCCCACGACTTCCAGCGCGTTGGCTTTGCAGGCCCCGCGCGTGAAGACATAAGTCATGAAGGTAAGAATAATCGTGCGAATGTTGGCCAGCACGGCAAAGAACTGCTTGTGCCAGGCGGCCTTGAGCAGGGCCAGGATCACCCCAAAAATGCAGACACAGACCAGGGTCGCGATGCCGTTCTCAAGGCCCAGCCAGGCCCCAAGCGCCGCCATCAGCTTGGCGTCGCCCGCGCCGCCTCCGGCGAACACGAACAGCAGCACGTACGGCAGCGCTAGTAGCCCTGCCGCCTCCAGCGATTCAATAAAACCTGCACCGCCGCCGTGGATCGCCGACCAGGCTAAACCACCCACAAGTACCGGAATCGTCAGCATATTGGGGATCCTTCGGTCCTTGAGGTCCCATAATGCCGCAGCCAGTGAGGCGCCGAGGACGACGCCCCACTGGATCATTACGGCATGTGCTTCTTGCATCATTTAATGAACCTTTGCCGCACCTCTGTAAAATTACTCAGCAGGAGTCAGGTTTGTGTCCAAGGTTTCGAACGTAGTCTGAACCTTTCCTCCGATGCTCCTCAGTGCCACAATCGCGCCAACGACTATTAGTGCGGCAATTACAGCATACTCAACTGTTTCCAACCCTGCTTCATCCTTCCACAATTTCTTCAACATGCTCATTTTCTTCCCCTTTCATAAGAAAGAAGTGTATTTGCCTTCCGTGATTGTTTTTATGTCATCCCTAAGCCAGCCAGCATACAAACCGGCCTTATCCGCTTGGTACCGCCGGCGTCCCGCCGGCCTTGTCCGCTCAGTGCAATCAGCGAAATCAGCGTTTTAAACTTCTGGGTCGAAAACTATTCTTATTCTGAGTCTTTTGCTATAAGCAAAAGACCTAAACTCAGTAGTCTTTAGGCACGAATTTTTGTAAACTCAACACTCAAACTTAAACCTTAAGATTTTAGTTATCCTCCGAGCTCTCTGTGTCCGGCGCCTGTCCGCCGTAGCGAAGTAGAAGGCGGACGGCAAAATTTGTCTTGTCCTTTTATGATGTGAAAAAAACTTGCTTTATATGGACGTCGATTGTACAATATAAACCGCTTTTTGTCAAAGGAAAACAGCCGTGCAGGGCCTTAAAAGTGAATATTCCTTGCCGCCGCGATGTGACCCATAACCCTTGTTCTTCAGCACTGATTCGGTTCCTTTTACCGGACGTTAGGTATTTTTACCGATGCCTTTTGCATCATTCCGGCGGCAAACTTTCAACTTTTCCCTTATTTTTTTTGCCCCGCAATCCTATATTGATAGACTTTGACAACCGATAAAGATAGAAGTACTTCCAAACTGAATATACAATCTTCAATTGACAATTTATAATTGTAAAAAGAGGGGCAAGAAAATGAGAACGAATAAAGGCACATCAAACCGCAATCACATCCGACGCGGTATTGGTCTCATCTGGTTAGTTATTTCCTTTATGGCCCTGCTCGCATTTATGGGCCTGGCAATAGACAGCGCACGTGTCTTCTTCACGGGTCATCAACTTCAAAATTCTGCGGATGCCGCCTCACTCGCCGGCTCACGCTATGTAATGGATCCCAATGCGCTTGATGGCTCGCGTGCTCGCGACATTGCCATCCAGTTTGCTGCATCTAATGAAGCGGCGCGCGCGCCGGTTGACCTGAATCGCAATGACGGCAACGCTGCCGATGGAGATATTGTTATAGGGCGTTATCGTATGCAGTATGCTAAAGATGACGATCCTTCCACAATTCCCTTTGTACCCACCATGAATACCCCGAACGCTATGAAGGTCTACGCTCGTAAACTTGAGAGCGGAGCGGCCAATGAACCTTTACCTTTGCTCTTTGGTGGTATTATTACAAATGGAACGGTAACGCTGTCAAACATCCAGAAGTATGCCACGGCAATGATCTACAATGCATCGGGTGCGGCGGTCATCGCTTTATCAACCGCAACCCCGAAGGTTCCTTCGAACAAAGACGACGTGGGTTTGTATATGCATGGCGGCGCCGTGCTGAATGTCAGTAATGATGGGTCTATTTATGCTAACACGATGGAAACATCGGCTTGGCTTGACGGTACTCCGTATATTGACGCAGCGGAAATTAATCTGGTTGGCGGCATCAATGATGAATCCTTCGATCCTACCTATCAAGACGAGACCTCGACGATAAATACCGGTATGCCGCCAATTGAGGACCCCTACATAGAGCTTTCCGACGCATATAGTACTACGCCGAAAGGCGCAATTCTCAATCCAGATGGCACAACCACAGCGACAACCATAATTAAACAAGCCGGGCCTGCAGGCAGCCCAACGACGTATCTACCCGGCTACTATGCCGGTGGAATCATAAAGCCTGGCGCAGGCCAGATTGTGCTCCAATCAGGTACATACCATTTGGGCAATGGTATTAACATAGCAAATGCTCAATGTGAGATTATTGCCAACGGTGTTACTTTGCACATTGTTGATGGCGCCGTAAATATTAATGGGGCTGATTTAACTCTTTCACCGCCCACGTCTGGAGATTACGCTGGCGTTTCGATGTTTCAGAGTAGAACGAATACAGACAAAGCACTAATAGTCGGTAATGCTGATTTGCAGTTGACTGGCCTGCTTTATTTTCCAAATGCTGCGCTTGAAATTGGCGGCACCGGCTGCATTATGGGAAATCAACTAATCGCCAATACCATTGAGGTCCGTGGCAATTCATTAATTAATGTACCATATTTAGGCTCGCCAGAGATAGCAAAACGATCCTATTTGGTTGAATGATTTCTGCGGGCGATAATAATGGCCAGGAATAGTGCTCCTGCGAATCCGGCGGGGATACAATAGAGGATCCAAGTCGTGCCCCAAAGCTCGGCGGGTTTTCCCAGCAGCATGGGCAGCAGTGAGGCGACCAGCCACGTGCCGCCGACGATGAGTCCCATGCGGCGGCCGAGGTTTGGGCCGGGGCTGGTGCGCGCCAGGCCGACCATCATCGGGTAGGCCCCAAAACAGAAGAACCCGGCGGCGGTCAGGGCCGCGGTCGCCAGGGCGCCAAACCGCATCAGGCCCAGGTACAGCAGGACGAACACGATGCCGATGCTCAGCATGGTGATGATCGTCCGCAGCTCGCCGCGCCGGGCGGCGGACCTGGCCCACCACATGCCGCCGACGCCGCCGGCCAGGCTGAACAACGACACCGCCCGGCCGCCCTGGGTCAGCGAGGCCCCCATTTGGCTGATATGCTGCGGCACGATCCACATCACGATCTGCACCGAGCCCGTCAGCATCAATGCCATCGCCAGCACCGCCCAAAACGGCACCTCTTTGGTGGCATGGGCGTCCCGCCCATGTTCTTCTGCAGCATTTGCACCCAGCCCACATTTCACCGGCAAGACGCCCGTATCCCCACATTTCACCGGCAAGACGCCCGTATCCGGTCTAAATTTCACGGGCGAGACGCCCGTATCCCCGCATTTCACGGGCGAGCCCTTCTTCGCTGAAGCTACGCAGGATAGAACGCCCGTGCCACCGGGTTCCACGGCCAGGCGGATCCTGGCCAGCAGCGCGATCACCAGCATGACCGCCGACAGCCCGCACAGCGGCGCCATCCCCCAGACGCCGAGGCGCTGCCATAGATGCGTGCTGACCATGCCGCCAAACGCAAAGCCGAACACGCCGCCGGCCATAAAGACGGACGAACTGGCCGCCGCGCTGATGCCGTGCTGCGCGTGCACCGCCCGCAGGCCCTCCGGGTGCGAGATGCCGACGCCGACGCCGGCTAGCAGCGCGATGAGACTTAGCCACACGATCGCGCCGGCCTGGGCCTTGACCAGCCCAAACAGCAGGATCGAACACGTCAGAGCGATCCCCACGTACAGAAGCAGCGGCTTTGCTTCGTATGGCCGCAGGTGCCCGACCAGCACCTGGATCAGGTTGCTGGCGATCAGAAAGATGGTCAGCAGCACCGCCCCGGCAGCCACATCCACCCGAAACGACGCTTGCAGCGCGGGCAAGACCGTATGCATCGCGCCGGGGTACATATCCAGCACGAAGTGAATGCCCGTCAGCACCAGAAGCTGCCGCCACTGCCTTCGATAATCTGTTTTGAACATTTACTTTTTGTATTTGGGATTTATTTAGGATTTATACCAATCCCCCTAAATAAATGCGCGTTCGACATATTTGGCTCGGCAAATGGATTTGATTTTTTCGGGGTTCAGGCACACTTTGTGCCATGCATCACTGGCGGCCTGTCTTAAGTGATCATATCCTTCATAGACTCG